>NZ_JBSHIM010000005.1:88704-142682 GCF_053618975.1 Microbacterium sp. NPDC055599 | reverse complement strand
TCCCACGGCGCCGCAGGGGTGCGGGGTGAAGGCCCCGCCGTACGCCGGGGTGGGACGCGCGGCGGGCCGGGGCTCAGGCCCGGCGGCGGTAGGCCAGCACGGCGACCACGAGAGCCGCCGCCCCGGCGAGGAGCCCGCCCGTGCCGAGGGCGATGCCGAGCGGGTCGGCGGCCGTGGCGGCCGCGTCGGCGTCCGCGGTGTCCGCCTCCGCGTCGCCGTGGGCGCCATGCATCGACGCCTCCGCATCCGTGACCGTGACGACGGGAGCGGGGGCATCGAGCGCGTGCGGGTCCTCACCCTCCTCGGCGAGCTGCGTCCACTCGGTCGCACCGTCGACGCACTGCTGCACCACCGGGAAGGCGAGCGTCTCGGGCGTCTTCTCGTCGAGCCCGACCGACATGCTGACCGCGCCGCGGAGGTCGGTCGGCACCGGCGTGAGCGCGGTGTACGTGACGGCGCTCACGAGGCCGTCTTCACCGCGCTCGACCTGGATGGTCCAGTCGCCGTCCAGGGTCGGGGCGACGGACGTGAGGCCGTCCGGCATGGTGATGCGCAGTGCCGTGGTCGGCGAGGTGCCGCAGCCGTGGGCGAACGAGAATGTGAGCACGCCGTGGTCGCCGGCGGCGAGCTCATCCGGGCTGACGGACACGTGGGCTCCCGCCATGAGCGGAACCGCGAGGGCGAGGGCGACCCCGCCGAGCGCGCCGGTCGTGGCGACGAGGGCCCGGCGGGAGCGCGGACGACGGGGGGACGTGGTGGTACGGGACATGATTCTCCAGAAAGGTGTGCGGGCGCGCCGGAGGGCGCGCAAAGGGTGGCCGAGGGTTCGGCCGTGATTCTCGGGCGGCGGGTCAGCCGCGTGCGCACACCGGGGGGCCGCGCCGGGAGACGGCGGCGGCCACGGCACGGTCGAGGGGAGCGAAGCGCAGCGGACGCAGCGGGGTCGGGCGGCGATGGCCGGAGAAGCCCGTCGGCGACGCGCGACGCACGAGAGCGCGGAACCAGCCGGCGACGGCCCGCAGGAGGCGTTCGGCGTGCCACACCAGCAGAGTGGTCAGCACGGCGGCGCCGGCGTGCGCGAGGAGCATCGTCGCGTCGACGGGCGCGACGGAGACGGTGCCGCTCAACGCTGCCAGGTCGAAGTGATGGACGTGCGGGCCGATCGCGCCGTCGACGTCCGCGGTGGGGGAGCCGAGCAGCTGGAACACCAGGTGGAACACGGCTTGAGACACGAGCACGGCGACCGCGACGCGCCAGCGCGACCGACGGAGCCCGAGGAGGGCGGCGGTCGGTGTCAGGAACAGCACCGTGACCGCGAGGATCAGCAGCGGGTGGGGTGCCGCGCCGCCTCCGATGGTGTGGGACACCGCGGCGATGAGGGTCGCGGTGGCGGACACGGCGGCGGCGCGCAGGAGTCGCAGCTGCCGGGTGGTCACCATCCCAGCCTAGCCAAGCGGCGCGGGCGGGGCGGATTCCTAGCTGCGGGCAGTACCGTGGGCGGGTGGAAATCCTGCTCTATGTGGGCGGCATCCTGTTCATGCTGATCGGCCTCGGCCTCTCGATCGGTCTGCACGAGGTCGGCCATCTCGTCCCCGCGAAGCTCTTCGGCGTGCGCGTCGGCCAGTACATGATCGGCTTCGGCCCGCGGCTGTGGTCGAAGCGGATCGGCGAGACCGAGTACGGCTTCAAGCTGCTCCCGCTCGGCGGGTTCATCTCGATGTCCGGCATGTATCCGTCGTCGAAGGGGGAGCGTCCGGCGTCCGGGGTGTTCCGCACGCTCATCCAGGACGCCCGCTCGGCCAACGACGAGACGATCGCCGAGGGCGCGGAGGACCGGGTCTTCTACAAGCTGCCGGTGTGGAAGCGCGTGATCGTGATGCTCGGCGGTCCGCTGATGAACCTGGTCCTGGCCGTGGTGATCTTCACGGTGCTCGTGTGCGGCATCGGCGTGCAGCAGGGGACGACGACCATCTCCGCGGTGAACGAGTGCGTGGTGCCCGCGTCGTCGACCGCCACCGAGTGCGCCCCGGACGACCCGGAGTCCCCCGCGGCGGAGGCGGGGGTGCGACCCGGTGACGTGCTGGTGTCGATCGACGGTCAGCCCGTGTCGACCTTCGAGCAGGCGACGACGATCGTCCAGGCCTCGCCCGGCGAGACGCTCGAGCTGGTGGTGCGCCGCGACGGGGCCGAGCAGACGCTGAGCCTCACGCCCATCGCGGCGGAGCGCACCATCACCGACGCGAGCGGGCGGCCCGTGCTCGACGATCAGGGCGACCCGGTCGTGCGCGAGGTCGGGTACGCGGGGATGATCTCGCAGATGGGCTTCGTGCAACAGCCGCTGAGCGCCGGACCGGAGATGGCCGCCGAGAACGTCGCGAGGGTAGCGTCGCTCATCGTCACGCTGCCCGTGCGGCTGTGGGATGTGGGTGTGTCCCTGGTCACCGGGGGCGAACGCGACCCGAACGGCCCGTTGAGCGTCGTCGGCGTCGGGCGCCTGGCCGGCGAGGTCGCGGCGACCGATGCCCCGATCCTCAACCGGTTCGCCGTCCTCCTGGGGCTGCTGGGGTCGCTCAACGTGGCGCTGTTCGTGTTCAACCTGATCCCGCTGCTGCCGCTCGACGGCGGTCACATCGTGGTCGCGCTGTGGGAGGGGATCAAGCGGGCATGGGCGAAGCTCTTCCGGCGCCCGCCGCCCGCACCCGTGGACGCCACCCGGCTGGTGCCGCTGACGGTGGTGGTGGCCGTCCTGCTGATCGGGATGGGGGCGCTGCTCCTCGTCGCCGACCTGTTCAACCCCGTCAAGCTGCTCGGCTGACCGGCCCGGCACCGGCGCCGGTCACGCGAGGGCGTACGACACCAGGCGTTCGAGCGTGCGGATGCCGTCGCGCGACAGGATCGACTCCAGGTGTCCCTGCACGGACGCGAAGCGCGCGCCGCGGAGTGCGAACACGTCGCCGGAGCCCGGGTGGGCGGAGACCTCCGCATCCCCGATCCTCGTGACACCGGGTGTCACACGCGCGGTGAAGGTGTTGTAGAACCCGATCGAGGCGTCCTCGCCGAACACGGGCACCGACTTCTGCAGTCCCTGATGCGGGGCGGCCAGCGGGACCAGCGCCGCGCCCTGACGGTCCGCGAGGATCTGGTGGCTCAGGCACACGGCGAGCAGGGGGGCCTCGGCGTCGAGCCGTCGCTCCACGACCGCGCGCATCCGGGCGATCCGCGCGCTGCCGGTGTCGCGGGGGTCGCCGGGGCCGGGGCCCGCGACGACGAGGTCGGCCGCGGCCACTGCGTCGTCGGTCACGGCATCCCAGGCGGAGATCGTCACGTCCAGGCCGAGGTGACGCAGCTGGTGGGCGAGCATCGTGGTGAAGCGATCCTCGGCATCGACCACGAGGGCGGAGCGCCCCGTGAACGGGCCGGTGAACTCCTCGCCCTGCGGGTTCAGCCAGAACTCGGCGAGGCGGGCGTTGCGGGAGGACAGCAGCGCGGCGATCTCCGGGTCGTCGGCGAGGGAGCGGCGTGCACCGGGGGCATCGGCGTCGCTGCGAGCCTCGGCCGCACGGTCGCGGTCGATCGCCCCGATGGCGCCGAGCACGCCCGCCGCCTTGCCGTGGGTCTCGGACACCTCGCCGTGCGGGTCGGAGTGGCGCACGAGGGTCGCGCCGACGGGGACGCTGAGCTCGCCGTCGGCGAGATACACGGTCCGGATGAGGATCGGGGCGTCGAGGTCGTGCCCGCCGTCGGCGTTCGGGGTGAACAGCGCTGCGACGCCCGAGTAGTAGCCGCGGGGCTTCTTCTCATGGCGACGGATCACCGCGCACGCGTTCTGCATCGGTGAGCCCGTGACCGTGGGAGCGAACATCGTCTCGCGGAGGATGTCGCGCGGATCCATGCCGCTGCGTCCGCGGAGCATGTACTCCGTGTGGGTGAGGCGGGACATCTCCTTGAGGTGCGGGCCGGTGATGCGCCCGCCGTCGGCGCAGACGGCGCTCATCATCTTGAGCTCCTCGTCCACCACCATGAACAGCTCCTCGGTCTCCTTGGTGGAGGCGAGGAAGTCGGCGAGGGTCTCCTTGGTCGAGCCCCCGGCCGGATGCCGGAAGGTGCCGGAGATGGGGTTCATGGTGACGACGCCCTCACGCGCGACGACGTGCGCCTCCGGGCTCGCGCCGACCGCGATCCGCCCCGGGGTGACCACCGCGAACGTCCAGTACGCCCCGCGCTCATGCGCGAGCAGGGCACGGAACCACGTCAAGGCGGCCGTGCGGTCGTCGGCGTCGATGCTGGCGGTGTAGTCGCGGCGGATCACGAAGTTCGCGCCCTCGCCGCGTCCGATCTCGTCGGAGATGACCGTCTCGACGATGGCCGCGTACTCCTCGTCAGCGATGTCGAAGCCGCCGTCGCGCAGGGGGACCGACGAGGTCGGCAGCGCATCGAGCACCGCAGGCGTCGGCAGGTGCAGGTGCTCGTCCACCACGATGCAGCGCAGGGGAGCGCCGTCGTCCTGCGCGACGAAGCCGCGCTCGCGCACCTGGCGGTAGGGCACCAGTGCGAACACCTCACGCGGCACGCCGTCCGCGGTGAGCGGGATGTCGGCGAGCAGGTCGACGTCGACGACCTCGCCCGTGAGCAGCTCGACGGAGTCGGCGCCGTCGCGCGCGATGAGCACGAAGGATGCGGACGGATCGGCGCTGAGCTCGGCGAGTCGTGAGAGGGTCATCGATGTCTCCTGTGCAGGGCTCCGGCTCGGCGCAACGAAAAGACCGCCCCGGAGGCGGTCTGGATTCGTGGGAACGCGAACACCGCCTAGGAGGCGGGCCACCAGGTGAGGTTCGCGAGCATGGGGCGAAACTACCACACGCGGCACCCGCGACCCGGGCGGATGACGGGCCGCGCATCCAGCCCGCGTGCATCCGGGCGGCGTAGGCTGAGGGGGTGCCAGCTGTGAACCTTGGGATGCCTCGCATCCCCGAAGTCCTCGCCCCGCGCCGCAAGTCCCGCCAGATCAAGGTCGGCAAGGTGCTCGTGGGCGGCGACGCCCCCGTCAGCGTGCAGTCGATGACGACCACCAAGACGACCGACATCAACGGGACCCTGCAGCAGATCGCCGAGCTCACCGCCTCCGGGTGCGAGATCGTGCGCGTCGCCGTGCCGTCCCAGGACGACGCCGACGTGCTGCACATCATCGCGAAGAAGAGCCAGATCCCGGTGATCGCCGACATCCACTTCCAGCCGAAGTACGTGTTCCAGGCGATCGATGCGGGCTGCGCGGCCGTGCGGGTGAACCCGGGCAACATCCGGAAGTTCGACGACCAGGTGGGCGCGATCGCCAAGGCGGCGCAGGACGCGGGTGTCTCGCTGCGGATCGGCGTGAACGCCGGGTCTCTCGACCGCCGCCTGCTGGAGAAGTACGGCAAGGCCACGCCCGAGGCGCTCGTCGAGAGCGCGGTCTGGGAGGCGTCCCTGTTCGAGGAGCACGACTTCCACGATTTCAAGATCTCCGTCAAGCACAACGACCCGGTCGTCATGGTCAAGGCGTACCGCCTCCTGGCCGAGCGGGGCGACTGGCCCCTGCACCTGGGCGTGACCGAGGCAGGGCCGGCGTTCCAGGGCACGATCAAGAGCGCGACGGCCTTCGGCATCCTGCTCGGTGAGGGCATCGGCGACACCATCCGAGTGTCGCTGTCGGCGCCGCCCGCCGAAGAGGTGAAGGTCGGCCACCAGATCCTGCAGTCGCTGAACCTGCGGGAGCGCAAGCTCGAGATCGTGTCATGCCCGTCGTGCGGTCGCGCACAGGTCGACGTGTACACGCTCGCGGAAGACGTGACCGAGGGTCTCAAGGACATGACGGTGCCGCTGCGCGTCGCCGTCATGGGCTGCGTCGTGAACGGTCCCGGTGAGGCCCGCGAGGCCGACCTGGGCGTCGCCTCCGGCAACGGCAAGGGGCAGATCTTCGTGAAAGGCGAGGTCATCAAGACCGTGCCCGAAGAGGACATCGTCGCGACGCTGATCGAGGAGGCGAACCGCATCGCCGCCGAGATGGGCCCGGACGCACCGCTCGGCACCGCGCAGGTCGTCACGGCCTGACCGTCGTCCGCACCCCGATCGCCATCCCCGCCGTACCGCACAGGAGAAGCATGTCCTCGCCCACCGTCGTGACCTTCGCCACCGGCTCCACGAGTGGAGAGGGCGTCGTCACCCACGTCGAGAGGACGCCGGAGGGCGTGGTGGTCGTGGTGGACGAGACCCCGTTCCACCCCGTTGACCACACCTGGCCCGACCAGCCGGGTGATGCCGGCACCCTCACGGTCGACGGCACCTCCGTGGCCGTGGCGGAGGCCGTCATGGCGGCCGTGTCCGACGACGGCACGTTCGCGGTGGGGGCCGACATCCCCGTCAAGCGCGGGGGAGAAGGGTGGACCTGGCTGGTCGGCCACCGCCTCACCGGTGACGCCCCGGCGGCCCTGGTACCGGGCGCCGCCGTGCGGTTGGACGTCGACGCGGACCGCCGCGCCGGCCTGAGCCGCGGGCACACCGCCTGCCACCTCGCGTCCCTCGCCCTCGACCTGGCCGTCGCCGACCTGTGGCGCAAAGACCCGGGTCTCGACGCCCTCGGCACCCCGGACTTCGAGGGGCGCGCCAACCAGACGAGCCGCATCCACGCGGATGGCGCCGTCGACGAGTACCGCCTCGGCAAGAGCCTGCGCCGCGCGGGCTTCGACACCGAGACCTTCGCGTCGACCCTCGCCGACCGGGAGCAGCGGATCAACGCACAACTCGAGGAGTGGATCACGTCCGCGGCCGCGAGCCGCGTCGAGACCGAGGGGCCGACGATCGTGGACCGTCGCCGCTGGCACTGCGAACTGCCGGAGGGCGAGGCCGTGATCCTGTGCGGGGGCACGCACGCGCACTCGCTCGCCGAGTTCGGCGCGATCCGGGTGGCGTTGGACCTGGCGGATCCTCAGGTTCTCCTCATGACGACGACCGCGACTCCCGCGGCCTGAGCTCGCCGGCGACGTCCTCGAACTCCACCTCGCCCTTCGCGATGTCCGCGCGCACCACGCGCACGCGGAGGCGATCGCCCGGCTTCACGCCGACGGGAGCGGGGGCACTCGCCGTGACCGCTGGTTCGGCGATCTGGATCGTCACGCGCTCGCCGCGATCCTCGACGACGGTGGCCTCGAGCTCGGCGCCGACCAGCGGAGTCAGCAGCGCCGCCTCCACGGCATTGACGGTCGCCGACGCCAGCCGGGAGGCGCGCTGACCGGACTCCTGCATCAGGGCCGGCACCTCGGCGAGCGAGTCACGCGCCCACGCCGGTACGGGTGCGCCGCTCGAGACGGCCAGGCAGATCGCCAGCGACCACCGGTCGACGAGTCGCCGCAGGGGCGCGGTCGCGTGGGCGTAGGGCGCGGCGATGGCGGCCTGGACGGCGTCGTCCGGAGCCGTGCCGTCGAACACCAGATAGCCCGCACCGCGGAACAGCGACGACGCGGCTTCGAGCACGGGCAGCGTCAGGGGGTCGTTCCGGTCCAGCCCGCGCAGGAACTCGCCATAGGTCCCGTCCGTCCACGGGCGACCGAGGGCGACCGTCTGCAGGCGGAAGGTCTCGAAGGCGGCATCGTCGGGTTCCGGCATGGTGCGCAGGATGCCGACGCCGGCGCCCAGCATCAGCTGCGCTGCCGCCATCCCCGTCATGAGCGACAGCTGCGCGTTCGCCTCCTCGATCGGGAGGGGACGGCGTCGCACGATCGCGTAGCTGCCGTCCTCCGCGCGCACGACCTCCTCATCGGGAAGGTTGAGGCTGGCCCCGCCGCGCTTCCGTTCCAGCTCGAGCCGGAGGGCGCCGATCTCCGGGAGGAGCGCCGCGGGTCCACCCTCGCCGCGATCGAGGGCCGCCTGCGTCGTCGCGTAGTCGAGCTGGGCGCGGGAGCGGATGAGCGCCCGTTCGAGGCGGAAATCGCCGACTTCCCCGGTCTCGTCCAGCGCGAAGGTCCACACCAGCGCGGGGCGGTCGGCGTCGGCGAGGAGGGAGGCGCGGTCCTCGCTGAGCACGGGAGGGTGCAGCGGGATCGTGCCGTCCGCCGCGTACAGGGTCTGTCCGCGCCGACGCGCTTCCGCATCGACCGCCCCGCCGGGCTCGACGAAACCGGGGACGTCCGCGATCGCGTAGCGCACGGTGTACCCCGACGAGGTCTTCTCCAGGTGGAAGGCCTGATCGAGGTCGCGCGAGCCCGCCGGGTCGAGCGTCGCGAAGGGGATGTCGCGCAGGTCGAGCTCGGGTGTGGATCCGCTGGCGCGCTCGGCCTCGGCGAGCACGTCGGGCGGGAACGAGGTGGGGGCGTCGAGCGCTTCGCGGAGGTCGGCGAGCGCGGCGGCGAGCTCGGTCTGGGCGGCGGAGGGAGCGACATGGGACCGGCGCTGAGGCATGGCTCCCACCCTAGGCCGAGAAGACCCGATCTCCGGAGGCGTTCTGTCGGTGGTGGCGCGTAACATTTCACCGACGACGTCAGGGTGACGCCGGAAGGGACAGCCATGAAAGCACTCGTCTACCACGGAGCCGGAGAGAAGCGATGGGAGGAGGTTCCGGATCCGACCATCCTGGCGCCGACCGACGCGATCGTCCGCATCGAGGCCACGACCATCTGCGGCACCGACCTGCACATCCTCAAGGGCGATGTCCCGGCCGTGACCGAGGGGCGCATCCTCGGTCACGAGGGTGTCGGGGTGATCACCGAGGTCGGAGGAGCCGTGACCGATCTCGCCGTGGGGGACCGCGTGATCATCTCGTGCATCACCTCGTGCGGGAAGTGCGACTTCTGCACCGCCGGGCTGGCATCGCACTGCCGAGCCGAGGAGGGGGCGTCGGGGATCGGCTGGATCCTCGGGCACCTGATCGACGGCACGCAGGCGGAGCTGGTGCGGATCCCGTTCGCCGAGACCTCGCTGCACCGGCTTCCGGATGGCGTCTCCGCCGAGACGGCGGTCGTGCTCAGCGACATCCTTCCCACGGGTCACGAGATCGGGGTGCAGTACGGCGGCGTGAAGGCGGGCGACGTGGTCGCCGTCGTCGGCACCGGGCCGGTGGGCCTCGCGGCGATCATGACCGCGCAGCTCTACGGGCCGAGCAAGATCATCGCGATCGACCTCGACGCGAACCGTGTCGAGCAGTCCAGACTCTTCGGGGCCACGCACGGCGTGGTCGCCGGCGCCGAGGACTGGCGCGATCAGGTGCTCGCCCTGACCGACGGGCTCGGCGTCGACGTCGCGATCGAAGCCGTGGGTGTTCCGGCGACCTGGGGCATGGCGCTGGACATCGTGCGCCCCGGCGGGCACGTCGCCAACGTCGGAGTCCACGGCGCACCCGTCGACTTCCCGATCGATCGCCTGTGGATCCAGAACCTCACCATCACGACGGGCCTGGTGAACGCCGACACGGCGCGCATGCTCACCCGGCTCGTCGCCGAGGGTCGGATCGACCCGGCGGTGTTCGTCAGTCACCGCTTCGCGCTGGACGCCATCGAACAGGCGTACGACACGTTCGCGCGGGCCGCGGAGACGAAGGCGCTGAAGGTGGTGCTCACCGCCTGAAGGCGCAGGGGACAGAGGGTCGGCATAGGGGGATGCCGACTCTCAGCTTCCGTCGGCGCCCCGCGACCGGGCCGAGACATCATCCCCACCACTGCGGCCCTCGCGTCCGTGCCGGGCGTTAGCGTGGGGACATGACCACTGCTGCGAAGGCTCAGACCCTTGTCGGACTCTATGACGCGCCGGAGATCCTCCGCGTGGTGAACGTGTGGGACGTCGTGTCGGCGCGCGCGGTCGCCGCTCTGCCCGAGACGAAGGCGATCGCGACCGCCGGACACGGCATCGCCGCGACCTTCGGCTACGACGACGGCTCCACCCCGCGCGAGCTGATGATCGACATGGTGGGACGCATCGCCGCCGCCGTGCAGGTCCCGGTCACCGCCGACCTCGACGACGGCTACGGCGACGCGGGGGAGACCACGCGGCTCGCGATCGCCGCCGGTGTCGTCGGGGCGAACGTCGAAGACCGGCTGAAGCCGCTCGACGAGTCGGTGGCCGCGGTCGAGGCGATCGTGAAGGCGGCCGAGGCGGAGGGCGTGCCGTTCGCGCTCAACGCCCGCACCGACGCGTTCGTGCGCGCGGGGCACCGTCCCGTCCAGGAGAGCGTCGCCGATGCGATCCAGCGCGGCCGCGCTTTCCTCGACGCGGGAGCGACGGCCGTGTTCGTGCCCGGGATCCTCGACGCGAACGTGACGCGGCAGCTCGTCGAGGGCATCGGCGAGCGCAAGGTGAGCGTCATCGGCATCCCCGGTGCGCTCGCCGCCTCGGAGTACGAGAAGCTCGGCGTCGCCCGCATCTCGTACGGTCCGCTGCCGCAGCGGGTCGCGCTCACGGCGCTCCAGGAGCTGGCCGAGAGCCTGTACGCGGGCGGCGTCGTCCCGCAGGGCCTGCCCGCCCTGAACTGACGCGGCGGGACGGGGGACCACGGCTCACTACACTTGAGCCGTGGTCACTCGTCTCTCGAACTTCTTCCTCCGTACACTCCGTGAAGACCCTGCCGGTGCAGAGGTCGCCAGTCACAAGCTGCTGATCCGCGCCGGGTACATCCGACCGCAGGCCGCGGGCATCTTCGCGTGGCTGCCGCTCGGGCTGCGGGTGAAGGCCAAGATCGAGACGGTCATCCGCGAGGAGATGGCCGCCGCGGGTGCCCAGGAGGTGCACTTCCCGGCGCTGATGCCGCGGGAGGCTTACGAGGCGACGGGTCGCTGGGAGGAATACGGCGATCTGCTGTTCCGCCTCCAGGACCGCAAGGGGGGCGACTACCTGCTCGCCCCGACGCACGAGGAGGCCTTCACCCTGCTCGTGAAGGACCTGTACTCGTCGTACAAGGACCTGCCGCTGACGATCTACCAGATCCAGGACAAGTACCGCGACGAGGCGCGGCCCCGCGCCGGCCTGCTCCGCGGACGCGAGTTCACGATGAAGGACGCCTACTCGTTCGACGCCTCGGACGAGGGGTTGGACGTGAGCTACCAGTCTCAGCGCGACGCCTACGAGCGGATCTTCCAGCGCCTGGGACTCGAGTACGTGATCGTGCAGGCGGATGCGGGCGCGATGGGCGGCTCGCGCAGTGAGGAGTTCCTCCACCCCACCCCCGTCGGCGAGGACACGTTCGTGCGCAGCGCCGGTGGTTACGCGGCGAACGTGGAAGCGTTCACGACCGAGGTGCCTGCGCCCGTGCCGTTCGACGCCGACGCGACTCCGGTGATCTTCGACTCGCCCGACACCCCCACCATCGAGACGCTCGTCTCGCACTGCAACCGTGAGCTGGAGGGCGAGTACACGGCGGCGGACACGCTCAAGAACGTCGTGCTCGCGCTGACGCACCTCGACGGCACCCGCGAACTCGTCATCGTGGGCATCCCCGGCGACCGCGAGGTGGACGAGAAGCGCGCCGAGGTCGCCTTCGCTCCCGCCGAGGTCGAGACCGCGACCGCGGACGACTTCGAGAACAACCCGCTGCTCGTCAAGGGCTACATCGGTCCGTGGTCACCCACGGGCGCGGTGCTGGGGGAGGAGTCCGCCACCGGCATCCGGTACCTCGTCGACCCGCGGGTGAGCGAGGGCACCAGCTGGATCACCGGGGCGAACATCGACCAGAAGCACGCCCACTCCGTCGTGATGGGGCGCGACTTCGCCGCCGACGGCATCGTCGAGATCGCGAACGTGCGCGCGGGTGACCCCGCGCCCGACGGCTCCGGTCCCGTCGAGCTCGCGCGCGGCATGGAGATCGGCCACGTCTTCCAGCTCGGTCGCAAGTACGCCGAGGCGCTGGGACTGAAGGTGTTGAACGAGAACGGCAAGCTCGTGACGGTGACGATGGGCTCGTACGGCATCGGTGTCACGCGCATCCTCGCGATCATCGCCGAGCTGAACAACGACGACAAGGGACTGATCTGGCCCGCGTCCGTCTCCCCGTTCGACGTCCAGGTGGTGGCGGCGGGCCGCGACCAGGTGGCCTTCGACGTCGCGGAGGAGATCTCGCAGCGGCTGGAGAGCGCGGGACTCGATGTCCTCTACGACGACCGGCCGAAGGTCTCGCCCGGCGTCAAGTTCGGCGACGCCGAGCTCGTCGGTGTGCCGCACATCCTGATCGTGGGTCGCGGTGCCGCCGAAGGACAGGTCGAGCTGTGGGATCGGCGCAGCGGCGAGCGAGACGCGCTGTCCATCGAGGAGGCGGTCGCGCGGCTCACGTCGCGCTGACCTCGGTGACCGCGCGGCTCAGCAGGTGATGCGGCCGTGATCCATGGTGTCGTCCGGGGTGTCGTGGGTCACGAGGGCTTTCAGCGCCCCGGCGGCCATCGCGATCTTCCCCTTGGCGGGTTCCCAGAACTCGGTGACCCGCGGGGTGACCCGCAGGAGGGCGATGCCCGGCGTCTCCAGGCCGTCGGCGAACCAGATGTCGAGTGACGGCGAGTAGAGCTCTTCCATCTTGGCGCGGTCGTGCACGACCTCCGCGGTTCCGGCGACGGAGACGTAGCGCATGCCCTTGGAGTCGCAGTACGCGAGCCCCACGTCGTGGTTGCGGCGTGCCTCATCGACCTTCTCGGTGTCCTCCGCGGTGAAGAACCAGATGTCTCCCGCGTCGTCCATCTGCCGGGTGGACATCGGGCGGCTCACGAGGTGGCCGTCCTCGTCGACGGTGGTGAGCATCGTGATGTCGATGTCCTCCACGAGCTCGGAGACGCGGGCGAGGGCTTCAGGTCCGGTGATCTCGGTCATGGAGCCAGGATGCCCCCGCCCGGTCGCCGCCGCAGGGGTGTTGACAGGGGCGGACGAGCGTGCTGACGCCGCGCGTGGTGCTCCGCCGCGCGGACGGCGTTGCGGGGCCCGATCGCGTGCGAACATGACACGCTGGTGACATGGCCGAACAGTCCCTTCCTCCCGCGCTCACGTCCGAGATCAACGCCGTGCTGGACGAGGCGGGCGTGCACGCGGATCGGCGCCTGGTGATGCGGATGCTCCGGACCGCGCTGCAGCTGGGGGAGGACGGCACGGATCGCCTCGACCTCAAGATCGCCTCGGCGGCGCTGGCCGAGATGCGCGACGCCTTCCGTCTGTTCGCACCGTTCCGCGGTGTGCCGAAGGTGACGGTGTTCGGCTCCGCCCGCACGCGCCAGGACGACCCGCTGTACGTGCAGGCGCGGGACGTGGCCGCCGCGCTCGCCCGCGATGGCTGGATGGTGGTCACGGGTGCCGGCCCCGGGATCATGCAGGCCGCGGCGGAGGGGGCGGGCCCCGCGCTGTCGCTCGGTGTCTCCATCCGGCTGCCCTTCGAGGAGAAGGCCAACGCGGTCGTCGCAGGTCAGGACCAGGTGGTCGCGATGAAGTACTTCTTCACGCGCAAGCTGATGCTGATCAAGGAGTCGAGCGGGTTCCTCTGCCTTCCCGGCGGGTTCGGGACGCTGGACGAGATGTTCGAGCTCCTCACGCTCCAGCAGACGGGTAAGGCGGAGCCGACGCCCATCGTCCTGCTCGACGAGAAGGGCGGGTCGTTCTGGGAGGGGATGCGTCGCTTCGTCGACGAGCACCTCGCGCCGATGGGTGTGATCTCGGAGGGCGACTTCGATCGGGTCGTGATCACCGATTCGGTGGAGGCGGCGAGGGCGGAGATCACGGGCTTCTGGCGCAACTACGACTCGCTGCGCTGGGTGGGGGACGCGCTGGTGCTGCGGCTGCGCGCGGAACCGACCGAGGCCGAGGTGGCGGAACTGAACGAGGCGTTCGGCTCGATGCTGTCGGACGGTCGCATCGAGCGGACGCCGCCGCTGCCGCCCGAGGCGGCCGACGACGATCGCCTCGACCTGCCGCGTCTGATGCTGCACCTGGATCAGCGCCAGGTCGGCAACCTGTTCCGCCTCATCGGGGCGATCAACGCGCTGCCGTCCGCCCCGACCGCCTGACCCGCCCCCGCCCCTGCCGCGTGGCCGGGGTCTCCGACGCACGGTATCGTTGTACGGATGTCGCGCGTGCGATCAGGCGCGACGAGAGCTGAATAGGGAGGCCGTCATGGACATCGAACTGAGTCTGCTGCGAGGGATCGAGAAGGAGAAGGCGATCCCGTTCGACGAGCTCGTCGCGATCATCGAGCAGGCGATCCTGACCGCGTACTCCAAGCACGTGTCGCCCGAGGGGGCGGCGCCCGAGGGCGTCCGCGTCGAGCTCGACCGTACGACAGGGCACGTCGCCGTGCTGCAGGTCGTCCGTGACGAGGAGGGCGCGGTCATCGGCGAGGAGGACGCGACCCCCGACGACTTCGGACGTATCGCCGCCTTCGCCGCCAAGCAGGTCATCAGCCAGCGCCTCCGGGACATCGCCGACGACGCCGTGCTGGGCGAGTTCAAGGGGCGTGAGGGCGACATCGTCGCCGGCGTCATCCAGCAGGGGCCCAACCCGCGGATGATCCACGTCGACCTCGGCTCGGTCGAGGCGATCCTCCCGCCGGAGGAGCAGGTGCCCGGCGAGGAGTACACGCACGGCTCGCGTCTGCGCGTGTACGTCACGAGCGTCGCCAAGGGGCTCAAGGGGCCGCAGATCACCGTGTCGCGCACCCACCCGGGCCTCGTCCGCAAGCTGTTCGCGCTCGAGGTGCCGGAGATCGCAGCCGGACTGGTCGAGATCGTCTCGCTCGCGCGGGAGGCCGGTCACCGTACGAAGATCGCCGTGCGCGCGAACGACCCGTCGATCAACGCGAAGGGCGCGTGCATCGGCGAGCTCGGGCGGCGCGTACGCGCCGTCACGGAGGAGCTGTCCGGCGAGAAGATCGACATCGTCGACCACGACCCCGACCTCGCGACCTTCGTCGCCCATGCGCTGTCACCGGCGAAGGTCACGAGCTCGTTCGTGCTCGACGCCTCCACCAAGGCGGTCAGGGCGCTCGTGCCGGACTACCAGTTGTCCCTCGCGATCGGCAAGGAGGGGCAGAACGCCCGCCTCGCCGCCAAGCTGACCGGCGCGAAGATCGACATCCAGCCGGACAGCGTCCTCGACTGATCGAACTCCGCGGCCCGCCACGCCCCGGGGCGGGCGAACGCGGACGGAACGCAGGTGTAAGATGGATCCCGTACGAATGTGCGTCGGTTGTCGCACGCGTGCTCCCCGCTCCGCCCTGCTCAGGGTGGTGAGCCAGAACAACACCCTCGTCCTCGATGAGCGTGCTGTCCTGCCGGGACGAGGCGCGTGGGTGCATCCGACACAGGAATGCATGGATGCCGCCCTGCGGCGCCGTGCTTTCGGACGTGCACTCCGTGTGTCCGCCACTCTGGACACGCAGACCATCGAACAGCATCCGCTGAGAACCAAAGGCTGAACGGCTATGGAAACAAAGTGAACGGCTCGAAATGAGACCCGTCCGCGACTAATGGTCTGCCCTGTCTGGGCAGACCGACCCAGACAGGAGAATTGTGGCTGGTAAACCACGCGTACATGAGATCGCCGCTGAACTCGGCGTCGACAGCAAGGTCGCCCTCGCGAAGCTCAAGGAGCTCGGCGAGTTCGTGAAGAGCCCGTCGTCGACGGTCGAGCCGCCGGTGGCGCGCAAGCTGCGCGCCGCGATCGAGGCCGACCCGTCGCTCAAGGCGTCCGGCGAGCCCGCGGCGGCCAAGCCCGGGCCCAAGCCCGCGGCGAAGAGCTCGGCACCGACCCCCGGCCCGAAGCCGGGACCCAAGCCCGGACCCGCGGCCCCCGCCGCTCCGGCACCCGCCGAGGCTCCCGCCGCCGCACAGGCTCCGGCGGAGAAGGCTCCGGCTCCCGCGGCTCCGGCCAAGCCGTCCGCTCCGGCTCCGGCCGCCCCGTCGTCGGGTGACGGCAACGCCCCGAAGCCCGGTGCTCCGCGCCCCGGCAACAACCCCTTCTCGTCGGCGCAGGGCATGGGGCAGCGCCCCGCCGGTCCCCGTCCCGGCAACAACCCCTTCGCCTCGGCGCAGGGCATGGGACAGCGGCCGACCCCCGGCAACATCCCGCGTCCGCAGGCGCCGCGTCCCGGGGCTCCTCGTCCCGGAGCGCCCCGTCCGGGTTCGCCCCGTCCGGGTGCGCCTCGTGGGGGCCAGGGCGGTCGTCCCGGTGCTCCGTTCCAGCAGCGCACGGGCGGTCCCGGTCGTCCGGGTGGCGCCGGTGGCGGTCCCGGTGCGGGCCCCCGTCCCGGTGGTGGCTTCGCCGGTCGTCCCGGTGGCGGCGGCGGTCGCGGTCGCGGCCCCGGTGGCGGCACGGCCGGTGCCTTCGGTAAGGGCGGCGGCAAGAGCAAGCAGCGCAAGTCGCGGCGGGCGAAGCGGCAAGAGTTCGAAATGCGGAGCGCCCCGGTCGTCGGCGGCGTCAACGTCACGCGCGGCAACGGCGAGACGATCCGCATGCGCCGCGGTGCGTCCATCGCGGACTTCGCCGACAAGATCGAGGCACTGACCGGATACACCGTGCAGCCGGGCACGCTCGTGACGATCCTCTTCAACCTCGGCGAGATGGCCACGGCCACCGAGTCGCTGGACGAGGCCACGTTCGAGGTCCTGGGTGAGGAGCTGGGCTACAAGGTCCAGATGGTCTCGCCCGAGGACGAGGACAAGGAGCTCCTCGAGGGCTTCGGTCTCGACCTCGAGAAGGAGCTGGCGGAGGAGAGCGAGGACGACCTCGAGATCCGTCCCCCGGTCGTCACCGTCATGGGTCACGTCGACCACGGTAAGACGCGCCTTCTCGACGCGATCCGTCAGACGAACGTCATCGAGGGCGAGGCCGGCGGCATCACCCAGCACATCGGTGCGTACCAGGTCTGGACCGAGCACGAGGGCATCGAGCGGGCCATCACCTTCATCGACACCCCGGGTCACGAGGCGTTCACCGCCATGCGTGCCCGTGGTGCCCAGGTGACCGATCTCGCGATCCTCGTGGTCGCGGCCGACGACGGCATCATGCCGCAGACGGTGGAGGCCCTGAACCACGCCCAGGCGGCGAACGTGCCGATCGTGGTCGCGGTCAACAAGGTCGACAAGCCCGAGGCCAACCCGGCCAAGGTGCGTCAGCAGCTGACCGAATACGGTCTGGTGGCCGAGGAGTACGGCGGCGACGTGATGTTCGTCGACGTGTCGGCTCGCGCGAACACCGGCATCCAGGACCTCCTGGACGCCGTGCTGCTCACCGCGGACGCCGGTCTCGACCTCACCGCCAACCCGAACAAGGCCGCTCGCGGTGTCGCCATCGAGGCGAAGCTCGACAAGGGCCGCGGTTCGGTCGCGACGGTGCTGATCCAGTCCGGAACCCTGCGGGTGGGTGACGCGATCGTGGCGGGTACCGCCTACGGCCGCGTGCGCGCGATGATCGACGAGAACGGCGAGACCGTCGAGGCGGCCGCGCCGTCTCGCCCGGTCCAGGTGCAGGGACTCAACTCCGTGCCCCGCGCCGGCGACGTCTTCATCGTCACCGAGGAAGACCGCATGGCCCGTCAGATCGCCGAGAAGCGTGAAGCGGTCGAGCGCAACGCCCAGCTGGCCAAGGCCCGCAAGCGCATCTCGCTCGAGGACTTCACCCGTGCTCTGGAAGAGGGCAAGGTCGAGTCGCTCAACCTCATCATCAAGGGTGACGTCTCCGGTGCCGTCGAGGCGCTGGAGGAGTCGCTCCTCAAGATCGAGGTCGACGACTCGGTGCAGCTGCGCATCATCCACCGCGGTGTCGGTGCGATCACCGAGTCCGACGTGAACCTGGCGACGATCGACAACGCGATCATCGTGGGCTTCAACGTCCGCCCCGACACGAAGGCGCGCGAGCGCGCCTCCCGTGAGGGCGTGGACATCCGCTTCTACTCCGTCATCTACAACGCGATCGACGAGATCGAGAGCTCGCTCAAGGGCATGCTCAAGCCGGAGTACGAAGAGGTCCAGTCGGGTGTCGCCGAGATCCGCGAGGTGTTCCGCTCCTCGAAGTTCGGCAACATCGCCGGTGTCATCGTGCGGTCGGGAACGATCACGCGCAACGCGAAGGCCCGCGTCATCCGCGACGGCGTCGTCATCGCCGATGGCCTGGCCATCGAGTCGCTGCGCCGGTTCAAGGACGACGTCACCGAGGTGCGCACCGACTACGAAGCCGGTATCGGCCTCGGCAAGTACAACGACATCCAGATCGGCGACGAGATCGAGACCACCGAGATGGTCGAGAAGCCTCGCGGCTGATCGGGTTCGATACCTTCGGGCGGGGATGCTGAGGCGTCCCCGCCCGAAGGCCTCTGAAGGGAAAGAGCTATGGCAGGCGAACGACAGGCACGACTCGCGGACCGCATCCGTGTGATCCTCGCCGAGCGTCTCGAGAAGGGTCTGCGCGACCCGCGGCTCGGGTTCGTGACCATCACCGATGTCCGCGTGAGCGGAGACCTGCAGCACGCCTCGGTGTTCTACACGGTCCTCGGCTCGGAGGAGGAGCGCATCGCGAGCGGTGCCGCCCTGACCTCGGCGACGGGCATGCTGCGCAGCGAGGTCGGCCGACAGCTGAGCACGCGTCTCGTGCCGACGCTCGAGTTCATCCCGGACGCGCTCCCGGAGAACGCCGATCACATCACGGCGCTGCTGCGTGAGGCGCAGGAGCGGGACGCCGAGGTCGCGAAGCTCGCCTCCTCTGCCTCCCCGGCCGGCGACGCCGACCCGTACCGTTCGGGGGACGACGAGGACTGATCCGTTTGATACCCTCGGGTCCGCGGGGATGACATCCGATGGACCTGGGGGATCGGCATTCCAGCGACGGTATCGAGCGACGGCGGTGTCGTCGCGCCCGCGATCGTGGAGCTGCTGCTCCGCGATCTTCTCGCGCGCGAACTGGTCTGCGCGCCGCACGTGGTGGCGCGACTGGCCGCGCGTCTCGCCGCCGATCCGCCGAGCGTCGTCGAGGTCGCGGAGCGGCTGACGCCGGACCAGCGGCTGGGACGGCGCGCGCTGCCCTCACCCCTGCCCCTGACGCCCGCGGTCGAGCGTGCCTTCGCGGAGCTCGAGCTCTCGGAGCGTGACCGCACCCTGCTGCTCGCGCAGACACTGCGCAGCGGCGACGACCTCGGCACCCTGGTCGCGTTCGACGGCCGGTCGGTGCGGGAGCTGGCGGCCTCCCCGGTCGGCGCACTGCTCGTGATCCATGCGGGCCGGGTGCGACTGTCCGACCCGCGCCACTCGGTGTGGATTCAGGCGCTGTCGACCTCGGCGCGGACGGCGGAGGTGCATTCCCGGCTGGCGGGACTGCACGCCGCCCTCGGCGATGAGGACGCAGCGGCGTGGCATCGGGCGCGCGCGTCGTTGACCGGCGATCCCGCGGCCGCACGGACGCTGGTCGGTGCGGCGCGGAGACTGCTCAGCGCCGGACGGGAGGAGCGCGCGCTGGCTCTCGCCCGGGAGGCCGCGGCGCACGTGTCGGGCCACCGGCGGGACGGGGCGATGCTGCTCGCCGGACTCGCGGCCGTCGGCGCGGGGCTCGCCGGGGATGCCGTGCACGATCTCGGCAGCCTGTATCCCCGCGCGTCGGCGCGGCTCCGGGGACGGGCACTCGGGGGACTGCTGGTGGCGCAGACGTTCGTGCTGGGCGCGGTGCCGGATGTCGATCCCGCGCTGTTCCGACCGCGGAGCGCGAAGGGTCGGGCGGCGTGGCGCGACTGGACGAGAGTGGCCGGGCTCGCGGCGCTGCTGTGCGCGGAACGAGGAGACCGGGCCCCGATGCGCCTGTGGCTCGACGCGGTGCGCGAGGGAGCCGCGGTCGTCGGGGCCGAGACCGACCTGCGGGAGCCCGTCGTCGCCCTGTGCTGGCTTCTCGCGGGGGACAGCGAGGTCGGCGATGGAGAGGGTGAGGGGCCGCTGTGCGGAACCCTGCTCCGGGCGCTCCGACTCGCGGCTCGCGGTGACATCGAGCAGGGGCTGCGCCTGCTGCGCGACGACTCGCCCCTGGCCGATCTCGAACCGGACCATCTGGTGCCGGGGCTCGAGCGCAGTCCGCTCGTGCGCGCCTATCGGGTGGTGGCCGAGACGCTGCTGCTGGTGTGGCGTGGTGACATCGGCGCGGCGCGGGAGCGGCTGCTCCGCGCCGCGGTCGAGCTCCCGGTCGCGCTTCCGTTCGCGGGACTGGGGGTCGTCCTCGCGCGGCGGCTCGATCTCGCCGTGCGGGGGGAGATCGGACCGGTCGCCCACGCCCTCACGGCCGTGCTTCCGGCAGGGGGAGGCGTCGACGGGTTGGTCGACCGCGGGATCGAGGCCTTCCTGGCGGGCGCGATGGACGCGGCGGGGGCGGCGGTGGAGCTCTGGCGCGACGGCGGGGCTCCGGAGCCGGTGCTCGGTGTTCCCGGGCTCGAGGAGGTGGCTGTCGCGGCGCAGGTGCAGCGCGCGGCGTCCGGGCCCGTCACACCTCCGGATCTCGCGGTGGCACGCGACCTCCGGGTGCGCCTGCTGGCCGCGTCGGCCGGGAGCTGGCCGTCGGAGCGGGACGACGTGCGGGAGACGGCGCGCACGCTGCGCTCCCCGTTCGCGCGGGCGCGCGTCGAGCTCGTGCTGGGTCTGCAGCACGCGGTCCGTGACGACCATCTCGCCGCACGGATGCACCTGCAGCGGGCGGAGCGGCTGTTCGAGGCGGCGGGTGCGGACGCGTGGGCGCGGGCGGCCAGGGACAGGATCGATCGGCTCGACACGACGGCGGCGCAGCTCGTCCCCGCGCCGGAGCGGCTCTCGGTGTGCCGCAGCGTGTGGAGGCGGCGGCTCACCGCCCGTGAGCTCGACGTCGCGATGCTGGCCGTTCGTGGCGCCGGCAACCGCGAGATCGGTCGAGAGCTGAGCGTGTCGGTGCGGACCGTGGAGGTGCACCTCGGGCGCGTGTTCGCGAAGCTGGAGGTGCGCAACCGTGTCGAGCTCACGGCTCTCGCCCACCGCACCGAGCGTCACCTGTGATCCGGGGTCACCGGGGGAGCGTGAGCCCTTCGCCGTCGGTCTCGGCGAGGCCGTCCGCGATGAGGGAGTCGATCGCCCGGTCGCGCTGTCGGGCGTCGGGCCACTCCGGGATCACCGCGGCCAGGGGGACGGCGTCGGGGGCGGCGTCGCGGAGGAGGCGCAGCACCGTGCCGCGGGCCTGACGGTCCGATCCCTCGTAGGCGGCCTGGCGGCGTCGAGCGTCGCCGGTGTCCGGTCGACCGGCCGCCAGCCAGGCGCACTGCTCGGCGATCGGGCACACCTCGCAGCGCGGTGCCCGAGCCGTGCAGATCGTGGCGCCCAGCTCCATGGTCGCCGCGTTGAAGAGCGCGGCCTCCACGTCGTCGTCCGGCAGCAGCGCGTCCATGAGGGCGAGGTCGCGCCGGGACGGCGGCGCCGGGTGTGCGCGCCCCTCGACCGCCCTGGCCAGCACGCGTCGGGTGTTGGTGTCGACGACCGGGTGCCGATCACCGTACGAGAACACCGCGACCGCTCGTGCCGTGTAGTCGCCGATGCCGGAGAGGGCCAGGAGCGCGTCGACGTCACGCGGCACGACACCTCCGTGCCGCTCGACGACCTCGATCGCGGCGCGGTGGAGCCACAGGGCACGGCGCGGGTAGCCGAGGTTGGCCCATTGCTGCACGACCTCGGCGGTCGTCGCGTCGGCCATCGCCGCGGGGGTCGGCCACCGTGTCAGCCAGGCGTCCAGATGCGGGATGACCCGGGTGGCGGGGGTCTGCTGCAGCATGAACTCGCTGACCAGCACGCCCCAGGCGCCGAACTCGTCGTGGAACCGGCGGCGCCGCCACGGCAGGTCACGGGCGGCCGATCGGTACCATGACGTCAGGTTCGTCATCGTCGTGGGGGAAGACGGCGGAACGGGCACCCCGCCAGCCTAGGCGAGCGGGATCGGGAGGACCGGGCCGAGGGACGGAGCCGTCGTACGAGGTGCGCGGCTGACGCACGGACGGCGCACCACGCGTCGGTAGGCTGGAGGGATGGTCCCCTCCGGCATCCTCCTCGTCGACAAGCCCGGCGGGCTCACCAGTCACGACGTGGTCGCCCGCACGCGGCGGGCCTTCGGCACCCGCAAGGTGGGTCACGCCGGCACGCTCGACCCGATGGCGACCGGGCTGCTGGTGATCGGCATCGAGGGTGCGACGCGGCTGCTCACCTACGTCGTGGGTGCCGACAAGACCTACCTGGCCACGATCCGGCTCGGCGCCACCACGACCACGGACGACGCCGAGGGTGACACGCTCACGGTCGCCGAGTCTGCGGCGTGGTCGACCGTCACCGACGACGCGATCGCTGCCGGCGTCGCCGCGCTGACGGGGGAGATCTCCCAGGTGCCCAGCGCGGTGTCGGCCATCAAGGTCGACGGACGTCGCGCCTACGACCGGGTGCGCGCGGGGGAGGAGATCGTGCTCGCGGCCCGCGAGGTCACCGTCAGCCGGTTCGACGTGCTCGCCAGCCGTCGCGGCGAGGACCACATCGACCTGGACGTGATCGTGGACTGCTCGTCCGGCACCTACATCCGCTCCCTGGCCCGCGACCTCGGTGCCGCGCTCGGGGTCGGGGGCCATCTGACGGCCCTGCGGCGGACCAGGGTCGGCCCCTTCGACGCGGCGGACGCGGTGGGCGTCGACGAGCTGGAGGGCGCGCCGACGCTGACCCCGGCGCAGGCGGCGTCCCGCATCCTCCCGGTGCTCCCGGTCTCGGCGGAGGAGGCGAGGGACCTGCGGCACGGCAAACGCCTCGCGGGCCAGGCCGATCGGCTCTCCGGCGCCCTCGTCGCGGCGATCGATCAGGACGACGTGCTGGTCGGCATCGTCGAGAGACGCGGCGCCGACATCAAGAGCGCCATGAACATGCCGGAGGCCGTCCGATGATCCTGTGGTTCACGATCGTGCAGATCGCGGTGGCGGTCGCCGCCGGCGTCTTCTGCCTGGTGGCCGGTCTCGCGGGGCGCCGGCCGAGCGACTTCTCGGTCGGCGCGCTCGCACTCGTCGAGCTGCTGCTGATCGGGCAGGTCGTCGTCGCGATCGTCGCCCCGCTCTCGGGGAACCCGCCCACGGGCGATCCCCTCGAGTACTGGGTGTATCTGGTCTCCGCCGTGCTGCTGCCGATCGGCGCCGTGCTGTGGGCCCTGATGGAGCGCAGCCGCTGGAGCACGGTCGTGCTGGGCGTCGCGGCGCTCGCGATCGCGGTCATGCTGTGGCGCATGCAGGCCATCTGGACGGTCCAGGTCGCCTGACGGCGGGAGCCCCGCGGAGTCCGGCGTCCCGCCGCGGCTCTAGGATGGAATGCGCTATGAGCTCCACCGCCCCCTCCACCCGGATGACCGGAATCGGTCGTGTCCTCGTGATCGTCTACGCCGTCATGGCGCTGGCTGCCACGGGGCGCAGCTTCGTGCAGATCGTGCGCCGGTTCGACGAGGCGCCGCTCGCGTACACGCTGTCCGCCGTCGCCGCGCTCGTCTACATCCTCGCGACACTGGCGCTGATCTTCGCCCGGCGTCGCGGGTGGTACACCGTGGCGTGGGTCGCGATCGTGTTCGAGCTCACCGGCGTTCTCGTCGTCGGGGTGCTGAGCATCCTGCTTCCGGCGCTGTTCCAGCACGAGACCGTGTGGTCGCTGTTCGGCCGCGGCTACCTCTTCGTGCCGCTGGTGCTTCCCGTCTTCGGCATCTGGTGGCTGCGCACGCACCGCCCCGTCGCGGTGGAGCGCCCGGTGGAGGCCGTCGCGTGATCGTGTTCCGCAGTCCGGAGGAGGTTCCGGACGGCTTCGGACCCAGCGCGGTCGCCATCGGCAAGTTCGACGGGGTGCATCGAGGGCACCGCGCCGTGATCCAGCGGCTGAAGGACACCGCGGCCTCAACGGGGAGCCGGGCGGTCGCCGTCACCTTCGACCGCAATCCGCTCGCGGTCCTGCGCCCCGACCGGTGCCCCGAGAACGTCGTCACGGTGGAGCGCAAGCTCGAGCTGCTCGGCGAGCTGGGCCTCGACGCGACCCTGATGCTGACCTTCGACGAGGAGCTCGCCGCCCGCTCGGCGGAGGACTTCGTGGTGGACATCCTGGTGGGCGCGCTGCAGGTGTCGACCGTGTTCGTCGGCGCGGACTTCCGATTCGGGCATCGCGGGGCAGGCACACCCGAGCTGCTGCGCGAGCTGGGCCCCCGCTACGGCTTCACGGTCGAGGTGGTCGAGGACGTGTACCTCGAGGGGTCGTCGCGGCGCGTGTCGTCGAGCTGGATCCGCGAGCTGCTCGTGGACGGCGACGTCGCGGGCGCCGCGCGGGTGCTGGGGCGCTCTCCCGATGTGCGCGGCGAGGTCGTGCACGGCCTCAAGCGCGGCCGCGAGCTGGGGTTCCCCACCGCCAACCTCTCGACCATCGTCGACGCGTTCGTCCCCGCGGACGGCATCTACGCCGGCTGGCTGGTCGACCACGACACCGGCATCCGGCATCCGTCCGCGATCTCCGTCGGCACGAACCCCACGTTCGACGACGTGCTGGTCCGCCAGGTCGAGGCGCACGTGCTGGGAGAGACGGGGCTCGACCTCTACGGGCACGACGTGACGGTGGAGTTCGTGGAGCGGCTGCGCGGCATGGTGGCGTTCGAGGGCATCGAGAAGCTCATGTCGCAGATGGCGGCCGATGTGGCGCAGGCTGCGGTGATCCTCGGCGTGGAGTCCTGACCGCTGCACCGCGATTCGGGCGCGCGGTTCCGCGGGCGGTCGGCCCGATGACATAGAATGGGAGCAGGCTCCCGCCGACCCGCGCACCGCCGTGAGCGCCGGAGGGAGACGATCCACGGTCCGCACGGTCCTGGCTCACGCCACACGCGGACGACGAGAACGGCCATCGGCTCCCTGGGGGCGCCGGGCCCTTCAGGCTCAGGAGGAGCATGCCGACCACGGCAACCGCCGCCACGCGGCGCAAGAAGACGTCCCGTCGCGACGACGAGGCACCCCTCATCCCGATCCTCGCGCGCAAGGTGCGCGAGATCGAGGCGAAGTCCCAGCGCGGCAAGCTGGGCCCGACGAACCGCACGAAGTTCCAGGTCATCGCGTTCCTGGTGCGTGAGGAGCGCGCGCGGGTCAAGGCCGACACCGAGATCACCGACGCCGCGCGCACCGAGCTGCTCAAGCGCCTGGACGGCGTCGCCACGATCCTCGCCAAGACGGCCGCGCGCGACACCTCGCTCATCCAGCTGCTGGAGGCCGACCAGGCCACGTCGCCCGTCGCCAAGCGCATGCGCCGCGACTGGCTGCTGGAGTCGGGCGCCGAGCTGCCGCCCGAGGAGCTCATCATCGCGGACCAGGCGCCCGTGCAGGCCCCCGTGGTGCCGGCCGCGATCGCCGAACGTCAGGTGACGCCGCCGTCCGTGGAGTCGCGACAGCTCGCCAACCCCTTCCTCGCGCCCGACCTCACGCCGCGCCCGGCCAGCACGCCCCGGCGCCGCCTCGACGGCTGGGAGCTGATGGGGCCGCTGTACAAGGCGTTCGAGACCGGCGCCGGCGGTGCGGCAGCCTCGATGGAGCTTCCGCCCGCGCCCGAGTTCGACCACGTGTCGCCCAAGGGCCTCGACGTGATGGTGCACCAGTCGCGCTTCCTCGAGGCGGTGCGCGCGGGGCACCGCAGCTTCCTGCTCGCGGATGAGCCGGGTCTGGGCAAGACCGCGCAGTCGGTGCTGGCGGCATCCGTCGCAGGCGCCTACCCGCTGCTCGCCGTGGTGCCGAACGTGGTGAAGATGAACTGGGCGCGCGAGGTGGAGCGGTGGACGCCGCAGCGCCGCGCGACCGTCATCCAGGGCGACGGCGACGACATCGACGCGTTCGCCGACGTGTTCATCGTCAACTACGAGATCCTCGATCGTCACCTGTCGTGGCTCGCGACCATCGGTCTGCGGGGCATGGTCGTCGACGAGGCGCACTTCATCAAGAACCTGTCGTCGCAGCGCTCCCAGAACGTGCTGTCGCTGGCCGCGCAGGTGCGTGAGCGCACGCCGGGACACGACCCGCTGATGCTCGCGCTCACGGGTACCCCGCTGATCAACGACGTCGAGGACTTCGACGCCATCTGGCGCTTCCTCGGGTGGACGAACGGCGAGAAGCCGGGACCGGCGCTCATGGAGAAGCTCGACGCGACCGGGTTCACGCCCGCCGACAAGGCGTTCTATCCCGAAGCGCGGGACGCGGTGATCTCGATGGGTATCGTGCGCCGCAAGAAGAAGGACGTCGCGGCCGACCTCCCGGACAAGCTCGTCGCAGATCTGCCGGTGCAGCTCGACGACGAGTTCGGACGCAGCATCCGTCAGGCCGAGCGCGAGCTGGGGGAGCGGCTGGCCGCGCGCTACCGCCGCATCATCGAGGCACGGGGCGATCGCGGGCTCCTTCCCGGCGAGATCGACGACGACATCGTGCGCCTGGTCGCTCAGAACGAGCTCGAGGAGTCGAAGGCCGCGGGCACCGGAGGCGACAACGTCTTCACGATGGTGCGCCGCATCGGTCAGGCCAAGGCACCGCTCGCGGCCGACTACGCGGCGCAGCTGCAGCGGTCGGTCGGCAAGGTCGTGTTCTTCGCGAAGCACATCGACGTCATGGACCAGGCGGAGGCGCACTTCGCCGCCGCGGGCATCCGCGCGGTGTCGATCCGCGGCGATCAGACCACGACCGTGCGTCAGCAGGCGATCGACGACTTCAACGGCGACCCGGACGTGGGCATCGCGGTGTGCTCGCTGACGGCCGCCGGTGTGGGGCTCAACCTCCAGGCCGCGTCGAACGTCGTGCTCGCCGAGCTCTCGTGGACGGCGGCCGAGCAGACGCAGGCCATCGACCGCGTGCACCGCATCGGGCAGGACGAGCCGGTGACGGCGTGGCGCATCATCGCCGCGCACACGATCGACACCAAGATCGCGGAGCTCATCGACCAGAAGCAGGGCCTCGCGGCCAGGGCGCTGGACGGCGAGGCGACCGAGGAGGCGGCGAGCGAGTCGGTGCAGCTGGCGGCCCTCATGCACCTGCTGCGCGAGGCCCTCGGCGGGAGCTGAGCCTCCGCTAAGAACGCGAGTTCTTAACGCCGGATTCGCCTCGGATCGGGCTTCGATCTCAAAGTTCGCGGATTCCGCGGGTCGGACGCGTCAAGATCCTGGTTTTTCGACGCGTCCGAATGGCGGCGGAGGGCGGCGTGCCGCTAGGGTCGATCCCAGGCACCGTCGCCTTTCCCCCTCCCGACACTCGAACCTCCGAAGGCAGCAGCATGAAGATCGGCATCCTGACGAGCGGCGGCGACTGCCCCGGACTCAACGCGGTCATCCGCGGCATCGTGCTCAAGGGCACCACCACCTACGACCTGGAGTTCGTCGGCATCCGCGACGGCTGGCGCGGGGTCGTCGAGGGCGACTTCATGCCCCTCACCCGGCACGAGGTGAAGGGTCTGTCGAAGGTGGGCGGCACGATCCTCGGCACGAGCCGCACCAACCCGTACGAGGGTGAGCGCGGCGGCGCCGAGAACATCGCCAAGACGCTCTACGGTCACAAGATCGACGGCATCGTGGCGATCGGCGGCGAGGGCACCCTGGCCGCGGCCGACCGGCTCGCGAAGGACGGCATCAAGGTGCTCGGCGTCCCGAAGACGATCGACAACGACCTGCGCGCCACCGACTACTCGTTCGGTTTCGACACCGCGGTGAACATCGCGACCGACGCCATGGACCGTCTGCGGACGACCGGCGATTCGCACCAGCGGTGCATGGTCGCCGAGGTCATGGGCCGTCACGTCGGCTGGATCGCGCTGCACGCCGGCATGGCCGCCGGTGCCCACGTGATCTGCATCCCCGAGGTCCCCATGTCCATCGACGAGATCACCGAGCTGGTCACGCGGGCACACGACCGCGGCCGCGCTCCGCTGGTCGTGGTGTCGGAGGGCTTCACGCTCACGGGCATGGAGGAGGCCTACAGCGACAAGGGCCTCGACGCCTTCAACCGCCCGCGCCTCGGCGGGATCGGCGACCTGCTGGCCCCGGAGATCGAGCGGATCACCGGCATCGAGACCCGCGCCACCATCCTGGGTCACATCCAGCGCGGCGGCTCGCCCTCGGCGTTCGACCGCGTGCTCGCCACCCGCCTCGGCCTGCACGCCGCCGACGCGATCGTCGACGGCGCCTGGGGCCAGATGGTGGCGATGCAGGGCACCGACATCGTGCGCGTGCCCTTCGCGGATGCGCTGGGCGAGCTGAACACGGTGCCGCGCTACCGCTACGACGAGGCCGCCGCGCTGTTCGGCTGACCCGCCGCGGCTCAGGCGTCGGCGAGGCCGAGCGTGTCGAGCAGCCAGGCGAGCTCGAACGCGCGCTCACGCCAGGAGTTGTAGCGCCCGCTCACGCCCCCGTGCCCGGCGACCATCTCGCACTTGAGGAGCACGTCGGTCGCCCCGGCCTCGCGGAGCCGGGCCACCCACTTGGCCGGCTCGACGTACAGCACTCGCGTGTCGTTGAGTGATGTCACGGCGAGGATCCGCGGGTAGTGCACACCCTCGCGCACGTTCTCGTACGGCGTGTACGACTTCATGTAGGCGTACACCTCTGCGTCGTGCAGCGGGTCGCCCCACTCGTCCCACTCGATCACGGTGAGGGGGAGCGACGGGTCGAGGATCGTGGTCAGGGCGTCGACGAACGGCACCCCGGCGAGCACTCCGGCGAACAGCTCGGGGGCCAGGTTCGCGACCGCGCCCATCAGCAGGCCGCCCGCACTGCCGCCCTCGGCGACCAGCTGCGCGGGCGTCGTCGTGCCCTCCGCGACCAGGTGCCGTGCGCACGCGACGAAGTCCGTGAAGGTGTTGCGCTTGTGCAGCAGCTTCCCCTCCTCGTACCACTGCCGTCCCATCTCGCCGCCGCCGCGCACGTGGGCGACCGCGAAGACCACGCCGCGGTCGAGCTCCGACAGCCGCGCCACGGAGAACCCCGGGTCGATCGAGTGCTCGTACGAGCCGTAGCCGTACAGGTGCACGGGGCGCGCCTCGGCACCCGGCTCCCCGAACGACCGCTTCCAGACGAGCGAGATCGGCACGCGGGTGCCGTCTTCCGCGGTCGCCCACTCGCGGCGCTGGCCGTAGGCGGAGGGCTCATAGCCGCCCAGGACGGCCACCTGCTTGCGCAGCACGAGCTCGCGCGTGGCGAGGTCGAGCTCGTACACCGTGCCTGGCGTCACGAAGGAGGTGTAGCCGAGCCGGAGGAAGGGGGCGTGCCACTCGGGGTTGCCGCTCACGCCGGCGGAGTAGAGCGGCTCGTCGAAGCGGAGCTCCTCGACCGCATCGGTCGCGTAGTCGAGCAGGCCGACCCGTTCGAGCCCCTCGCTGCGGTACTCCACGGTGGCGAAGTCCCGGAACGCATCGACCCCGAGGAGTCGCCGTCCCGGCTTGTGGGGGAGGATCACGCGTCGCTCGCCCTGCGGGTCCGCGACGGTCACCGACACGAGCTCGAAGTCCAGGGCGCCGTCGTTGTGCAGGATCAGCAGTCGGTCCTCGCCGTCGACCACGGCGTGCTCCAGCGAGTACTCCACACCCTCGCGACGCGGCCACACCAGCCGCGGCTCCGCGGTGATGTCGCCGGACAGGTCGACCAGGCGCTCCTCGCTCGTGATGCTCGACCCGACCGCGATCACGAGGTACCGGCGGCTGCGGGTGATCCCGGCGCCGAGCCAGAGCTTCTCGTCCGGTTCGTGGAACAGCCGCAGGTCGTCCGCGACGGGGGTGCCGAGGCGGTGCAGCCACAGGGTGTCCGGGCGCCAGGCCTCGTCGCGCGTGGTGTAGAGCACCCCCGTGCCGTCGGGGGTGAAGAAGGCGCTGCCGGTGTTCGGGATCTCGTCGTCGAGAGTGGTGCCCGTCGCGAGATCGCGTACGCGCACGGTGTAGAGCTCGTCGCCCTCGAAGTCGGTGGACCACAGGAGCTTCGTCGCGTCATCCGTGGTGTCGAAGGCTCCGAGCGAGAAGAACTCGTGGCCCTCCGCCTCGGCGTTGCCGTCCAGCAGCACGACCTCGCCGGGCACCGGGACGCCGGGCTCCAGGCGCGGGGGAGTCCAGTCGTCGGGCTCCGCGGCCGCGCGGCAGTGGATCGCGTACTGCGCGCCCTCCTCGGTGCGGCTGTAGTACCACCAGTCGCCGCGGCGGGTCGGCACCGACAGATCCGTCTCCTGCACGCGGCCCTTGATCTCCTGGAACAGGGTCTCGCGCAGCCCGGCCAGGTGGGCGGTCTCGGCCTCGGTGTGGGCGTTCTCGGCCTCGAGATGAGCGATGACCTCGGGGGAGTCCTTCTCGCGCAGCCATTCGTAGGGGTCTTCCACGGTGTCCCCGTGGTGCGTGCGGAACGTCGGACGGCGGGTGGCGATCGGGGCGTCAGTCACCGCTCCACGCTATCCCAGGTCGAGTTGACCGGCACGGGGGACGGTGGGAGGATTTACCGGGGCCGGTAAACGGAAGTCAAACCCACGGTGAACTCTTCGTTCGTCACGTCGATCCCGTCGACATTCCCTTTCCTCAAGACCGAAAGCGAACGGTGGAAACCGCAGCCCTCATTGTTGTGCTCGTCATCGCGCTGGCACTCTTCTTCGACTTCACGAACGGCTTTCACGACACCGCCAACGCGATGGCCACCCCCATCGCGACCGGTGCCCTGAAGCCCAAGACCGCGGTGCTGCTGGCCGCCGTGCTCAACCTCGTCGGTGCCTTCCTGTCTACGGAGGTGTCGAAGACCATCTCGGGCGGCATCATCCGCGAGGATGCGATCCTCGAGGCGGGGGCGCAACTGTTCCTGTCGCTCATCTTCGCCGGACTCATCGGTGCGATCACGTGGAACATGCTCACCTGGCTGCTCGGCCTGCCGTCGAGCTCCTCGCACGCGCTGTTCGGCGGCCTCATCGGCGCCACGCTCGTCGGCGCGGGCCTCGGCGGCATCGACTTCGGCGCAGTGCTGTCGAAGATCGTGCTCCCCGCGCTGATCGCCCCGATCACGGCGGGCATCATCGCGTTCGCGGCCACCAAGATCGCGTACTCGGTCACGCGCCGCTACGACGGCAAGCCGGACGGACGCGACGGCTTCCGCTGGGGTCAGATCTTCACGTCCTCGCTGGTCGCGCTGGCGCACGGCACGAACGACGCGCAGAAGACCATGGGTGTCATCACCCTGGCCATGATCACGATCGGCTGGCAGTCGGGAGCCCACCACGAGCCCGAGCTGTGGGTGATCGTCGCGTGCGCCTTCACGATCGCGCTCGGCACGTACCTCGGCGGGTGGCGCATCATCCGCACGCTCGGCAAGGGGCTGACCGATGTCAAGCCGGCGCAGGGCTTCTCCGCCGAGAGCTCGACCGCAGCCACGATCCTCGCGTCCAGCGCGCTGGGCTTCGCGCTCTCCACGACCCAGGTGGCGTCCGGCTCGGTCATCGGCTCGGGGCTGGGTCGCCGCGGCTCGACCGTGCGGTGGCGGACGGCCGGACGCATCGGCGTCGGCTGGCTGCTGACGCTGCCGGCCGCCGGCGGTGTCGGTGCCCTCGCGGCCCTGCTGGTCGTGTGGCTCGGTCCCTGGGGCGTCGCGATCGATGCGGTCCTTGCGCTCGCGATCATCCTGGGCCTGTTCCTGCGGTCGCGGCGCAACGCGGTCACGCACGCGAACGCGATGAGCGATGTGGCGGAGTCGGGTCTCGCGATCGAGCTGCCGGACACGCCCCCGCCCACGCGCCGTCAGCAGCGCATCGAGCGCGCGAAGGCCGAGGCCAAGGCGCGTGCCGAGGCCAAGGACCGCGCGAAGGCCGAGGCGAAGAACAAGGCCAAGAAGAAGGCGGAGGCCAAGGCCGGTGCCAAGGCGGCGAAGACCGGCGCTGCACCCGTCGCCCCGCCCCCGGCCCCGGCGCCGGAGTCGGGCGCCGACGAGGCCACGATCACGCGGAACGGGGACTCGGCATGAGCGTCACGATCGACTGGCTCGCGTTCTTCCAGGTGTTCGCCGCCGCCCTCATCGGCGCCGCGGCCATCGTCACCTTCTACGCGCTGGGACTGCGGCTCCTGGTCCGCAGCGGCCGGGCCCCCGTCGTGAGCCCCGCCGAGTTCACCGACGCGATCACCGTGATCTCCGAGAAGGAACTCAAGCGCGCGGCCAAGCAGGCGGCCAAGGCGGCGAAGAAGAGCCCGCTCACCGAGGGACAGAAGACTCTCGCGCTCGTGGGTGCCTACGCGTGCTTCGTGCTGTGCGGTGCGGCGGTCATCGGCGGCATCCTCCTCCTCGTCCTCGGACACTGAGACCCCGCGGCCCTGGCGCGTCCGGACCCGGCGTCCGGGCGTGACCCTAGGCTGAGGTCATGTCCGCGGCACCCGGAACCCCGTACGTCTTCGGCAGGCACGACCCGGCCTCCCACGTCCTGATCCACGTGAGCGACCCGCACTTCCTCGCGGGAGGGGCACTGCTCGGCGGGAGCTACGACGTGCAGGCCTCGTTCGACCGCACCCTCGCGGCGATCCGCGCCGTGCATCCGGCGCCCGCAGCCATCGTGGTCACGGGCGACCTCGCAGACCTCGGTGAGCCCGACGCGTACCGGCGACTGCGAGCCGCGCTCGAGCCGGTCGCCGCGGACCGGGGCACACCGATCGTGTGGGTCGCGGGCAACCACGACGAACGCCCCGCGCTGCGCCGTGAGCTTCTCGACCGGGAGCCGACGGAGGAGCCGGTGACGGGCGTGTGGGAGCTGGACGGACTGCGGCTCATCGCGCTCGACACGAGTGTCCCCGGATGGCACCACGGAGACCTCGACCCCGGTCAGCTCGAGTGGCTGGCCGGACTGCTCGCGGAGCCGGCGCCGCACGGCACGCTGCTGGCGATGCACCACCCGCCGCTGCCGAGCCACCTGCCGCTGTTCGACATCCTCGAGCTGCGCCACCAGGACGAGCTCGCGGAGGTGATCCGCGGCACCGACGTGCGGGGGATCCTCGCGGGACACCTGCACTACTCCTCGCACGGGGTGTTCGCCGGCGTCCCGGTGAGCGTGGCCTCGGCGACCTGCTACACGATGAACGTCGCCCGGCCGGCACCCGACGTGAACGGCATGGACGCGGCGCAGTCGTTCCAGCTCGTGCATGTGTATCCCGACACGATCACCCACACCGTCGTCCCGGTGGTCGACGCTCCCACGGGCGACTTCTTCTCCTCCGAGTGGCTGGAGCGGATGGCCGCCCTCACGCCGGAGCAGCGGCTCGACGCGTTCTCCCGGAAACCGCCGCGCCGACCGGCGTAGACTGGTCGCATCCCCCACTTTTCCATTCGCCACGACCCACGAGGATGTGACATGGCTTCTGCCGCGCCTGCACTTACACGTACCGAGACCGATTCGCTGGGGAGCATGGAGATCCCCGTCGACGCCTACTGGGGGATCCACACGGCCCGCGCCGACGCGAACTTCCCGATCTCCAAGCGGCCGATCTCCGTGTACCCCGACCTGGTGATCGCTCTGGCGATGGTCAAGCAGGCCAGCGCGCGGGCGAACAAGGAGATCGGCGTGCTCGATGCCGAGCGTGCCGACCTGATCGACCGCGCGGCGCAGCGGGTGATCGACGGCGAGTTCCACGAGCAGTTCACGGTCGGCGTCATCCAGGGCGGTGCCGGCACCTCGACCAACATGAACGCGAACGAGGTCATCACCAACATCGCGCTCGAGATGGCCGGACGCGAGAAGGGCGACTACGCGTTCCTCTCGCCGATCGACCACACCAACCGCAGCCAGTCCACCAACGACGTGTACCCGACGGCGGTCAAGATCGGGCTGTCGCTCACGCTGCGGTCGCTGCTCGACGAGCTCGACGCCCTGCGCATCGCGTTCCTGGGCAAGGCGAGCGAGTTCCACGACATCCTCAAGGTCGGGCGCACCCAGCTGCAGGACGCGGTGCCGATGACGCTCGGCCAGGAGTTCCACGGCTTCGCCACGACGCTGGGGGAGGACCACAGCCGTCTCACCGAGAACGCCTCGCTCATGTTCGAGATCAACATGGGCGCCACGGCGATCGGTACCGGCATCACCACGCACGTCGACTACGCGCCGGCCGTGCTCAAGCACCTGCGCGAGATCACCGGGCTCGACCTGGAGACGGCGACCGACCTCGTGGAGTCCACGAGCGACACCGGCGCCTTCATGTCGTTCTCGTCGTCGCTCAAGCGCAACGCCATCAAGCTCTCGAAGATCTGCAACGACCTGCGCCTGCTCTCGTCGGGTCCGCAGGCGGGCCTCGGCGAGATCAACCTCCCCGCCCGCCAGGCCGGCTCGAGCATCATGCCGGGCAAGGTGAACCCGGTGATCCCCGAGGTCGTGAACCAGGTCGCGTTCGCCGTCGTCGGCGCGGACACCACGGTGACCATGGCGGTCGAGGGCGGACAGCTGCAGCTCAACGCGTTCGAGCCGGTCATCGCGCACTCGATCTTCCAGTCCATCACCTGGATGCGTCAGGCCATGTGGACCCTGCGGGTGAACTGTGTCGAGGGCATCACCGCCAACCGCGACCGCCTCGGGGCGATGGTGGGCGCGTCGGTCGGCGTGATCACGGCGCTCACCCCCTTCATCGGCTACGCCGCCGCGGCCGCGCTCGCGAAGACCGCACTGCTCACCAACCGCAACGTCGCCGATCTGGTGGTCGAGGCGGGCCTCATGTCGCGCGACGAGGTGACCAAGCAGCTCTCGCCCGCGCGCCTGTCGGGCCTCGAGGCCGTGACGGCGGCCATCCCGATCGTCACGCCCGACGACCTCATCCAGATCTGACCTGCGGCACGCCGAACACGCAGAAGGGGACGGGAGCCGCGGCTCCCGTCCCCTTCCGCGTGTCCGGTGTCAGTCGAGGATGCGGCAGTGCGTGGTGAGCTCGCCGATCCCGTCGATGCCGACCGTGACCGTCGAGTGGTCGCGGAGGAAGATCTGCGGGTCGCGCGAGTAGCCCGCACCGCCGGGGCTGCCGGTGGAGATGAGCGTCCCGGGCAGCAGCGTGAGCGACTGCGACAGATGCGCGATCAGCTTCGCGACCGAGCGCACCATCTGGTCGGTGCTCGCGTCCTGCACCGTGTGCCCGTCGACGACCGTCCAGATGTGGAGGTCCTGCGGATCGGGCACCTCGTCGGCCGTGACCGCGAAGGGACCGGTGGGCGTGAAGCCGTCGAACGACTTGCAGCGCGACCACTGCGCCTCGGAGAACTGGATGTTCCGCGCGGTGATGTCGTTCACCACGGTGTATCCCCACACGTGCGACAGCGCGTCGGCTTCGCTCACGTCTTTCGCGGGGGTGCCGATCAGCACGCCGAGCTCCGCCTCGTAGTCGACGGCTTCGCTGAGGCTGCGCGGCCAGGAGGTGACGTGATCGTGCCCGGTGAGGGAGTTGGGCCACAGCGTGAACACCGTGGGCGCAGCGTCGGTCTTGAGTCCGAGCTCGCTGGAGTGCGCGGCGTAGTTGAGGCCGACCGCGAGCACGGCGGGCGGGGCGAGCACGGCGGAGTCGAAGCTCCAGTCGCCCAGCGGGTGACGCGGAGCGGTGCCGTCGGCCAGGGCGGTGCGCAGCTCGTCGAGGGCGACGTCACCCCGCTCGATCAGCTGCTGCAGTGTGGCAGGAGCGTCGGACAGGAGATCGGAGACGAGGATGGCGTCCGTGTCGTCCACCACGGCGAGGACCGCGCGGGGGGAGTCGGGACGGCGCAGATGAGCGAACCGCATGGTTCTACGCTACCGGGTGGCTGCGGCGGGGCGGATGGAGGACTCGACCAGACCCGGGCGGTATTGCTTGTGCCCCATAAGCTTTGGCTATGACTTTCGGAGGACCGGCCGACCCCCAGCAGCCCGGGCGATACACGCCGCCGCCCGCCCAGCAGCCCGCACCGTCGGCGTACTCCGCGGCCCAGTATGCGCAGTCGCCCTATCTGCCGGCGACCTACGGGCAGCAGCCCGGCTACGCGTCCGCACTGGCGCAGCCGACGCCGTACACCCCGCCGGCGCCCGTCGCGCCGTCGCCGGCGGAGTCGCTGCCCGCCCTGCCGGTGACCACGAAGAAGGGCAGGACGGTCTCGCTGTGGCTGTTCGCCTTCCTCGGGTTCCTGCTCCTGGCGCTGATCGGCTACTTCGGCTGGGCGCTGGGGCCGACGGCGTCGGCCGTGGGGCTCGTTCTCGCGCTGATCCCTCTGGCGATCGTGTTCCTCGGGGTGCGGATGATCGACCGATGGGAGCCGGAGCCGAAGCGTCTCGTGATCTTCGCGATCGCGTGGGGCGCGGTGGCGGCGGTCGGCCTCACTCTCCTGGTCGACGTCGGGATGACGATCCTGCTCGGCCCGGTGCCGGAGGCGGTGGCGGCGGTCGTACAGGCGCCGATCGTGGAGGAGTTCTGGAAGGGCCTCGGGGTGTTCCTGGTCTTCCTGCTCGCCCGCCGTTCGTTCGACGGCCCGGTCGACGGCGTGGTGTACGGCGCGCTGGTGGGGGCCGGGTTCGCGTTCACCGAGAACATCCAGTACTTCGCGGTCAGCCTGATCGAGGGTGGCGGCGAGCAGCTCGGCGCCACGTTCGTGGTGCGCGCGCTGCTGTCGCCCTTCGCGCACGCCATGTTCACGTCGCTGACGGGGTTCGCGATCGGCCTCGTCGCGCGCCGGCACGCCTCCGCCGGGGCGGCCCTCGGCGCGGGACTGCTCGGGTGGTTCGGCGCGGTCTTCCTGCACGCGCTGTGGAACGGCTCGGCGACCTTCGCGGACTTCTTCGGCCTCTACTTCACGCTGCAGGTCCCGCTGTTCATCGGCTTCATCCTGGGCATCATCGCGCTGCGGCGGGAGGAGGCGCGGCTCACGAGGGCGCGGCTCGCCGAGTACGCCGCCGCGGGCTGGTTCACGCCGGAGGAGGTCACGATGCTCGCGACGCCGTCCGGTCGCAAGGCGGGATTGACGTGGGCGGCGCAGTTGCGCGGCGACCGTCGTCCGCTCATGCGCGAGTTCATCAAGGACGCGACGGCGCTGGCGGCGGTGCGGCAGCGGGCGATCACCGGCCGCGACCCGCTGGCGGTCGAGGACGAGCGGGCGCTGCTGATCCGCACGCGCGCGACGAGGGCTGCGCTGCTGGCCTACTGATCCGCCCTGAGCAAGACTCAGCGCCCGGTGCTGCGGCGATGCCTGCATGTCTCCCGGGCGCTGAGTTGATCTGCCACCAGGGTGCACCCGGCCCCTCGGACGTGTCAAGGGGCAGGGCGCGAGGCCACCCGCCCGGTCGAGGTGTTCGCTGTGAGCAGGTCCCGTCGCGTTGACCGGGCGCGCGCGGGTCCGCTTGGATGGAGCCATGACTGATCGCACGAAGCCCGAGTTCGACGCCCCGACCGCTCCTGCCCCCGCAGAGCTGGTCATCCGCGACATCATCGAGGGTGATGGTGCCGAGGCCAAGCCCGGTGACACGGTGACCGTCCACTACGCCGGTGTGGAGTTCGAGTCCGGCGAGGAGTTCGACTCCTCGTGGGGCCGTGGCGAGACCATCCAGTTCCCGCTGCGCGGCCTGATCCAGGGCTGGCAGGACGGCATTCCCGGCATGAAGGTCGGCGGACGCCGCGAGCTGATCATCCCGCCGCACCTGGCCTACGGTCCGGTCGGCGGCGGACACTTCCTGTCCGGCAAGACGCTGATCTTCATCATCGACCTCGTCGCCGTGGGCTGATCTCGACGCGACATCTCGAGCGCCTCTCCTCTCGCCAGGAGGGGCGTTCTGTCTTTCCGGAACGCGTGTGCATGCACGGGAATACATTCGCGTGAATGTAGGTTGGGCTGGAGGACGCCGCGATCGCGGCCCTGTCCGTACGCCGCCTCCGCGCGGCCGATTCTCCGAGGAGAAACCCATGACCAGCATCGACATCCCCGGCTACCGCCCCGGCACCTGGGTCCTTGACCCCGCGCACAGCGAGGTCACCTTCAGCGTCCGTCACATGATGATCTCGAAGGTGCGCGGCACGTTCGGCGTGAAGAGCGCGACGCTCGTGGCTCCGGAGAACCCGCTCGAGGCCAAGGTCGAGGCGAGCGTCGACGTGACGTCGGTGGACACGAAGGACGAGGGCCGCGACCAGCACCTCCGCTCGGCGGACTTCTTCGACACCGAGAACTACCCCACGATGGAGTTCGTGTCGACCGGTGCGCGCGTCGAGGGCGGCGACCTGCTGGTCGACGGCGACCTCACGATCCGCGGCATCACGAAGCCGGTCACGTTCGAGCTCGACTTCGGCGGCTTCGGCAGCGACCCGTGGGGCAACTACAAGGCGGGCGCCTCGGCGAAGACGGTCATCAACCGCGAGGACTTCGGCCTCACCTGGAACGCGGCGCTCGAGACCGGCGGCGTGCTCGTGGGCAAGGACGTCACGATCAACCTCGACCTGCAGGGAGCGCTGCAGCAGGACTGATCGCCGCACGGCTTCAGGAACCCCGGGTCCGTCAGGGCTCGGGGTTCTCTGCGTCATAGGAGCGGAAGCGGCGGTTGCGCCCGGCGATCAGCGCGACCAGCGCGATCACCAGGATCCCGCCGAGCAGGGGAGGGAACCACAGCGTCGTGAGCGTGGCGAGCGTGCCGGCGTAGAGGGCGCCGATGCGCGGGCCGCCGGCGACCACCACGATGAACAGCCCCTGCAGGCGTCCGCGCATGGTGTCGGGCACGGCCGCCTGCATCATCGTGTTGCGGTAGATCGAGCTGACGTTGTCGGAGGCGCCGGACAGCGCGAGGGCCACGCAGGCGGCGATGATCAGTCCGACGTGGGATGTGTCCTCGTCGGCGGGGGAGGAGAAGGCGCCCACGAGCAGCACCACACCGAACAGCAGGATCGATGCGCCATAGGCCTCGACCGCGCGTGCGATCCCGCGACCGTGCCAGCGGTACTGCACGACCCGGCCCGAGAACAGGCTCGAGGCGAAGGTGCCCACCGCCACGGCTGCGGTGAGGATGCCGGTGGTGACCGCGCCCCCGCCCAGCAGCAGCGTGCCCAGCGCGGGGAAGAGGACGAGGGGCTGGCCGAACGTCATCGCGATGATGTCGACGACGTACTGCATCCGGATGTTGCTCGCGCGGCGGAGGAAGCGCCAGCCGTCGACGAGCGAGGCGAGACCGGGGCGGACGATCTCGCCTTCCGGACGCACCGAGGGCAGCGTCCACAGGCCGAGGAACATCGACAGCATCAGCACGACGTCGATCGAGTACGTCCAGCCGTAGCCCGTGAGGGCGACCAGCAGGCCGGCCAGGGCGGGACCGGCCATGACCGTCAGCCCGAAGGCGACACCGTTGAGCGCGGACGCCGCGGCGAGCTGTTCGCGGGGGATGAGGCGGGGGACGATCGCGGTGCGCGTGGCCATGCCGACCGAGTTGGCGGCCGAGTTGATCATGCTCAGCGCGTACAGCCACCAGATCGTCTCGGCACCGGTCCACGTGAGCGCCGCGAGGAGAGCGGTGGAGGCGAAGGTCACGGTGGCGGCGATGAGGGCGACGCGACGGCGATCGAAGGCGTCGGCGAGCATGCCGCCGTACAGACCGGCCAGGACCATCGGCAGGAGCCCGGCCACCGCGATCATCGACACTGCGAACGTGCTCCCGGTGAGGGCGAACACGTGCAGCATCACCGTGACGATCGTGAGCTGGCCGCCGATGCCCGCGAGCGTCGAGCCGATCCACATGCGTGCGAAAGCGGGGCTGATCCGCAGCGGCGTCAGGTCGATCAGATGTCCTCGTCCCGCGTTCACGCCACGCACCTCTCCCGCACTCCTCGAGCGTAGTGGAGTGCGCGGGAGCGCCGGTCGGCCGTGTCGCTCGGGGCTCGCCCGGGCTGGTAGACTCGTCAGGTTGCCGTTCGATCGGCCGCGGATAAAGAGAGCTCACGCATCAGGCGTCGGGCGCCGCGCAACAAGCAGAGAGGGGATCGAATCTATGGCACTGGAAGCAGACGTCAAGAAGGCGATCATCGAAGAGTACGCGACGCACCCCGGTGACACCGGATCCCCCGAGGTGCAGGTCGCAATGCTGACGCAGCGCATCAAGGACCTCACCGAGCACCTCAAGGAGCACAAGCACGACCACCACTCGCGTCGTGGTCTGTTCCTGCTCGTGGGTCAGCGCCGTCGTCTGCTCGGCTACCTCCAGGACATCGACATCGAGCGTTACCGTTCGCTGATCGAGCGTCTCGGACTCCGCCGATAAGGCAGAGCGAACCCAGCGTTCAATCGCGCAGAACATTCTTGAGAAGGCCGCCCCACGGTGTGGGGCGGCCTTCGTCATGTGCAGATGTGTTGTAGCTCTGGTTGCCACCCGTGCAACTTTCCGATAGGAAAGTCATGGAGCTTTCCAAGTGGAAAGCGGGGAGGTCGCCATGGAGCAGAAACCGATCGCAGGTCAGGACGCTCTGGTGCCCCCGGACTCGGAGACGGCCCGGCGGTACCTCGAGGCGGCGGAGGCGGTGGTGGACCGCCGCGAACATGCAGTCGACCGACGTGCTCTCGCCCGGCTGCAGATCGGCAACGCCGTGGTCATGGCTGCGTATTTCGTCGCCTTCGCGCTTGTTCTCCGGCGAGACGACGTGCTGGCGTCGCAGATCGTGCTGTTCACCCTTCTGGTCTGGGGACAGCTGTCCACGGGGATGGCGCAGCGCACGGGCATGCAGTGGCGGATGACGCGTTCGCGGTGGCCGCTGCTGGTCGGCGGCGCAGCGATCATCATCGGTGCGCTCGTGGTGTTCGGCTTCGCTGCTCTCGATACGCGACTTCCTGTCGGGGTGGTGCTCATCCCGGCAGTCACGGTGCTCGTCGGAGTCGGAGGGCATGGCGTCGCGCGGCTCATACGGGCTGCGGGCGACCTGGGTCGTCCCCGTCCGGCTCCCCGTTCGTTGCCGCACCGGCTTCGATGGGGCACCGTCCTCATAGGCGTCGCGTTCGCCGTGCTGACGATGCTCGCAGGATCGCCGGACGACGTGCTGAGGAGCATCATCACCCTGCTCGTGATGCTGTGCCTCGTGGGGTGGATCGCCGCCTCCGCCTCAGACTTCGGTCTACCCGCAGTCGGCGCGTCCTGGCGCTGGCCGCACATCACTGTCTTCTTCATCGCCGCCTGCATGCCCGTCGGCATCGTCCTGGGATCCGGATCGCTCGGCAACGCAGGACTCGTCGGCGTGTGCGCGGGCGCCGGCGTGCTCGCGTCCTTCGTGGCGGTCTCCTTCGTCGCGGGGCACGGCGAACGTGCGTGAGCCCGCGTCTGTCCCACACCCGCGCACGCGGCTGGACGACAACTTTGCCTCGCCCATCCGGTTCTCCCTCATGGCCGGACTGGGCGACGGGATGGAACTCGACTTCGCGGCCCTGCGGGAGATGCTGCAGTGCGGCGACTCGCCCCTGAGCAAGGCGATCGCGCACCTGCAGGCCGCCGGGTACGTGGTCGCGCGCAAGGGCGCGGTCGGGGGGCGCTCGCGCACCTGGGTGCGTTCGACGAAGGCAGGGCGCGATGCCTTCGCCGCGCACCTTCAGGCACTGCGTGAGATCGTGGCCCTCGGTGCCGGGCAGGAACTGTGACGCCCGTCAGACGGTCACGAGGTCGGGGTGATGGATCGCCGCGACATCGGGGTGCGCACGAAGCCGGGACTTAAGCGCGTTCTCGCCGTAGGTCGCGTGGATCGGATTTCCCGGGTCATCGGTGACCCCGGTCGCCTGAGCGGCGAGGTCGGCGGGGAGCTCGAGCAGCGGGAGCTGCTGATCGAGTGCGGGGTTGAAGAAGAACGGGATCGAGATGCGCTCCTCGGGTGCCCGCGGTGAGATCACGCGGTGGTTCGTTGCCTTGAGGTAGCCGCCGGTGGCATACTCCAGCAACTCTCCGATGTTGACGACGAATGCGCTGGACACCGGGGGAGCCGAGACCCACTCGCCGTCACGCTCGACCTGGAGGCCCCCCTTTCCGGGCTCGACCCACAACAGCGTCAGCACACCGGAGTCCTTGTGCGCTCCGACGCCCTGCTGTGGTTCCGGCTCGTCCGTGCCCGGGTATCGCACGATCTTGATCAGGGTCGACGGATCGCGGAACGTCTCGTCGAAGTAGGTCTCGTCCGCGCCGAGAGTGACAGCCCAGGCGCGCAGGAGTTTGCGTGCGATCTCTGTCAGGGAGTCGTGCCACTCCGCGACCACGGCCTGGAGCTCGGGCTGGGCCGCTGGCCACAGGTTCGGGCCGATCAGGCGGTTGAAGGCGGGGCCGTCGCTCACAGGCTCGCGCTCCGGGCCGATGTCGATCTGCTCGCGCCAGTCGACCTTGCCCTGGGTCCGCTCGCCGCCGACCCGGGTGTAGCCGCGGAAGTGGGGGCTGTTGACGTTCTCGATCGCGAGCTTGTCCTCTTCGGGGAGGGCGAAGAAGTCGAGTGCGGCGCGGTGCAGGCGCGCCTCCAGCTCGGGAGAGACGCCGGTGCCGGTGAGGTAGAAGAAGCCGACGTCGTGGGTCGCGGCACGCAGCTCGTCGCGGAACCGCGCCGCGGCCTCGGGGCCCTGGTCGAGCTGGGAGAGGTCAAGGATCGGGAGCGAGAGTTCAGCCATGGACCGAGGGTATGTCGAGGTTCTCGGGCCGCGGGCGAGTGTTGCGTCGCGTTACTCGGGCGGGTGTCCCGGCACCGGCGGATGTCATCCGGTCGGGGGAACGGGTGTCGCGGTGCTAGAGTCTCGTTGGTAAGGGATGCCTTACCTCAGTCTTCATCAGAGGGACACCGTCCGTGCTCGCCACCTTCCTCATCGGCCTCCGCGAGGGGCTCGAAGCCGCACTCGTCGTCGGCATCCTCGTCGCCTACCTGCGGCGTCTCGACCGGCGTGATGCGCTCCCGAAGCTCTGGGCGGGCGTCGGTCTCGCGGTCGGTCTCGCTCTGGCCATCGGCGCGGTCCTCACCTTCGGCGCGTACGAGCTCACGTTCACCGCCCAGGAGCTGATCGGCGGCGGGCTGTCCCTGCTCGCGGTCGCGATGGTCACCTGGATGATCTTCTGGATGCAGCGGGCCGGACGCACGATGAAGGCGACCCTCGAGGGCGGCGTCGACCGTGCGCTCACCGCGGGCGGACTCTGGGCGCTCGTCGCGATCGGCTTCGTCTCCGTCGCCAGGGAGGGTATCGAGACCACCCTGCTGCTGTGGTCGATGGTGCAGTCGTTCGGCGACGCGCCCTCCGCGCTGCTGGGCGCGCTGCTCGGTCTGCTCGCCGCGGTGGCCCTCGGCTGGCTGATCTCGCGGGGCGCGCTGCGCCTCGACCTGCGCCGGTTCTTCGCCTGGACCGGCGGGTTCCTCGTGATCGTCGCCGCCGGCGTGCTCGCGTACGCCGTCATGGATCTGCAGGAGGCGGGGGCGCTGCCCGGTCCGTTCACGGCCGCCGCGCCGATCGACGCGGCCACCGGCGCGGTCGCCGTGGGGGCGGCCGGCTTCCCGTTCGGCTGGGCCTTCGACGTGTCGTCGGCGATCGCCCCCGGCGGCCCTCTCGCCGCCGTGCTGCAGGCCACCATCGGCTTCATGCCGGCCATGACCTGGCTCCAGGTGACCGCCTGGGTCCTCTACCTCGCCATCGTCGGCACGTTCTACGTGCGTGGCCTCCGCCCGCGGCGTCGCTCCGCGGCACCGACGCCGCGCCCTCGCACCGAGGCGACCCCTCTCTCACAGCAAGGAGCAGCATGACCATCTCGTCCCGGTCCCTGGGGGTGCTGGCCGTGACCGGCGCAGCCGTCCTCGTCCTGAGCGGCTGCGTCGCGAAGGAGGACACCGCGGCTACGGCCGCCTTCGACGTGTCGTCCACCGACTCCGACTGCGCGGTCTCGGCCGCCACCGCGGAGAGCGGCACCCTCACGTTCGACGTCTCGAACGACACCGACCAGGTGTCGGAGTTCTACCTGCTCGCGGACGACGGCCTGCGCATCGTCGGCGAGGTCGAGAACATCGCGCCGGCGGCGTCGCGCACGCTCACGGTCGTGGTGCAGCCCGGTGACTACTTCACGCTGTGCAAGCCGGGCATGGTGGGCGACGGCGTGGGCAAGGCCGCCTTCACCGTCACGGGCGACCCGGTGGCCGTCGACGGGCCGGACGCCGAGCAGAAGACGAAGGCGGTCGACCTGTACGCGGCGTTCGTGAAGGATCAGGTCGGTCAGCTCGTGCCGGCGGTGGAAGAGCTCGTGGCCGCCTACCAGTCCGGCGACGACGCGACCGCCCGCACGCTGTTCCCGCAGACCCGCGCCTTCTACGAGCGCATCGAGCCCGTGGCCGAGGCGCTGGGCGACCTCGATCCGCGCATCGACTTCCGCGAGGTCGACGCCGTGGCCGACGGGCTCGACTGGACCGGCTTCCACCGCATCGAGAAGGACCTGTGGGTGCCGGCGCAGGACGCCCTCAACGCCGACGGGCAGACGCCCGCGTGGCAGGGCTGGGCCCCGTCCACGCCCGAGGAACGCGCCGACTACGGCGACCTGCTGCTCGCCGACGTGCAGGAGCTGTACGACTACGTGCACTCCGACGATTTCACAACGACCCTGGAAGACCAGGGCATCGCCGGTGTCTCCAATGGCGCGATCGCGCTGCTCGACGAGGTCGCGACCGGCAAGATCTCCGGCGAGGAGGACTGGTGGTCCGGCACCGACCTGTTCGACTTCGCGGCGAACGTCGAAGGCTCCAAGATGGCGTTCTCCCTGGTGCAGGACTTCGCCACGGCGCAGGGCGATGACGGCGCCGCGCTGGTCGACGAGATCGAGTCGGGGTACGCCGCGCTCGAGTCGTCGCTCGCCACGCACGGCTCCCTCGCGGACGGGTTCGTCGGGTACGCCACCCTCACGGCGGACGACAAGCGCGAGCTGACCGACCTGATCAACGCCCTGGCCGAGCCGCTGTCGCAGCTGACCGCGACGGTGCTCGACTGACGGGACCGCAGAGGCGCCGGACATGACCGAGAGCGAACCGATCCGCGAACCGGAGGACCGGGCGGAGGCCGCACGCGTCGACGCTCCCGCGGGGCTGAGCAGGCGCGGACTGCTCGGTCTCGCGGTCGGCGGCGGGGTCGCAGGTCTCGCGGTCGGCCTGGGGGCGGGACTGACCGGCGGCGTCGCGCTCGGACGCGCCCGCGCCGCCGAAGACGCGCAGAACAGCTACGACTTCTTCGGCGTGCACCAGGCCGGCATCACCACGCCCGTGCAGGACCACCTGCACTTCGCGAGCTTCGACATGATGCCGCGCACCGACCGCGACGACCTGATCTCGCTGCTCCAGGACTGGAGCTACGCGGCCTCGCGCCTCACGCAGGGACTCGAGGTCAGCGCGAGCGGTGCCGTCGGCGGCAGCCCGGAAGCCCCGCCCGACGACACGGGTGAAGCGCTCGGTCTGCCGTCCGCCGGGCTGACCATCACGATCGGGTTCGGTCCGAGCCTGTTCGAGAACGAAGCCGGCGACCGCTACGGCATCGCGGCGCAGCGCCCCGCAGGGCTGGAGCGGCTGCCCGCCTTCCTCGGCGACGACCTCGACCCCGAGATGTCCCACGGCGACCTCTGCGTGCAGGCGTGCGCCGACGACCCGCAGGTGGCGGTGCATGCGATCAGGAACCTCAGCCGGATCGCGTTCGGGCGCGCGCGACTGCGGTGGTCGCAGCTCGGGTTCGGCAAGACGTCCCGCACCACGGCGGCGCAGGCCACGCCGCGCAACCTGTTCGGCTTCAAGGACGGCACCGCAAACATCCTCGCCGACGACACCGCCGCGCTCGACGAGCACGTGTGGGTCTCCGCCGCGGACGATCCGGGCTGGCTCGCGGGCGGCTCGTACCTAGTCGCCCGGCGCATCGCGATGCTGATCGAGACGTGGGACCGGGTGCGACTCTCGGAGCAGGCCACCATCATCGGCCGCGACAAGGGCGAGGGCGCTCCGCTCTCCGGCGGCGACGAGTTCACCGAGCCCGACTTCCACGGCGGCGCGATCGACGCCCACAGCCACGTGCGGCTCGCGCACCCGACGCAGAACGACGGCGTGCGCATCCTCCGCCGCGGCTACAACTACGTGGACGGCAACAACACGCTCGGACGGCTCGACGCCGGGCTCTTCTTCCTGTCGTATCAGCGCGACCCCGCGCAGTTCATCACGCTGCAGCGCCGCCTGGCGACCGACCGCATGAACGAGTACATCCGCCACGTCGGGTCGGGGATCTGGGCGGTGCCGGCCGGCGCGAAGCCCGGTTCCTACGTGGGCGCCGAGCTCTTCACCTGACCTGACCCGCCCTAGGACGCGAGCCGCGCGGCCTCCAGGACCTCGACGACAGACGCGGCCAGGGCGTCGGCTCCCGCGTGGTCCTCGGCGCTGATCGTCACCACAGCGTCATCGAGGAAGATCATCAGCTGCCCGTAGGCGCCGTGCAGCCGCCAGGCCCGTCCCGGTCCGCCCCACCCGGCGAGGGCGTAGCGGTCGTAGCCCGGGTTCACGCCGGCGACGACGCCGTCGCGGTGCATCGCATCGATGTGCTCCGGCGACACGAGCCGACGCCCCTCCCACGCGCCGCGGTCGCGGATCAGCCGCCCGATGCGCGCCATCTCCTCGGTGCGCAGCGCGAGACCGCCGCCCGCCTCGATGCGGCCGTGGGGGCAGCGGGTCCACCGCGCGCCGTGAATGCCGAGCGGCCCGAGCAGGCGGTCGTCGAGGTAGTCGCCCACGTCGCCGACGCGCGCGGCGAGGGCCGCCATGGCGGTGTAGGTGCTGGCATTGGAGTACTGGAAGACGCGCCCGCGGGAGGGTCGCCGCAGGAACTCCGCGGCGAGGTCGGGCCAGTCGGTCAGAAGCGTGGGCGACCAGGGCAGGTCGATCCCGCTCGACATCGACAGGAGGTGGCGCAGCGTCACCCGGTCGACGCCCGGCCCGAGCTCGTGATCGGGGAGGAGGTGCGCCACGGGCTCGTCGAGCGAGACCGCGCCGTCGTCGGCGGCGAGAGCCACGGCGAGCACGCACACGCCCTTCGCGACCGACTGGATGTCCTCTCGCACGTCCGGCGCCCAGCGGTGCTCGGCGGTCCCGTCGCCCGCGCGCACGTGGAGGCCGTGTGCGCGGAAGCCCGTGTCCTCGATGATCGCGACCAGGCTGTCCTTCACGGAGAGGGCGTCGGCTCCGGGGGCGCCGCTCATCGGGGACGACGCGAGCCGGTCGGGTCGTTCCTGCGACCCTCGCGCGCGGCGAGCTCGGGATCGGAGAACAGCCAGCGCGGGCGCGGCTCCACGAGCGGGCGGAACAGCCGTCGCACGGGCTTGGTGGCCAGCAGCAGCGCGAGGACCACCGAGAGCGCGGTCACGAGCGGCAGCCAGAACCACGTCGGCTCGAGGTCGCGCAGCACACCGCTCTCCCGGAAGGGATAGAGCACGAACGAGTGCAGCAGGTAGACGTACATCGTGTACTGGCCGAAGGTCGTCCACCAGTACGAGCCGCGGGGGATCAGCGCGAAGAACGCCGCGCACAGGACGACGGCGAGCAGCATGAGGGCGACCCGGATCGCGCCGGCCCACCACTGCGTGCCGACCAGGTCGGAGTAGGAGGCCTCGTAGAACAGCCATTCGCGCAGGTCGGCGGCCTGCCACAGCGGAAGCCAGTTCCAGGCGGCCCACCCGGTCGCCGCGAAGACGCCGATCGCCGCCGCGCGGATCCACCAGGGGCGGAAGTCCAGCAGGCGCAGTCGGTTGACGATGTCGTGCTCGCGCAGCCACCAGCCGAGCGTGAAGAAGGGGAGGAGACCCAGCGTGCGGGACAGCGAGAAGGTGCTGTCGACGTTGGAGAGGTAGCCGGCGCCGATCGAGATCACGACGGTCCACAGCAGCGGCCAGCGCAGCAGCGCGAGGTAGGGGAGGACGAGGCGGAAGATCGCCAGTGCCAGGAGGAACCACAGTGTCCAGCTCGGTTTGGTGAAGTTCGGGGTGGCCTGACCTTCGACGAGCCACTTGGTGAGGGTCCACAGCGTCTCGAAGATCACGTAGGGCAGGACGATGTCGGTGATCACCCTGGCCATCTGCGTCTTGGTGGGCGAGCCCGACTTGGAGAAGTAGCCGGAGATGATCGCGAACGCCGGCATGTGGAACGCGTACAGCGCGAGGTAGAACGCGAACGCGATGTCGGAGTCGTAGATGAGCCGCTGGATCGCATGGCCGAGCACGACGAGGACGATGCACGCGTAGCGAGCGTTGTCCCAGAACGGCACGCGCCGGCGCTTCCGCGGGACGGACCCGGTGGCGGGCCCCGTGATGTCGGCCCCGGTGGTGCTCATCCTCCGAGGCTACAGGCGCGGGAATAAAGTTGCCGTGCACGCGTTGACACGATTACATTCAAATGAATAGAACCGGGTGGCACGATCATCGGGTTCGGAGAACACGGAGCAATCATGAGCGAGCAGTCAGGCGCGCAGGCGATGCAGTTCGGCATCATGTCGGTCAGCGACATCACCCGCGACCCCACCACGGGCGTCACCCCCAGCGAGCAGGAGCGCATCAAGGCCACGCTGGCCATCGCCACCCACGCCGAGGAGGTGGGCCTCGACGTCTTCGCGATCGGCGAGCACCACAACCCGCCGTTCTGGTCCTCCAGCCCCACCACGTTCCTGGCGGCGCTGGCCGCGCAGACCGAGCGGCTGATCGTCTCGACGTCGACCACGCTCATCACCACGAACGACCCCGTGCGCATCGCCGAGGAGTACGCGATGCTGCAGCACGTGTCCGACGGCCGCATGGACCTGATGCTCGGGCGCGGCAACACCGGCCCGGTGTACCCGTGGTTCGGACAGGACATCCGTCAGGGCCTCCCGCTCGCGATCGAGAACTACGCCCTGCTGCACAAGCTGTGGCGCGAGGACGTCGTCGACTGGGAGGGCAAGTTCCGCACCCCGCTGCAGGGCTTCACGTCGACCCCGCGCCCGCTCGACGGCATCCCGCCGTTCGTCTGGCACGGATCGATCCGCACCCCGGAGATCGCGGAGCAGGCCGCCTACTACGGCGACGGGTTCTTCGCGAACAACATCTTCTGGCCGAAGGAGCACTACCAGCGCCTGATCGAGCTGTACCGCCAGCGCTTCGAGCACTATGGCCACGGCACGCGCGAGCAGGCCATCGTCGGACTCGGCGGGCAGGTGTTCATGGCCGCGAAGTCGCAGGACGCCGTGAACCAGTTCCGGCCGTACTTCGACAACGCCCCCGTGTACGGCCACGGCCCGAGCATGGAGGACTTCACCGAGATGACGCCGCTGACGGTCGGTTCGCCGCAGCACGTCATCGACCGGTACGCGGGCATGCGTGAGCACTTCGGTGACTACCAGCGCCAGCTGTTCCTGATCGACCACGCCGGCCTTCCGCTGAAGACGGTGCTCGAGCAGCTCGACATCCTCGGCTCCGAGGTCGTGCCGGTGCTGCGCAAGGAGCTCGCGAAGGACCGTCCGGCCGGCGTGCCCGACGCCCCGACGCACGCCGCGCGCGTGAAGGCCGAGTTCGGCGACGGCCCCACGCGTCAGGCGCGACCCGGCGCCAACCGGGGCGACAACCTCACGGGCGACTCGCCCTACCAGGACACCCCGGCACCCGCGGGTGCCGCGTTCGGACTCGGCCGGAAGGAGGCCTGACATGACCACGCGTCGCATCGCCGTCGTCTCGGCCGGCCTGTCGAACCCCTCGTCCACGCGGATGCTGGCCGACCGGCTCGCCGCCGAGACCGTCAAGGCGCTCGCCGAGCGCGACATCCAGGCCACGGTCGACGTGATCGAGCTGCGTGACTACGCGCACGACATCACCAACAACCTGCTGACGGGCTTCGCGCCGCCCGCCCTGGAGACCGCGATCAACACGGTCGTCTCGGCGGACGCGCTGATCGCCGTGACCCCGATCTTCTCGACCAGCTACTCCGGCCTGTTCAAGTCGTTCATCGACGTGCTCGACCCGGACGCGCTGACCGGGAAGCCCGTGCTGATCGGCGCCAACGCGGGCACCCCGCGGCACTCGCTCGCGATCGACTACGCGATCCGCCCGTTGTTCGCCTACCTGCATGCGGAGGCCGTGTCGACCGGCGTGTTCGCGGCGTCCAGCGACTGGGGCGGCGCGGGCGACGACGTGGCCCCGCTCGCCAAGCGCGTCGAGAAGGGTGCCAGGGAGCTGGCCGAGGCGGTCGCCCGCCGCGAGGCGGCCACGGTCGTCGACCCGTACGACCCGGCGACCTATCTCGGTGAGGGCCGATCGTTCGGACACATGCTCGGCGGTCTCGCGGGCGAGTGACCCCGCGCCGACGTCCGCGCCCCGTCCCCGTGGAGACACGGGGACGGGGCGCGCGTCACCGCCCAGCCGGCCCCCGCCGCCAGGTGTACTCGGTCTCGGGTCGACCGCGCGTCCCGTAGCGGGCACCGCGCACCGCCACGCCCTCGACGACCAGGTGCTCGAGGTAGCGGCGCACGGCCACGCGTGACAGTCCGAGGCGCTCGGCGGCCTCGCGCGCGGAGAGCGGTCCGCGGGCGCGCAGCTCCGCCGTCACGCGCTCCAGCGAGGTCGCCGACAGGCCCTTCGGCAGGACGATGGCTCCGGTCGACCGACTCAGCAGCGCGTCGATCTCCGCCTGCGTCGCCGGGCCCGTCGTCCCGTGCGCCTGGGCACGATACGCCCGGTACTGCTCCAGCCGCTCCTGGAACACCGCGAACGCGAACGGCTTCACGAGGTAGTGGAAGACGCCGAGTGCCGCCATCTGCCGCACCGTCTCCGCGTCGCGCACGCCGGTGATCGCGATCACGTCCAGCGCCGCACCGCTCGCGCGGAGCGCGCGCAGCACCTCCAGTCCGGATCCGTCCGGCATCGTCACGTCGAGCAGCATCAGATCGAACGCGCCAGCGCCGGGTCGCTCGCGCACGGCCGTGAGAGCCGCGCGCGCTCCCGTGCACTCACCGGCCACCGCGAAGCCGTCCAGCCGCGCGAGGTAGGTGCGATGCAGCTCGAGGGTCAGCGGGTCGTCGTCGACCAGGAGGACGCGGATCACGACCTGCTCCCGCGTGGCGATGCCGACGGCAGGGTCACCCGGAACACCGTCGGCGGGCCCGCCACGGTCACGTCCCCGCCGGCCTCCCTCACGACGGAGCGGACGAGGGCCAGCCCGATGCCGCGCCCGTGCGGCCCCGCGGGCTTCGTCGTATACCCCTGGGCGAAGATCCGCTCCCTCTGATCGACCGGGATCCCCGGGCCGCTGTCCGCCACCTCCAGCACGATGCCGCCATGATCGCCGCGCCGCAGCGACACCCGCACCCAGCGGTCTGCGGATTCCGCCGCGGCATCCATCGCGTTGTCGACCAGATTCCCGAGCACGGCCACCGCGTCGACGGGCGCCAGCGGGGTGCGCGGGGTGTCCGGGGCGATGTCCATCCGCCAGTCGATGCCGCGCTCGCGCGCCTGTGCGGCCTTGCCCAGCAGCAGTGCGCCCACCGCGGGGTCGCCGTGCTGCCGCGCCGTGACCTGGTCCACGAGGGACTGGCTCTGCCGGGACGTCTGCGTGAGGATCTCGATCGCCTCGTCGCGGCGGTCGAGTTCGAGCAGCGCCACCGCCGCGTGCATGCGGTTGCCGTGCTCGTGCGTCTGCGCCCGCAGCGCTTCGCCGAGGGTGCGCACCGACTCATAGGAGGAGACCGCGTCGCGCAGCTCCCCGGGCGGCAGGTCGCCCGCGAACCGCCGCGTCACCCGACGGGCGAGCAGGGCACCGCCCACCCCGAGCAGCACCAGTCCCGCCGTGATGGCGAGCGACAGCGGCAACCGCCGCACCAGGGTCTCGGAGATGGTCTCGGTCGTCACCCCCGTGGCGACCCAGCCCACCAGGGTGCCGTCATCATCGACAACAGGGACGATCGTCCGCACGGACGGACCGAGCGTGCCGCGGAACTCCTCGGTGAGCACGCGCGGGGTCGACGGGACCGTCCCGAGGTACGGCGCGCCGATCTGAGTCGGATCGGGATGGGTGATGCGCAGACCCTCCGGCGTCATGATCGTGACGAAGTCCAACCCCGCCCTGTCGATGACCTCCAGCGCGTACGGTTCGAGCGACGCGCTCGCGCTCGCCGTATCGCCGCGGGTGAGCAGTGCGACCACGTCCGGTGCGGAGGCGAGGGCGGCGGCTGTGGCGGCGGTGAGCCGTTCGGCCTCGGAGCGGACGGCACGCTGCGCCTCCACCACGAGGAACAGCGCGACGAGCGCGCCGACGACCACGGCGGTCACCACGAGCGCCGCGAACACCCGCGACGCGGCGCTGCGGCCGGGGGAGGCGTGCGCCATCCCGTTCCTCCGATCGTCGACGGGTCCGGCAGGGACCAATACGACCACAAATGGCGTCGTCGTGCGAGCGCGGAGACCGTGGAAGGGGTCGAGGGCACAGAGGCCACCGGCTCGGACGACGACGTCGACACGAGGAGGACGCATGGCGCTCACGACGGGATTCTCCCTTCCCCGGTTCCACTGGCGGCGAGGCAAGCAGGCCTGGGACCGCCACACCTGGCTGTACGTCTCGGTGATCATCGCGGTGGTGCTCGGCGCGGTCGTCGGGCTGGTCTGGCCGGAGGTCGGGCGCGGGTTCGAACCGCTGGGCACGGGATTCGTCGCGCTGATCAAGATGATGATCGCGCCGATCATCTTCTGCACGATCGTGGTCGGTGTCGGTTCGATCGCGAAGGCGGCGACGGTCGGGAAGATCGGCGGTCTCGCGCTGCTCTACTTCATGGTCATGTCGACCTTCGCGCTCGCGATCGGCCTGATCGTGGGGAACATCATCCACCCCGGCTCCGGGCTCGACATGGCGAACGCCAGCTATCAGACGGAGACCACGGAGGCCACGACGACGCAGGAGTTCCTGCTCGGGATCATCCCCGCGACGTTCTTCTCCGCCTTCACGGGCGAGAGCGTGCTGCAGGTCCTCTTCATCGCCCTGCTCACCGGGTTCGCGCTGCAGGGGCTGGGTGAGCGCGGAGCCCCGATCATGGAGGCGGTCAAGCAGCTGCAGAAGCTCGTGTTCCGGATCCTCGGCATGATCCTGTGGCTGGCCCCCATCGGCGCCTTCGGGGCGATCGCGGCCGTCGTGGGCAAGACGGGGGTGGCCGCGATCTGGAGCCTCGGGATCCTGATGGTGGCGTTCTACATCACCTGCATCGTCTTCATCCTCGTGGTGCTGGGGACGCTCCTGTGGGCGGTCACCAGGGTCAACATCCTGTCGCTCATGAAGTACCTGGCCAGGGAGTACCTGCTGATCGTCGGCACGTCGTCGTCGGAGTCCGCGCTGCCGCGCCTGATCGCGAAGATGGAGCACATCGGGGTCTCCAAGCCCGTCGTCGGCATCACCGTGCCCACCGGCTACTCGTTCAACCTCGACGGCACCGCGATCTACCTCACGATGGCGTCGCTGTTCATCGCGACCGGGATGGGCCAGCCCATGTCGATCGGGGAGCAGATCGGCCTGCTGGTGTTCATGATCATCGCGAGCAAGGGGGCGGCGGGCGTCACGGGAGCGGGCCTGGCGACGCTGGCCGGCGGGCTGCAGGCGTACCGGCCCGACCTCGTCGACGGCGTCGGCGTCATCGTCGGCATCGACCGGTTCATGTCCGAGGGGCGGGCGCTGACGAACTTCACCGGCAACGCGGTCGCCACGCTGCTGATCGGCACCTGGACCAGGCAGATCGACCGCGACCGCGTACGCCGGGTCCTGAGCGGCGAGCTGCCGTTCGACGAATCACGACTCGACGGGGTGGACGCCCACGCGGCGCCGCACCCGCAGGCCACCGACGTCCAGGGACTGCACGAGGCCGCCGTCACCGAGATGTCCGCGAAGGAGGAGCGCGCGCGCAACCGGGCCCTCGGCGGATGACACGGGCGGGACAGGGATGCGGGGGCCAGTTATCCCCAATCCCCTCACCCCCACTGTCCACCCCCCCTTCGTCGGACCCCCCGTCACGTTCTTAGGGGATTGGAGGCGTGG
>NZ_JBSHIM010000005.1:0-88694 GCF_053618975.1 Microbacterium sp. NPDC055599 | reverse complement strand
CGGAGGAGGGCAGAGGGGGGAAGGGGGTCGGGGATCGGGTAACACCTGCCCCCCCCATCACCGCGGTCAACCGCTCTTGCGTCGGAACTCGCGTCGCGTCTGCGGGGCGTTGGCGGCGTGGACGGCGGAGTCGCCGTCGAGGTGGGCCTCGCCCTGCCGGTGGTGCGCGTTCTTCTTCTCGAGCGCTTCCTTGAACTTGCGCTTCATGTCCTCCGAGGAGGAGGCGCCTTCTTCGGTGCTCATGCCCCCGAGCCTAGGGCACCGTCGTCGCGCGCGGGGAGTCGGCCGCGGCGTCGCGCGGCGACCCGGTCCACAGCGAGTCCGAGCGCCACGGCCACGACGATCGACACCGGCACCGCGACCAGCGGCCCGCCGGGGAGCACCGCGGCGATCAGGGCGCCGACCGCGGCCTGGTACACCGCCCACCCGGTCGCCGCGACGACCACCAGGGGGAAGTAGCGCAGGGGTCGCACACGCGAGGCTCCGGCGACGAGGTTCACCGCGAGCCGCGCGAAGGGCACGAAGCGCGCCGTGAACAGCACCGTGGCCGCGCCGCGGTCGAGGCGCCGTCTGGCGCCGTCCAGCGCCTGCCGCACGCGCGGCGCGCGCATCCACCGCCATCGCCGGGTCCCGACGAGCCGTCCGATCAGGTAGCAGCAGGCGTCACCGACGGCGGCGGCCGCGGCGGCGCACAGAACCACGGCCCAGAGCGGAGGACTGCCCGTCGTGACGGCCAGTGCGCCGAGTGCCGTCACCGCGATCTCGCCGGGGATCACGACGACGAACGCGTCACCCAGCACGAGCAGGCTCATGACCACGAGGCTCCACGGGCTCGCGAGCGCGTCGGCGAACAGATCGGTCGGCACGACGCCCAGCGTGCACGGCGCGGGTGAACGGCAACCGACGGGAAGCTGGCCGGTGACCCCCGGTCCAGCATCCGGTGAACATCTGGTGCACCGGGCCGTTTCCGGGCGGTGGCCGCTCGAGCCGCGGCCATCCTGTGGGTGTGAGAGTCGCGATCGTCACCGAGTCCTTCCTTCCGCACATGAACGGCGTGACCGGATCCGTGATGCAGATCCTCCGCCATCTCGAGCGCCGTGGACACGAGGCGCAGGTCATCGCGCCGGCGGCGGAGGGCATGCCGCGCGAGCTCCACGGCGCGCGGATCACGGCGGTGCCGAGCATGCCCCTTCCCGGCTACCGCGACGTGCGGGTGGGCGCGTCCGCTCCCGCGCGGATCATCGCGAGCTGGGCCGACTTCCGACCGGACGTGGTGCACCTGGCGTCGCCGTTCGCCCTCGGGTGGCGGGGCGTGCTCGCGGCGGAGCGGCAGGGAGTCGCCGCGGTGGCCGCGTACCAGACCGATGTCGTGTCCTACGCCGAGCGCTACCGCGTGGCCGCGACAGCGGGGATCGCGCAGGCACACGTCACCCGGCTCCACCGGCGGGCCACCCTGACGCTGGCTCCGTCTGCCGAGTCCGCCCGACAGCTCGCTCAGCTCGGCGTCGACCGCCTCCGCCGCTGGGGGAGAGGCGTGGACGCGGAGCGGTTCCATCCGACGCGCCGCGACCCCGCTCTGCGTGCACGGTGGGGTGAGCAGACCGTGATCGGCTATGTCGGGCGTCTGGCCCCGGAGAAGCAGGTGGAAGACCTGGCCGTGCTCGCCGGGATCCCCGGTACCCGTCTCGTCGTGGTCGGCGACGGCCCGAGCCGTGGGCGCCTGGAGCACCTTCTCCCTGACGCCCTGTTCCTGGGCCACCTCGACGGCGACGCGCTCGCCGCGGCCCTGGCGTCGTTCGACGTGTTCGTGCACCCGGGGGAGAGCGAGACCTTCGGGCAGACCCTGCAGGAAGCGCACGCGAGCGGCGTCCCCGTCGTCGCGACGGGGCGCGGGGGACCGCTCGACCTCGTACGCAGCGGAGTCGACGGCTGGCTCTACCCTCCCGGTGACCTGCGGGAGCTGCGCCGGCGCGTGGGCGAGCTCGCGGCCGATGCGCACACGCGGCGCGCGTTCGGCCGCGCCGGTCACGAGAGCGTCCAGGCGCGCAGCTGGGCGGCCGTCGGGGATCAGCTCCTCGGGCACTTCGCGGAGGCCGAGGAGCTGCACAGGACGGACGCGGCGGCGCGTGCCCGTCGGCTCGTGCGGCCCGAGCCCACGCCACCCGTGCCGCCGGCGCGCTGGCGCAGATACGTCGCGCTGGGCGACTCGCTGACGGAGGGACTGTGCGACCCGGGCGCGGATGGGGCGCTGCGGGGCTGGGCCGACCGACTGGCGCTGCTGCTCGCAGCGCGGGGCGGGTTGCACTACGCCAACCTCGCCATCCGGTCGAAGCGCGTGCAGGACGTCTGTGGGGAGCAGCTCGAGCGCGCGCTGGAGCTCCGACCCGACCTGGTCTCGATCCTCGTGGGCGCGAACGACCTCGTGAAGTACCGTGCCCCCGTGCCGACGCTCGCGGCACAGGTCGAGGGCGCGATCGTGCGACTGCGCGCCGGCGGCGCCGAGGTCGTGCTGGTGACGCCCTTCCTCCCCGGACGACGCGCGGCAGCCCTGTACGCGCGACGCTTCGCAGCTTTCGCGACCGCGCTCGCCGGGGTGGCCGCGCGGACCGGCGCCATCCTGATCGACACCGACCTGCACCCCGCGCTCGCGGAGCGACCGCACTGGGGGGAGGATCTCGTGCACCTCAGCAGTCGCGGGCACCGGTTCCTCGCCTATCGCGTCGGCGAGGTGCTCGGGGTGCCCCACGCCGAGGCCCTCGGCGCGCTCGACGCCGTGCTGCACGAGCACGAGTCGATCGGAGCCCGTGCGTGGTGGCGGCGGTACGCGCTGCCGTGGGTGTGGCGTCGCCTGCACGGGAGGGCCGCGGGTGACGGCCGCCGCGCCAAGCACGACGACTACGTCTACCTCGGTCGCTCGTCCGTCGAGCGCGGCGCGCCGGTGGGCTGAGCGCGGGGGTGGCGCTCAGCGACGACCCATGCCGCGGTACGTCCAACCGGCCGCACGCCACGCCGCGGCGTCGAGGCAGTTGCGGCCGTCGACCACGACTCGTCCGCGCACGAGCGACCCCGCATGCGCGGGGGAGAGCGCACGCCGGTACTCGTCCCACTCCGTCACGACCACCACGGCGTCGGCTCCGCGGAGGGCCTCGTCCCGGTCGCTCGTGTATCCCAGCTGCGGGTGCAGGGCCCTGGCGTTGTCGATCGCCGCGGGGTCGGTGACCACGACGTCGGCGCCGAGGCCGCGCAGGCGCACGGCGACATCGAGCGCAGGGGAGTCGCGCACGTCGTCGCTGAAGGGTTTGAACGCGGCACCGAGCACCGCGATCCGGCGGCCGAACACCCGTCCGGCGAGGGCGTCGACCACGAGCTGCACCGCGCGGTCTCTGCGGCGGAGGTTGATCGCGTCCACCTCGTGCAGGAAGCCCACGGCCTCGCGCCGACCGAGCTCCTCCGCACGCGCCGCGAACGCCCGGATGTCCTTGGGCAGGCAGCCGCCGCCGAATCCGATGCCGGAGCCGAGGTAGCGCGGCCCGATGCGCGTGTCGTGGCCGAGCGCCTCCGCGAGCAGGGCGATGTCGGCGTCCGCGGCCTCGGCGATCTCGGCCATGGCATTGATGAACGAGATCTTGGTGGCGAGGAAGGCGTTGGCCGCGCCCTTCACCAGCTCGGCGGTGGCGAGGTCGGTCGCGAGGAAGGGGGTTCCCGCCTCGATCGCGGCACGGTACACGTCGCGCAGGACCGCGACGGCGCGCTCGCCGGCTGCCCCGCTGTCCGCCCCCACCACGATCCGATCGGGGGTCAGGGTGTCGTGCACGGCCCAGCCCTCCCGGAGGAACTCGGGGTTCCACGCCAGCGTCGCTCCGCGGTCGTGCACGAGTCCGGCGAGACGCGCGGCGGTGCCGACGGGAACCGTGGACTTGCCCGCCACCACGTCGCCGGGGCGCAGGTGGGGGAGCAGCGCGTCGACGGCGGCGTCCACGAAGCGCAGGTCGGCGGCCGGGTCGTGCGGCTGCTGCGGCGTGCCGACGGCGAGGAAGTGCACGGTCGCGCCTGCCGCGTCCTCGATGCGGGTGCCGAAGCGGAGGCGCCCTGTCGCCCGACCCGACGCGAGGAGGTCGTCCAACTGCGGCTCGAAGAACGGGGCCTGCCCGCGGGAGAGCGCAGCCACGCGGCCCTCGTCGACGTCGACGCCGATCACCTCGTGTCCGAGGGATGCCATGGCCGCGGCGTGCACGGCCCCGAGGTACCCGCATCCGATCACTGACATGCGCATGGCCCCAGCAGAGCCGACGCCCTGGACGCACGGTCGACGGGAGGGTGAACACACCATGACCGGCGGGTGTCGACACTTTCGACGGCGAGAGCACGCGGGATCCGAGGACGTCGCTGGTAGGGTGGATCCGGTTGACTGCGGTCGACTGTACAACTTCACATCGACTCATGGAGCGATCGGCGGAGAAGCTGGTCCCCTGTGGTGGGTTCCTCGGCGTGGTTGTCGGGTGGCTTTCTACTGGTGGCCAGCGCAGGCGAGACTCGGGGAATCCCCGCGCGCCCGAACCCCACCGCATCCGCTCCTTCATGAACACCTCGCGCGTCACACGGGCCCGCGAGGCTAAACAAAGAAGGAGAGACCTCTTGGAAGGTCCTGAAATCACCGCCACCGAGGCCGTTCTCGACAACGGCCGCTTCGGCACCCGCACCATCCGCTTCGAGACCGGCCGCCTCGCGCAGCAGGCTCAGGGCGCTGTCGCCGCCTACCTCGACGGCGAGACCATGCTCCTCTCGGCCACCAGCGCGGGCAAGCACCCGCGCGAGGGCTTCGACTTCTTCCCGCTGACGGTCGACGTCGAGGAGCGGTCCTACGCCGCCGGCAAGATCCCCGGCTCGTTCTTCCGTCGTGAGGGTCGTCCCTCCACGGAGGCGATCCTGGTCTGCCGTCTGATCGACCGTCCGCTGCGTCCGTCGTTCGTCGACGGCCTGCGCAACGAGGTCCAGATCGTCATCACGGTCCTCTCGATCGCGCCGGGCGAGTTCTACGACGCGCTGGCGATCAACGCCGCGTCCGCGTCGACCCAGATCTCGGGCCTGCCGTTCTCCGGCCCCGTCGCCGGTGTGCGCCTCGCGTTCATCCCCGGCCACGGCGAGCACGCCGACCAGTGGGTCGCGTTCCCGACGGCCGAGCAGGTGTCGGAGGCCGTGTTCGACCTGATCGTCGCCGGTCGCGTTGTCACCAAGGCCGACGGCTCCGAAGACGTCGCGATCATGATGGTCGAGGCCGAGGCGACCGAGGGCAGCTGGAACCTGATCAAGGCGGGCGCCACCAAGCCCGACGAGACCATCGTGGCCCAGGGCCTCGAGGCCTCGAAGCCGTTCATCGCCCAGCTCGTGAAGGCACAGGCCGAGCTCGCCGCCACGGCGTCGAAGGAGCCGGGCGTCTACCCGGTCTTCCCGGCCTACAGCGATGAGGTCTACGACTTCGTGTCGGAGCGCGCGTTCGCCGAGCTGAGCGACGTCTACCAGATCGCCGACAAGACCGAGCGCCAGAACGCCGACGACGCCATCAAGGAGCGCGTCAAGGCCGAGCTCATCGAGGCCACCGAGACGGGCTCGCTCCCGGCCGCGGCCCCGCTGGAGTTCTCCGCCGCGTACAAGTCGGTCACGAAGAAGATCGTCCGCGGGCGCATCCTCACCGAGGGCACCCGCATCGACGGCCGCGGGCTGGCGGACATCCGCCCGCTCGACGCCGAGGTGCAGGTCATCCCGCGCGTGCACGGCTCTGCGATCTTCCAGCGCGGCGAGACCCAGATCATGGGTGTCACCACGCTGAACATGCTCAAGATGGAGCAGCAGATCGACTCGCTGTCGCCCACGACCAGCAAGCGCTACATGCACCACTACAACTTCCCGCCCTACTCGACCGGTGAGACCGGCCGCGTGGGTTCGCCGAAGCGTCGCGAGATCGGGCACGGCTTCCTCGCCGAGCGCGCCCTCGTGCCGGTGCTGCCGAGCCGCGAGGAGTTCCCGTACGCGATCCGTCAGGTGTCCGAGGCGCTGAGCTCCAACGGCTCGACCTCGATGGGCTCCGTGTGCGCCTCGACCCTCTCGCTGCTGAACGCGGGTGTGCCGCTGCGCGCTCCCGTCGCCGGCATCGCGATGGGCCTGGTCTCCGACGAGGTGAACGGAGAGACCCGTTACGCCGCGCTGACCGACATCCTGGGTGCGGAGGACGCGCTCGGCGACATGGACTTCAAGGTCGCCGGTACGAGCGAGTTCGTCACCGCCATCCAGCTCGACACGAAGCTCGACGGCATCCCGTCGTCGGTGCTCGCCGGCGCGCTGACCCAGGCCAAGGACGCCCGTCTGACGATCCTCAACGTCCTGAACGCCGCGATCGACGCTCCCGACGAGATGGCGCCCACCGCGCCGCGCGTCATCAGCGTGCAGATCCCGGTCGACAAGATCGGTGAGCTGATCGGCCCGAAGGGCAAGACGATCAACGCGATCCAGGACGAGACCGGTGCGCAGATCTCCATCGAGGAGGACGGCACCGTCTACATCGGCGCGACCGACGGCCCCTCGGCCGAGGCCGCCCGTGCCCAGGTGAACGCGATCGCCAACCCCACCAACCCGGAGGTCGGCGAGCAGTTCCTCGGCACCGTCGTGAAGATCGCCACGTTCGGCGCCTTCATCTCGCTGCTGCCCGGCAAGGACGGCCTGCTGCACGTCACCGAGGTGCGCAAGCTCGCCGGTGGCAAGCGCGTGGAGAACGTCGAAGACGTCCTCTCGGTCGGTCAGAAGATCCTCGTCAAGATCACGAAGATCGACGACCGCGGCAAGCTCTCGCTGGAGCCCGTGCTCGACGACGCCCCGGCCGCTGAGCAGGCGCCGTCGGACGAGGCCGCGGCGGAGTAACTCCGCCCGTTCGTCTGGAGCCCGGCTCTCTCCGCGAGGAGGGGGCCGGGCTTCGTCGTCGGCGATGTGATCAAAACGTTATCGGAAGTTTCCGCGCCGTTCCCCGGATTGGTCGGGACGTCGGCTGCGGTCGCATACCCTCGAAGTACGCACCGGGGGGTGCTAGTCAGGCAGCGAGGCAGGTCGGCACGCACCGATCGATGCGGGGGTGAGAGTATGCGGTTGTTCAGCGTAGGCGCAGGAACAGCGGCTGATCGCGCCGCGCAGGAACACGAGGACCACCCGTCCGCCCCCATCCCCATCGTCGGCCCCGGCGTCGGCGAGGCCATCCGGCTCCCGCTCGGGGAGACCGGCTTCGAGACCTTCCCGCTCATGCTCGGCGCCGCCGAGTTCGGGTGGAACGTCGACCTGGAGACCAGCCACGGCATCCTGGACCGCTACGCCGAGATCGGCGGGAACGCCATCCACACGGCCGACGGCTTCTCCGGTGGTCGCAGCGAGCACATCCTCGGACAGTGGCTGCGGTCGCGAGACCAGCGGGACCGGGTCGTGTTGAGCGTCCGCATCGGCGCTCACGCGGACAACCCCGGACTCGGCTCGGTCAACCTCGTCCGCGCCGTCGAGGGATCGCTGACGCGGCTGGGCGTGGAGCGCATCGATGTGCTGTACCTCGACGCGACGCTCGATGCGACGACCAACCTGGAAGACACGCTCGCGACGGTCGAGTGGCTGATGGAGGCCGGCAAGATCGGCGCCGTCGGTGCCTACGGACTGAGCCCGGAGCGACTCGTGGAAGCGCGCATCCTGGCCTCGGCCGGATACCCCCGCATCACGGTCATCGACGCGCCGTACAACCTCGTGCGGCGTCAGCCGTTCGAGGGCGACCTGCGGCTGGTGGCCGGAGCGCAGAACCTCGCGGTCACACCCTCGCACGCTCTCGAGCACGGCTTCTTGTCGGGGCGTCACCGCAACAAGGCGCTCACCTCGCGCGGCGTGCGCGGGGAACAGCTGCGCGGCCACCTCAACCGGCGCGGCATCAAGATCCTCCGTGCACTCGACCAGGTGGCCGAGGAGCTCGGGGTGCCCGTGGCCGCGGTCTCGATCGCCTGGCTCCTGGCGCAGCGCACGGTGACCGCGCCGATCGTGAACACGTTCGCGGCCGAGCAGGTGGACGAGCTCATGCAGGGTGCGGGTGTGGCACTGTCACGGAGTCAGGTGGCCGAGCTCTCCCGCGCGGGCAACTGAACGTCGACCCACCCGTGACATAGGGTGGAGGAGAGGTCCGGCGGGAGCTGGCGATGAAGCGAGCGAGCGAGTTGTGACGCACTACATATATCTGGTCAGACACGGTGAACATCAGGATGCCGAGCACGGCCTCGCCGACGGACCCCTGTCGCCGCGCGGCCAGCGGCAGGCGGAGCTGATCGCCGACCGCCTGTCCGGGCTCCCGCTCGATGCGGTCTGGCACTCGCCGCTCCTGCGGGCGAACGAGACGGCGAGGGCGATCGCCGGACGTCTTCCGTCGGTCGATCCCGAGCCGACGGCGCTCCTGTTCGACTGCGTGCCCACGGGCATGACGGAGGAGACGCCCTCGGTGTTCGAGCCGTTCTTCGGCTCCGTCACGGAGGCGGAGATCGAAGCCGGCCGCGCGCAGATGTCCGATGCGGTCAACGAGTTCCTGGTCCGCAAGACCGGCGAGGTGCACGAGGTGCTCATCACGCACAACTTCGTGATCTCGTGGTTCGTGCGCGAGGTGCTGGCGGCGCCGGAGTGGCGCTGGATGACGTTGAACCAGTCGCACTGCGGTCTCACCGTGATCGCGCAGAAGCAGGGGCGTCCGTGGACGCTGCTCACTCACAACGACACCGGACACCTGCCCGTGGAGCTGCGCACCGGGATCCCCGACGCGCTCCTCGTGTGACGCCGCGCCTCAGCGCGCCGCGGCTGCGGTCGCTCGCCCGGCCATAGGCTGGACGCATGACCACGAAGGTAGCCCTCGTCGGCGGAACCGGAAAGCTCGGGACGATCATCGGCTCGGCGATCGCGGAGCTCGACGGCTTCGCGGTGACCCGGGTCCTCGGTTCATCGAGCGATCTGTCGGAGTTGCAGGGGGCCGACCTCGTGGTGGATGCCTCCACGCCGCAGATCAGCGTCGACGTGGTGCGCACCGCGGTGGAGCAGGGCAGCAACGTGCTGGTGGCGACGTCGGGCTGGTCGGCCGAGCGCATCGCTCTGGTGCGTCCGCTGGTCGACGCGGCGGGGACGGGTGCGGTCTTCATCCCGAACTTCTCGCTGGGATCCGTGCTCGGCTCGGCGCTGGCCGCCGCTGCGGCACCGTTCTTCGGATCGGCGGAGATCATCGAGGCGCACCGCGAGACGAAGATCGATTCGCCCAGCGGCACGGCGGTCCGCACGGCCGAGCTGATCGCCGCGGCGCGGGCAGAGCAGGGTCCGGTCAGTGCGCCGCACGCGGATCAGCGGGCCCGCGGCCAGCAGGTCGCGAGCGTCCCGATCCATTCCCTCCGCCGTCCCGGCGTGATCGCGAAGCAGGAGGTGATCCTGTCGGGCCCTGGCGAGTCGCTCACCTTGACGCACGACACCACCGACTCGGCCCTCGCGTACGCCCCGGGCATCCGGCTCGCCGTGCCGTATGCCGCGTCGGCGACCGGGGTGGTCGTCGGGCTGGAGAACATGATCGACCTCGGTCTGCGCTCGTGATGTCGCGGATCGGCGTCGGCCTGATGGCGGCGGCGCTCCTGGTCTACCTGGCGGTGGCGGTGTGGCTGGCGGTGATGTTCATCTCCGTCGGCACCCCGGTGTCGATCGGCATGGGCATCACGCTCCTCGTGCTCGCCCCGCTCGGAGCCTGGGCGCTGGTCAGGGAGATGCTGTTCGGGTTCGGGGCCGACCGGCTCGGTCGGATCCTCGATGCCGAGGGGGGCATGCCGCCCGTAGAGACCGAGCTCACGCCCAGCGGCCGCCTGGCCCGGGCGGACGCGGATCCTCTGATCGCCCGCTACACCGAGGCCGCGGCGGCCGCTCCGAGCGACTGGCGCGCCCGCTACCGTCTCGGCGTGGTGCAGGACGCCGCCGGACGACGCAAGGACGCGAGGGCGAGCATCCGCGAGGCGATCAGGCTCTTCCGCGCCTGAACCCGACGTCGGATGCCCGCCGCCTGGACGATCAGGCGAGAGTGGCCTCGAGGGTGATGTCGATCCCGGCCAGCGCCTGCGACACCGGGCAGCCGGTCTTGGCACCCTCGGCGATCTCCTGGAACGCGGCCGGGGTCAGGCCGGGCACCACGGCGTTCACGTTGAGGTGGCTGCCGGTGATGCCGACACCGGGCTTGAACGTGACGGAGGCACTGGTGTTGACGCGCTCCGGGGGCGTGCCGTTCTCGGCGAGTGCGTGCGACAGCGCCATGCTGAAGCACGAGGCGTGGGCTGCGGCGATCAGCTCCTCCGGAGTGGTGGTGGTGTCGCTGCCTTCGCTGCGGGCCTTCCAGTCGAGCGGGAAGGTGCCGAGGTGCGACGACGAGAACGCGACCGTCCCCGATCCCTCGGTGAGCGATCCGGTCCACGTGGCGGCGGCTTCACTGGTGACGGGCATGGGGGTCCTCCGGTTCTCGCGCTGCGGGGTGAGCAGCGGCGCTCCGGGCCAGCCTATCGAGCCGCCGGTCGCCGGGGAACCGGGTCAGGCGGGCCTCGTGTTCCGTCCGAGCAGGCCGGTGCGCTGGAGGACCAGGTAGAGCTGGCAGCCCAGGCAGAACGAGAACGCGGCGTTCAGGAACGCGGCGACGAAGGCCGCCGCGGTGGCGACCGGCAGCGCCCAGGGGACTCCCGTGAGGTGCAGGACGAGGCCGACACCGACCACGACCAGCCCGACCCCCTGCGCGAACCGTGGAGGTCGCGGGTCCTCCAGCTCGGAGGGTGGCGGGAGGCGCGGGCGGACGACGCTGCGGAACAGCGCACCCCATGGCGCGGTCCGCGGTGACACGACGCTCCAGAGGAAGAGCAGAGCGATCACGAGCGCGACCAGGAAGCCGGGGTCGGTCAGTCGCTCGAGGGGCGAGGCGGTGACGATCGCCCAGTCGCCCGCGGGCTCGGTCCGGTGGGTGGAGACGCCGGTCAGCGCCAGGAACGTGGCGATGAGCAGCAGGACGCTGGTGATCGTCGCGGCGAACCGTGGTCCTCGCGGGTCGATGCCGGCGGGAGCGGACATGAGACCTCCGGGTGTGGTCACGCCGCAGCGACGGCGTCAGTGAGGGCGTGCCGCTGCGGCACGCCGTGGAAACGGGCGACGACCTCGCCACTGCCGTCCACCACGAGGGTGGTCGGGGTCTGCAGCACGCGGTAGCGGCTGGCGAGGTCGGGACGCGTGGTGAGGTCGATCTCGACGTGGCGCAGTCCGTCCTGTTCCGCGGCGTAGCTGCCCAGGAGTCGACGGACCTGTGGGCACTTCGCGCACAGCTCGGTGCTGAACTGCACGAGTGTCGCGCGTTGCCCGAGTGGAGTCCCCGCGTCGGCAGGATCGAACCGGACGACTCCGGCGCGGCGCTGAGCGCCCTCGCGGTGGCGCAGCACGGCGCCCGCGACGACCGCGGCGCCGAGCAGCACCGCCACGACGGCGAGGGCGAGCACGGGCGACATGCGTCGAGACTAAGCGCGCGCGAGTCATGCGGGCCCGCATGTTTCCGCGGATGACGCCCCGGCGGCACAGCGCAGATCCGCCCTCGGGGCGAGCGGGCCGGGTATCCTGACTCCCATGAGCGCCCCCGTCCCGACCCCGTACGAAGACCTGCTCCGCGACGTCCTCGAGACGGGGACGCACAAGAGCGATCGCACCGGCACCGGGACCACCAGCGTCTTCGGCCGTCAGATCCGGTTCGACCTCTCCCAGGGCTTCCCGCTGATCACGACCAAGCGCGTGCACTTCAAGTCGATCGCCTACGAGTTGCTCTGGTTCCTCCGCGGCGACTCCAACGTCGGCTGGCTGCAGGAGAACGGCGTGACGATCTGGGACGAGTGGGCGGACGCGGAGGGTGACCTCGGACCCGTGTACGGCGTGCAATGGCGTTCGTGGCCCACCCCGGACGGGGGCAGCATCGACCAGCTGTCCGAGGTGATCGAGCAGATCCGTCGCACCCCGGACTCGCGACGCCTGATCGTGTCGGCGTGGAACCCCGCCGCCATCCCGGACATGGCTCTCGCGCCGTGTCACGCCCTGTTCCAGTTCTACGTGGCCGACGGCAAGCTCTCCTGCCAGCTGTACCAGCGCAGCGCCGACATGTTCCTCGGCGTGCCCTTCAACATCGCGTCCTATGCCCTGCTGACGATGATGATCGCGCAGCAGGTCGGGCTGGAACCGGGCGACTTCGTCTGGACGGGCGGCGACTGCCACGTGTACGACAACCACGTCGACCAGGTGCGCGAGCAGCTGACGAGGGAGCCCTTCCCGTATCCGACGCTGCGCTTCGCCCGCACCCCGGAATCGATCTTCGACTACCGCTACGAGGACTTCGTGGTGGAGGACTATCAGCACCACGCGCCGATCAGGGCGGCGGTGGCGGTATGACCTGGGTCGGGCTGATCTGGGCGCAGGCCCACGGCGGGGTGATCGGCGCCGAGGGCGGCATGCCGTGGCACGTTCCCGAAGATCTGGCGCACTTCAAGGAGATCACGCACGGAGCGCCCGTGATCATGGGGCGCAAGACCTGGGATTCGCTGCCCGAGCGGTTCCGGCCGCTCCCCGGGCGCGACAACCTCGTCGTCACGCGCCAGCAGGACTGGGCGGCGGACGGGGCCTCCCGTGCCGCGACCGTGGCCGAGGCCGTGCGCGGCCGCGACAGGGTGTGGATCATCGGAGGGGCGGAGATCTTCCGCCAGGTGATCGGCGACGCCGACAGGCTCGAGGTCACCGAGATCGACCTCGACGTCGACGGCGACGCGTTCGCGCCTCCGACGACGGGGTGGCGGCTCGTGGACGAGGGGGAGTGGCAGACCTCGCGCACGGGCGTGCGGTATCGCTTCCTGGGATACGAGCGCTGATGCCCACCGCACTCATCACGGGAGCCAGCGCCGGCCTCGGCGCGGAGTTCGCGCGTCAGCTCGCCCGACGTCGGGGAGACCTCATCCTGGTCGCCCGCTCGGCCGACGCGCTCGAGGCCCTCGCGGCGGAGCTGCGCAGCGAGTATGGCGTCGCGGTCGAGGTGCTCGTCGCCGACCTGTCGGAGGAGGAGGGCGTCTCGCGCGTCGCCGAGCGCCTGCGGGACACGTCCGATCCGGTCGATCTGCTCGTGAACAACGCCGGCTTCGGACTGCCGTTGCAGTTCGCGGACAACGACATCGACGACGAAGTGCGGCACCTGCGCGTCCACGTGGAGGCATCGATGCGCCTCATGCACGCCGCACTCCAGAGCATGCGCGGCCGCGGAGGACGCATCATCAACGTCGCGTCGGTCGCCGGGTTCATCTCCCGGTCGACATACTCGGCATGCAAGGCGTGGCTGATCGGCTTCAGCCGCTGGGCGAACGCGGAGTACGCGCGCGACGGCGTGACGGTCACGGCGCTCTGCCCCGGCTTCACGCACACGTCCTTCCACGAGCGCATGGGCCTCGCGGCGGGGCAGGAGGGGGTTCCGGGTCTCCTGTGGCTCGACGCCCCGTCGGTGGTGCGCACCGGTCTTCGCGATGCCGCCCGTGGGAAGCCCGTGTCGATCCCGTCCCTCCGCTACAAGGTCGTTGTCGCGGTCGCCCGCGTGCTCCCGCAGTCGCTGACCTCCGCCGTGGCGCGGCGCGGGCGCGTCTGACGGTCTCAGCCGAAGCGTCCGAGCCGGATGCCGGCCAGGGCGAGGGCGGCGATGGTCTCTCCATCGGTGATCCGTCCATCCGTGATCATCGCGAGGGCGTCGGCGAACGGCACCCACGAGACCGACTCGATGCCCTCCTCGGCCCGGGTGCCGGTCGCTTCGTCCACACGACGGATCGCGCGTGCCAGGAACACGTGCTCCGTCGCGACGGCGATCCCGTTGAGGGCGTTCATGGTGCCGAGCTCGGTCCAGTCGTCGGCCGTGTGACCGGTCTCCTCGAGGAACTCGCGGCGGGCGGCCACGAGCGGTTCTTCGCCGTCGGTGCCCCCCGCAGGGATCTCGAGCGACGGCCCCACGGTGTACCGGTCAAGAGTGACGAGGCAGACGCGGTCGTCGGCGTCGACCGCGACCACGAACACGGCGGGGTGCTGCATCTCGACGACGCCGTAGATCCCTCGGCCGCTCGGACCGGTGACCTGGTCCTCGCGTACGCGGATCCAGGGGTTCTCGTAGGCGAGGCGCGACGCGTGCGTGATCCATCCCATGGCGTGAGCCTAGGCGGCGCGGTCCGCGGCCGCGCCACGTGACCCGATACGCTGGTGTCATGACGCACTCGGGCAACCCTTTCGGACAGGTTCTCGTCGCGCTCGTCACTCCGATGACGGCCGACGGCGAAGTCGACTGGCCCGCCGTCGAGAAGCACATCGATGACGTGATCACCGCGGGAGCGGACGGCATCGTCGTGACGGGAACGACCGGCGAGACCTCGACCCTGACGGACCCCGAGAAGCTGAAGCTGGTCGAGGTCGGCAAGTCGGTCTCCGCCGGCCGCGCCAAGATCATCACCGGCGGTGGATCGAACGAGACCGCGCACGCGATCGAGCTCTACAAGGCCAGCGAGAAGGCCGGTGCCGACGGCATCATGATCGTCACGCCGTACTACAACAAGCCGACGCAGGCCGGTATCCTGACGCACTTCCGCCTCGTCGCGGACGCCACGGACCTTCCGGTCATCCTGTACGACATCCCCGGTCGTACGGGCGTTCCGATCAAGTACGAGACGATCCTCCGCCTCGCGAAGCACCCGAACATCCTCGCCGTGAAGGACGCCAAGGGAGACTTCTCCGAGGTGAGCCGCGTGCTCAACCAGACCGATCTGATGTACTTCTCGGGCGATGACGCGAACGTCCTGCCGCATCTCGCGATCGGTGCGACAGGGCTCATCGGGGTCACGGCCAACATCACGGCCACGCCCTACCGCACGATCGTGGATGCGGTGAACCGGGGCGACCTCGCCACCGCCACCGCCGAGCACAAGCGCCTCGAGCCTCTGGTGCGCGCCGTCATGACGCACGTCCCCGGCACGGTCGCGGCGAAGTACATCCTGCACGGGCTCGGTCGCATCTCGAGCCCGCGCGTCCGGCTGCCTCTGGTGGGCCCGGAGGAGTGGGAGGCCGCGCTGATCGAGGACGAGCTCGATCTGGTCGCCGGGGTTCCCGGTGCGGACTTCTCGAACTTCCGTCCCGACCGCAACGCGGCCGCGGGCGGCGCCCTGCCGAAGGTGCACGGCACGACGCGCTGAGTCGCGTCCCCATGAACGAACGGACGCGCGAAGTGTCCGACTGAGGAGACAGCATGTCCATTCCCCTGGCCGAACCGTACGCTCTCGACGAAGGAACGCTGCGGGTCATCCCGGTCGGCGGCCTCGGCGAGGTCGGCCGCAACATGACCGTGTTCGAGTACGACGGCAAGATCCTGATCGTCGATTGCGGCGTGCTGTTCCCCGAGGAGCACCAGCCCGGCGTCGACCTGATCCTGCCCGACTTCGAGCCCATCCGCGACCGTCTCGACGACATCGTCGGCGTGGTGCTCACGCACGGGCACGAGGACCACATCGGCGCCGTGCCGTACCTGCTGCGCCTGAAGAGCGACATCCCCCTGATCGGCTCCGGCCTGACGCTCGCGCTCGTCGAGGCGAAGCTCAAGGAGCACCGCATCAAGGCGTTCACCCTCACCGTCAAGGAGGGGCAGAAGGAGAGGGTCGGGCCGTTCGACCTCGAGTTCGTGGCCGTCAACCACTCCATCCCCGACGCACTCGCCGTCGCGATCCGCACGCCGGCGGGCATGGTGCTCGCGACGGGCGACTTCAAGATGGATCAGCTGCCGCTGGACGGCCGCATCACCGACCTGCGCGCGTTCTCGCGGCTGGGGGAGGAGGGCGTCGACCTCTTCCTCGTCGACTCCACGAACGCCGACGTCCCCGGGTTCACCCCGACCGAGCGCTCGATCGGGCCGGTCCTCGACCAGGTCATCGGCAAGGCCCCGCGCCGCGTCATCGTCGCCAGCTTTTCCAGCCACGTGCACCGCGTGCAGCAGGTGATCGACGCCGCGCACGCGCACGGACGGCGCGTCGCCTTCCTCGGTCGCAGCATGGTGCGCAACATGACCATCGCCGAGCAGCTCGGCTACCTCAAGGTGCCCGCGGGCGTGCTGATCGACTTCAAGAAGGCCCGCGACCTGCCCGACGAGCAGATCGTCTACATGTCGACGGGGTCGCAGGGCGAGCCGATGGCGGTGCTCAGCCGCATGGCGAACCTCGACCACGCGATCGAGGTGAGCGAGGGCGATACGGTCATCCTCGCCTCGAGCCTCATCCCTGGCAACGAGAACGCGGTCTACCGTGTGATCGACGGTCTCACGAAGCTCGGCGCGAACGTGGTCCACAAGGCGAACGCGCGGGTGCACGTGTCCGGCCACGCGGCGGCGGGCGAGCTGCTCTACTGCTACAACATCCTCAAGCCGAAGAACGTCCTCCCGGTGCACGGGGAGTACCGCCACCTGATCGCCAACGCCAAGCTCGCCCAGGACACGGGCATCCCGGAGGAGAACACGATCATCGCCTCCAACGGCACCGTGATCGACCTCAAGGACGGCGTGGCCCGCGTGAGCGGACAGCTCGATCTCGGGTTCGTGTATGTGGACGGCTCCACGGTGGGCGAGATCACCGACGCGGATCTGAAGGACCGGCGGATCCTGGGCGAGGAGGGGTTCATCTCGGTCATCGTCGTGGTGGACGCGGCGACCGGTCGCATCATCTCCGGCCCCGAGATCCACGCCCGCGGCGTGGCGGAGGACGACTCGGTCTTCGACGACGTCGCGCCGAAGATCGTCGCCGCGCTCAAGGAGGCTTCGGGCAACGGCGTGCGCGACACGCACGCCCTCTCCCAGGTCGTGCGCCGCACGATCGGCCGCTGGGTCAACCAGAAGCTCCGTCGCCGTCCGATGATCGTGCCCCTCGTCATCGAGGCCTGACCCCGGATAGCCGCGGAAAGCCGGGTCATTGCACGGAGATGTCGGCTGTTGGACGTAGCGTGGGAGCATGGCCAGGAGCACCACGAAGACCGAGCGCGCGTCGACGACCGCGTCGTCGCGCCCCAAGCGGCAGTCGGCTTCCAAGGCGGCGCCGGCACCCAAGAAGTACGTCGACGAAGCGGACAAGCCTCCGGTCGCCGTCCGCGCCTGGAACGGCCTGGCGCACGCGGTCGGCGGTCTCTTCCGTGCGTTCGGGCCGGAGACGCTCGAGAAGGACGACCGTCGCGACGGCTTCCCGTTCTTCCTGGTGATCCTGGCGGTGCTGGGCGCCGTCAACGAGTGGTTCTTCATCGGCAACGAGATCGCGGCGAACATCAGCGCCTATTCGGTCGGTCTGTTCGTCGGCCGGGTCGCGTTCATCATGCCGGTGCTGTTGCTCCTCCTGGCCGGCTGGCTCTTCCGGCACCCGTCCTCCGTGCACGACAACGGGCGCATCGGGATCGGCTTCGGCCTGTTCGTGCTGGCGCTGTCGGCGATCTTCCATGTGGCCGGACCGCGGCCCCATCCGAACCAGGGGATGCCGGCTCTGAGCGAATCGGGCGGTCTCCTCGGCTGGCTCCTCGGACAGCCGGTCTCCTACCTCACCGACATCCCCGCCTACGTGCTGCTGTCGCTGCTGGTCGTCCTCAGCATCCTGATCCTGACCAAGACTCCGCCGAACCGCATCGGTTCGCGTCTCGGCGACCTCTACGCGTGGATGTTCGACGCGGAGCGCCCGGAGAAGCCGACGAAGGACGCGGCGGCGATCGACGAGGCCGACAAGGTCGACGATCCCGACGTGCTGCCCTGGTGGCGCCGGAACAAGACGGGCCGCGAGGAGGATCCGGACGAGGGGACGCTCGGTTCCGACGACATCACGGCACTGCTCACCACGAACGAGCCGACGCCCGCGTACGACCAGGCGATCACGGTCGCCAATCCTTCGGAGGCAGCCACTGAGGTGCTCTCCGACGTCCGGTCCATCGCCGACTCCCTCGCTGAGCAGCAGACCACGGCCCTCCTCGACGACGAGTCCGACACGGGCGAGATGCCCGAGCTCCCTGGGCTCGACGGCTTCGGTACCGAAGGGCCGGGGGAGCGGGGGCCACAGGCTCCGGTCGCTCCGTACATCCTTCCGTCGCCCGGCGTGCTCTCCGAGGGGCCGCCCTCGGTCGCGCGTTCCGACGCGAACGACCGCATCGTCGAGCAGATCACCAGCGTCCTCGACCAGTTCAAGGTCGACGCGAAGGTCACCGGCTTCTCGCGCGGCCCGACGGTCACGCAGTACGAGGTCGAGGTCGGTCACGGCGTCAAGGTCGAGAAGATCCTGCAGCTCAGCAACAACTTCGCCTACGCCGTCGCCTCGAACGACGTCCGCATCCTCTCTCCGATCCCTGGCAAGAGCGCGATCGGCATCGAGATCCCGAACACCGACCGGGAGACGGTGGCCCTCGGCGACGTGCTACGTTCCGCCGCAGCGCAGAAGAGCACTCACCCGCTCACGATCGGCGTCGGCAAAGACGTCGGTGGCAACTTCGTCGTCGCGAACCTCGCCAAGATGCCGCACCTCCTCGTCGCCGGCTCCACCGGCTCGGGTAAATCGAGCTTCGTGAACTCGATGATCACGAGTCTGCTGATGCGCGCTCGCCCGGCGGATGTGCGCATGGTGCTGATCGACCCGAAGCGCGTGGAGCTCACGAGCTATGCCGGGGTGCCGCACCTGATCACGCCCATCATCACGAACCCGAAGAAGGCGGCCGAGGCGCTGCAGTGGGTCGTGAAGGAGATGGACATGCGGTACGACGACCTCGCGTCGTTCGGCTTCCGTCACATCGACGACTTCAACCGTGCCGTCCGCGCCGGTGAGGTCGAGGTGCCGGTCGGCAGCGAGCGGGTTCTCAAGCCGTACCCGTACCTGCTGGTCGTCGTTGACGAGCTCGCCGACCTCATGATGGTCGCCCCTCGTGACGTCGAGGACTCGATCGTGCGCATCACGCAGCTCGCTCGCGCGTCCGGCATCCACCTGGTGCTCGCCACGCAGCGTCCGAGCGTCGACGTCGTCACCGGTCTCATCAAGGCCAACGTGCCGTCCCGGCTCGCGTTCGCGGTCACGAGCGTCACCGACAGCCGCGTGATCCTCGACAGCCCCGGCGCCGACAAGCTGATCGGTCAGGGAGACGCGCTCTTCTCGCCGATGGGCTCGTCGAAGCCCTTCCGCCTGCAGGGTGCCTGGGTGGACGAGAAGGAGATCGACGCCGTCGTCAAGCACGTCACGCGTCAGGCTCGACCGGAGTACCGCGCCGATGTGCAGGAGGCGATGGAGCCGAGCAAGAAGAAAGAGGTCGACGAGGACATCGGCGACGACCTCGAGCTCCTCCTCGCCGCGGCCGAGCTCATCATCTCGTCGCAGTTCGGATCGACGTCGATGCTGCAGCGCAAGCTCCGTGTCGGGTTCGCGAAGGCCGGCCGGCTCATGGATCTGCTCGAGTCGCGTGAGGTCGTCGGCCCGTCGGAGGGGTCGAAGGCCCGCGACGTGCTGGCCACCCCGGAGCAGCTGCCGCAGGTCATGGCTCGCCTTCGCGGCGAGGACGTGCCCGCGTCCGCTCCGAGCGCCGGCGCACCGGCCGCCGCACCTCCGTCGCGCGAGCGCGACCCGATCGCGGGGCAGTACGACGGGCTTCCGGTCGTGGAGGCGGAAGGCGATGAAGACGCCTGGGGCCTGACGGGACGCGACTGATGGCCATTCCCCGGCAGCTCCCCAACGCGATCACGGTGGCGCGGATCCCGCTCGCGGTGGTCTTCTTCGTTCTCCTGCTCCTCGGTGGCACCTATGGAATCCCGGATCCGGTGGTGCGTTGGATCGCCGGCATCCTCTTCATCGTGGCCATCTCGACCGACTGGGTCGACGGGTATCTCGCGCGTCGCTACGACATTGTGAGCGACTTCGGGAAGCTGTGGGATCCGATCGCCGACAAGCTCCTCACGGGGGCCGGCTTCATCGGGCTGGCCATTCTGGGCGAGGTCAACTGGTGGATCGTGATCGTGATCCTCGTCCGCGAGTGGGGTATCACGATCCATCGTCTGGTGGTCGCGAGCGAGCATGTCGTCGCTGCCGCCTGGATGGGCAAGATCAAGACCGCGTTCCAGGGCGTGGCCCTCGGCTGGGCGTTGTTGCCGCTTCACGTGTGGATCGGTCTCGGTCCGTGGACGACCATCACCTTCGTGCTCATGCTGATCGTGCTCGTCCTCACGGTGGTCAGCGGAATCGACTACATCGTGGCGCAGGTACGCGGTTCGCGACAGCGGTCATGACGTCGTTCACCCCTGAGATGGTCGTGGGCGCCCTGCGCGCGCGCGGCTGGACGCTCGGGGTCGCCGAGTCGCTGACCGGCGGCGCGGTCTGCGCGGCGCTGGTCGCCGTTCCCGGAGCCTCCGTCGTTCTCCTCGGCGGCGTGGTCGCGTATGCGACGCCGGTCAAGCATTCGCTGCTCGGGGTGGACGCCGAGCTGCTCGCGACACAGGGACCCGTCCATCCCGAGGTGGCGCGGCAGATGGCCGAGGGGGTTCGCCACGCCGTCGCCGTCGACGGACGGTCGGCGGACGTCGGTATCTCCACCACCGGGATCGCCGGGCCGCAGTCGTCGGACGGTCAGCCGGTCGGGACCGTCCATCTGGGCGTCGTCACTCCGGAGGGCACTCGCACGGAGGCGTTCGTCTTCGACGGCGACCGAGCGGCGGTGCGCGCGCAGTCGGTGGCGATGCTGGTGCGAATGCTGGCTGAGGCGGTCGGGGAATACGAGCCGACAGCCGAAGGTTGATACCGATGTGCTCACATTCAAACCACAGAGTGCAAGGGTAGATTCTGTGCAGGCCAGGAGGGCTAGACTGGCTGTCTCTTCGAGGGGAACCTCGATCGAACACATGGGGAGGAGGTTCCGATGATTCTTGTACGACAGGAAATCGGCGATGTGCTGAGGGACTTCCGCTTGCAGAAGGGGCGCACCCTCCGGCAGGTCGCAAGCAAGGCGTCCGTCGCGCTCGGCTACCTCAGCGAGGTCGAACGCGGACAGAAGGAGGCGTCGAGCGAGATCCTCGCCTCGGTCGCGGAGGCCCTCGACGTTCCCATCTCCACCATCATGCGCGAGGTCGGGGATCGCATCTCCGTCCTCGAGGGCATCCAGGTCTTCCCCGACGTCGTTCCCGACGATCTGGTCGCCTCGGTCGAGCCCGAGCTCTCGCTGCACTGACCACTCGGCCGGGTGACGATGCGACGTAGCGAATTCCTTCGCGCCGTCGACGCGGAGTTCCAGGCGCGAGGGCCGTCACTGGTGAACGACCTCAGTCTGACGGCGGTCAACGGCCGTACCGCGAGCGAAGCACTGGCGGACGGCGTGCCGCCCCGGGAGATCTGGCTCGCCCTGTGCGAGGAGATGGATGTTCCGCTGTCTCGGCGGCATGGCGTCGGACGGCTGGAGCCGCGGAGCCGCTGAGTTGCTGCTCTCGTGCTCCGGGGTGTGCGGAACTCCGACACGCCGCGTTGCGCTGTTGTCGAAAATCTGTTCGAACCGGGCGTAGTCTTCTGCACAAGTGGTTTCGATGCCTGGATCATCACAGACCTCGGGTGGGCCGATGCAATGTCGGTGGCTCGTCCTAGCGTGAGGACCAGGCTGAAGAAGCCACACGCCTTGTCGGAGAGTTCCTTCCAGCCGGAAGAGCCGCGACAGCCTACAGGCGGCATCACACGCGCAGAAGGAGCACACCATGCCATCACCCGCCGACCGCGAGAAGTCCCTCGAGACCGCCCTCGCGCAGATCGACCGTCAATTCGGAAAGGGCTCGGTCATGCGGCTGGGCAGCGATGAGCGCGCCCCCGTGGCAGTCATCCCCACCGGCTCCATCGCCCTCGACGTCGCCCTTGGGGTCGGAGGGCTGCCGCGTGGCCGCATCGTGGAGATCTACGGCCCGGAGTCCTCGGGTAAGACCACACTCACCCTGCACGCCATCGCCAATGCGCAGCGCGCGGGCGGTATCGCGGCGTTCATCGACGCGGAGCACGCGCTCGACCCCGACTACGCCGCGAAGCTGGGCGTCGACATCGACTCCCTGCTGGTGTCGCAGCCGGACACCGGTGAGCAGGCGCTGGAGATCGCCGACATGCTCGTGCGGTCCGGTGCCATCGATCTCATCGTCGTCGACTCGGTCGCGGCCCTCGTGCCGCGAGCCGAGATCGAGGGTGAGATGGGCGACTCCCACGTGGGTCTGCAGGCCCGGCTCATGTCGCAGGCGCTGCGCAAGCTGACGGGTGGGCTCAACCAGACCAACACCACGATGATCTTCATCAACCAGCTGCGCGAGAAGATCGGCGTCTTCTTCGGATCGCCCGAGACCACCGCCGGTGGAAAGGCGCTCAAGTTCTACGCCTCCGTGCGCATGGACATCCGACGGATCGAGACCCTCAAAGACGGAACCGACGCCGTCGGCAACCGTACGCGGGTCAAGATCGTCAAGAACAAGATGGCCCCGCCGTTCAAGCAGGCGGAGTTTGACATCCTCTACGGCGTGGGGATCTCTCGCGAGGGCAGCCTGATCGACTTCGGCGTGGAGCACGGGATCGTCAAGAAGTCTGGCTCCTGGTACACCTACGACGGCGACCAGCTGGGGCAGGGCAAGGAGAACGCGCGCACGTTCCTTCTCAACAACCCCGACATCGCCCTCGCCATCGAGACGCAGATCAAGCAGAAGCTCGGCATCGGTGCGCAGCCCGCGCCCGCGTCTGCGGACGAGCTCGCTGAGCGTCGCCCGGCCTGATGAACGAGCAGCGTGGGGGCGATCCGGAACGGATCGCCCCCATCATCCCGCTCTTCGGAGGGGCGCCGTCTCGGCAGCCCTCACGACGGCCTACCCCGCCCGATCATTCGGGGGTGGACGCGCCGGCATCGACTGACGGCGCCGCGTCGTGGCGCTCGACCTGGCATCAGGCGCCGTCCGACTTCCCGCAGGAACCCGACGCGGGCACGCCGAGCGAACGGCATCCCGCACGCGGTCGACGCGGGCGATCGACAGCGGGCACCCCGGTCCCTCGGCTGCGCGCGATCGACGAGGGGACGCTCGGCGGGGCGGATGCCGAGCGGGGAGAAGAGGACGGTCCCACCACGGAGGAGGTCCGTGTCGCGGCCGAAGAATCTCTGCTCCGCAAGCTTCGCACCCGCTCGTTGTCCGTCTCCGAAGCGCGTCTGGTCTTGAGAGGCCACGGGGTGGAGGCGAACGACGTCGACGACCTGATCGAGGATTTCTGCCGTCGCGGTTACCTCGACGACGCGGTGCTCGCCGAGATGCTCGTGACCTCGGGCGCCGAACGCAAGGGGCAGGGGCGTGTCGCGCTGTCCCGCGCGCTCGCCCAGCGCGGGATCCCGCGAGAGGTGATCCATGCGGCGCTGGAGGAACTCCCTGACGACGATGCGGAGCGGGCGCTGGAGTTCGCTCGCACCAAGGCGCGGTCTCTCAGCCGACTCGACGCCGACACGGCGCTTCGTCGCCTCACGGGTCAGCTGGCGCGGCGTGGTTATGCCGGATCGGTCGCGATGACCGCCGCCAAGACGGCGCTGCGCGAGGCGTCGTCCGGTGGTTCCGGGTCCGGCGTGCGCTTCGTGGATTCCGACTGAGGGCGCCGCCCTGAGCGCGGTGACGGGGCTCGTACAATGGACAGATCATGACTATCCCCCGCAGTGAACCGACGATCATCAGCGCCTCATCGGCGGCCGTCGACGACGACGGGCGACAGCGATCGTATGAGGTGCGTACCTTCGGGTGCCAGATGAACGTGCACGACTCCGAGCGGCTGTCCGGTTCGCTCGAGAGCGCGGGCTACGTCCCTGCGCCCGCGGGCAGTGAAGCCGACGTCGTCATCATCAACACCTGCGCCGTGCGCGACAATGCGGCGGGCAAGTTGTACGGCACTCTCGGACACCTCGCCGCGGTGAAGCGTCGGAAGGCGGGCATGCAGATCGCCGTCGGTGGCTGTCTCGCACAGATGGACAAGCAGGCGGTGCTCGACAAGGCGCCGTGGGTCGATGTCGTCTTCGGAACGCACAACATGGGCTCCCTGCCCGGCCTCCTCGAGCGCGCCCGCCACAACGGAGACGCGGAGCTGGAGATCCTCGAGTCGCTCGAGGTGTTCCCGTCCACGCTTCCCACCAAGCGCGACTCCGCCCACAGCGGTTGGGTGTCGATCTCGGTCGGCTGCAACAACACCTGCACGTTCTGCATCGTTCCGAGCCTTCGTGGCAAGGAGAAGGACCGCCGCCCGGGCGACATCCTCAACGAGATCCGGCTGCTGGTCGAGGACGGCGCGATCGAGGTCACCCTGCTCGGCCAGAACGTCAACTCGTATGGTGTGGAGTTCGGAGACCGCCAGGCCTTCGGCAAGCTGCTGCGCGCGGCCGGGCAGATCGAGGGCCTGGAGCGGATCCGATTCACGAGTCCGCATCCGGCCGCCTTCACCGACGACGTGATCGACGCGATGGCCGAGACACCGAGCGTGATGCCGCAGCTGCACATGCCGCTCCAGTCGGGCAGCGACCGCATCCTCAAGGCCATGCGGCGTTCGTACCGCAGCGAGCGTTTCCTGGGCATCCTCGACCGGGTGCGGGCACGCATCCCGCACGCGGCCATCACGACCGACATCATCGTCGGGTTCCCGGGTGAGACCGAGGAGGACTTCGAAGACACGATGCGGGTGGTCGAGCAGGCACGCTTCTCCGGAGCCTTCACGTTCCAGTACTCGATCCGGGAGGGCACACCGGCGGCGACGATGGCGGATCAGGTTCCGAAGGCCGTGGTGCAGGCCCGCTACGATCGCTTGATCGCACTGCAGGAGCGCATCTCGCTGGAAGAGAACCAGAAGCAGGTCGGCCGCGAGATCGAGGTGCTCGTGTCGACCGGGGAGGGCAAGAAGGACGCCGAGACCCACCGCCTGACGGGCCGAGGCGAGGACAACCGTCTCGTGCACTTCGAGGTCCCGCCGGGGTCGGAGCTTCCGCGCCCGGGTGACGTCGTCACGGTGACGGTCACGCACGCCGCGCCGTTCCACCTGCTGGCCGATGACCCCACCGGCGCGCCTCTGCGCATCCGCCGGACACGGGGCGGAGATGCCTGGGACCGCTCGCAGGCGGAGTCGTGCGCGGTGCCGTCACCGAGTGCGAGCGGGTCGAGCGCCGTGTCGCTCGGGCTTCCGACGCTGCGCGTCGGCGTGTGACCGCGCCGCGACTCTGGGCGATCGTCGGTGCCACGGGCACGGGCAAGAGCGACCTCGCCCTGGACCTGGCCGAAGCGCTGCGGCGTCAGGGCAACCCGGCCGAGATCATCAACGCCGACGCGATGCAGGTGTATCGCGGCATGGACATCGGCACGGCGAAGTTGCCGGCCGCCGACCGTCGTGGCATTCCCCATCATCTCCTCGACGTGCGAGAGGTCACGCAGGATGCTGCTGCCGCTTGGTATCAGCCGCTGGCGCGTGCCGCGGTGCGCGACATCCAGGAGCGCGGCGGAGACGCCATCCTGGTCGGCGGCTCGGGTCTGTACGTCTCCAGCGTGATCTTCGACTTCGACTTCCCGCCGCGAGACCCGGCGGTGCGGAGGCGGCTGGAGCTCGAGTTCGAGGCCGAGGGGATCACGCCGTTGCTCGAGCGACTGCGGCTCCTCGATCCGACCACGGCGGAGCGCGTGGACCCCAGGAACAGCCGACGGGTCATCCGTGCGCTCGAAGTGGTGGAACAGGGGAGTGCTACGCACGGGGCAGCGCTTCCCGATGCGCCGACGCTGTGGATGCCGCAGACGCGGATCATCGGCCTGCGCCTGGACCGCGAGCCGCTCGTGCGCCGGCTGAACGACCGGGTCGACCGCATGTGGGCGCAGGGGCTGGTGGCGGAGGCCGAGAGTCTCCGTGGGCGTGGCCTGGAGGGCGGCACCACGGCTTCCCGCGCGATCGGCTACGCCCAGGCGCTGGGACAGTTGGACGGCCGGCTCACGGAGGCGGAGGCGATCGCGGAGACGCAGGCCCTCACCCGCCGGTACGCCCGCCGTCAGGTGTCGTGGTTCAAGCGTTACCCGCAGCTCGAGTGGCACGACGTGCCGACCTCCGCGGAGCAGCTTCTCGCCGACTGACGAGTGTCGGTGCCCGGTGCAAGACTGCGCGCATGGCCACTCACTTCTACACCGCCTCCAGTCTCGATGGGTTCATCGCCACGCTCGACCATTCACTCGACTGGCTGCTGAGCCAGGACATCGATCTGGAGGGGCCGATGGCGTACCCGTCGTTCGAGAAGAACGTCGGCGCCCTCGTGATGGGGGCGTCCACCTACGAATGGGTGATGCGGCACGAGGAGGGACGGTGGGGGTACACCCAGCCGACGTGGGTGCTCACGCACCGCGACCTCGAGCTGCCCACGGGGGCGGCCGTCGAACTCACCAGCGACTCCGTGAGCGAAGTGCATGCCCGCGCGGTGGCGGCGGCGGAGGGCCGCGATGTCTGGATCGTCGGCGGGGGAGACGTCGCCGGGCAGTTCGCCGACGCCGGGCTTCTCGACGAGGTCTGGGTGCAATACGCCCCGGTCACCCTCGGGTCAGGTGCACCGCTTCTTCCTCGTCGACTCGATCTGGAGTTGCTCGAGGTCGCGCGCAACCGCAGCTTCCTGTGCGGGCGTTATCGCGTCGTCCGCGACGAGGGGGGAACGAACCGTCCCTAGACTGGGAGCATGGTCGCATTCACCAAGGGGCACGGCACCGGCAACGACTTCATCATCATCGCCGACCCCGATGGGCAGCTGCCTCTGTCACAGGAGCAGGTGGCTGTGCTCTGCGACCGCCACTTCGGCATCGGCGCAGACGGGGTCCTGCGGGTCGTCCGCTCCGCGTCCCTTCCGGAGGGCGCTGCGGCGCTGGCGGAAGAGCCCGCCGCGGAGTGGTTCATGGACTATCGCAACGCCGACGGCTCGGTCGCGGAGATGTGCGGCAACGGGATCCGCGTGTTCGTGCACTATCTGGTGCGTTCCGGTCTCGCGAGTATCGAGCAGGGCGCGACGCTGCCGATCGGTACCAGGGCCGGAGTGCGCGACGTGACCCGCAGCGCGAACGGCTACCAGGTCGACCTTGGGGCGTGGCGCCTGTCGGGCGACGACCCACTCGTCCGTGCGGATGGGCTCACCGTGACCCGCCCCGGCCTCGGCATCGATCTGGGCAACCCGCACGTCGTGGTCGCGCTGGCATCCGAGGCCGAACTCGCGCTGCTCGAGCTCACGCGTGCACCCGAGCTCGAACCCGCCCTTCCTGCGGGCGCCAACGTCGAGTTCGTCGTCCCGGGTGAACCCCTGGTCCGCGACGGCATCGGCCATGTGCGCATGCGGGTCTCCGAGCGCGGCGTCGGCGAGACGCTCAGCTGCGGAACCGGTGTCGCGGCGACGGCCCTCGCCGTGCGGTACTGGGCGGGTGCGCAGGCGCCGAACAACTGGCAGGTCGAGGTGCCCGGTGGCACACTGGCCGTGCGGATGTTCCCGGCGGAGGACGGCGAGCACGTCGCGCTCTCCGGGCCTGCGCAGCTGGTCTTCCAGGGTGAGATCGACCTGCTCTGAGGCGCGGATCAGACCAGCGCGATCGGCTCCGTCGGTGGCGTGCCGTGCTTGCGGACCTTCAGGATGCGGTAGCCCTTGCCGGTCGCGGTGCGGAAGACGCTGAAGCCGGGGTGGAACGTGCTGGCGATCCACCGCTGCAGGGAGTCGGCACCCAGATTGCGCTGCACCACGAGCCAGGCATCGCTGCGCTCGTCGAGCCGGGGGATCCACCGTTCGAGAAGCCCGTGGAGCTCGTTCTTCCCCACGCGGATCGGCGGGTTGGAGCGGATGGTGCGGAAGGTCACGTCGTCGGGAACATCTCCGGGCAGCGCGGCGTTGACATTGGTGAGGCCGAGCGCGGAAGCATTGCGACGCACGAGGTCGAGCGCACGTTCATTCACGTCCACCGCCCAGACGGTGGCGTGCGGTGAAGCCAGAGCCATCGACAGGGCGATGGGTCCCCAGCCGCTGCCGAGGTCGAGAAGATGGCCGCCGGGTGGAACGGGCGGAGTGTTGGCGAGAAGGACCGCGGTTCCGGCATCGAGCCGATCCGGGCTGAAGACCCCACCGGCGGTGGTCATCTCCAGCTCGCGCCCTGCCAGGGATACACGGATCGTGCGCAGGTTCTCGGGGCTTGCCGGGGCCGCAGTGAAGTAGTGGTCGGACCCCATACGGTGAGCGTACCGGACGGTGCGGGCTAAGGTTAAGGCTCGCGAGGAAACCAGAGACAGGAACGGATGACGGAGACGAAGATCCCCTCCACCGACGACCAGACGGTCGACCGAGTGCTTTCGAACGCGGAGAAGCGATCGGAGGTCCGCGTCTTCGGCGCCGCCCAGGCCCTGCAGGACGAGGCCACGGCTGCGCACTCGCAGACCGACGGTCAGCAGTGGGACCTCGAAGATCGGCATGCGCTGCGTCGCGTGGCCGGACTCTCGACCGAACTGGAAGACGTCACCGAGGTCGAGTACCGACAGCTACGGCTCGAGAACGTCGTGCTGGTGGGCGTGTACCCGCAGGGGGCGCAGGAAGACGCGGAGAACTCGCTGCGCGAGCTGGCCGCGCTGGCCGAGACGGCGGGTGCCGTGGTCCTGGACGGCGTGCTGCAGCGGAGGCCCCACCCGGACGCCGCGACCTACCTCGGACGAGGCAAGGCGCAGGAGCTGAAGGACATCGTGGCCGCGGTCGGGGCAGACACCGTCATCGCGGATACCGAACTGGCGCCCAGCCAGCGTCGCGCCCTCGAAGACGTCGTCAAGGTCAAGGTGATCGACCGCACGACCGTGATCCTCGACATCTTCAGCCAGCACGCGAAGAGCCGCGAGGGCAAGGCCCAGGTCGAGCTCGCGCAGCTCGAGTACCTCCTTCCGCGGCTGCGCGGATGGGGTGAGTCCATGAGCCGCCAGGCCGGTGGGCAGGTCGGCGCAGGCGGCGCGGGGATGGGATCGCGCGGCCCGGGTGAGACGAAGATCGAGCTGGATCGTCGCCGCATCCGCACGAAGATGGCGCTGCTGCGCAAGCAGATCCGCGACTTCGCGCCGGCTCGCGAGGCCAAGCGGGCCGAGCGCAAGCGCAACACGATTCCCTCCGTCGCGATCGCGGGCTACACCAACGCCGGCAAGTCCAGCCTCCTGAACGCCCTGACGAGCGCCGGCGTGCTCGTCGAGAACGCCCTTTTCGCCACCCTCGACGCGACCGTGCGCCGATCGGCGACCGAGGACGGCCGTGTCTACACCCTCACCGACACGGTGGGTTTCGTGCGGAACCTGCCGCACCAGCTGGTCGAGGCTTTCCGCTCCACGCTGGAAGAGGTCGGCGACGCCGATGTCGTGCTGCACGTCGTCGACGGGTCGCACCCCGACCCGGCCGGCCAGCTGCAGACGGTTCGCGACGTGATGGGCGACGTCGGGGTGCGCGACCTGCCGGAGATCGTGGTCTTCAACAAGGCCGACCTGATCCCCGAGGATGAGCGTCTCGTGCTGCGCGGCCTGGAGCCGCACGCGCACTTCGTGTCGTCGCGCTCAGGGGAGGGCATCGACGAGCTGCGGTCCGCGATCGAGGCGGCGCTGCCCCAGCCCGCGGTCGAGATTCGTGCGGTGGTCCCGTACGACCGGGGCGACCTCGTCGCCGCGATCCACGAGACGGGCATGCTGCTCTCCGTCGAGCATCAGGAGCAGGGAAGCGCCGTGCACGCCCGGGTGTCCGAACGTCTGGCGGCCGAGCTGGCGCCGTTCGTCGCGGAGGGGTGAGCTCCGCGCTCAGCGGGCGAGGAAACGCGCCTCGACGGTTGCCGAGATGACGATCTCCTCCGGCTCGTACTGCATGGAGGGTGCGGCGTCGGCGGCGAACGCGACCGCTCCGCGAGCCTTCATCAGGGGCGTACCGGGGCCGGGGTGGCCGGGGGCGATCAGCCCGACGTCGGCCAGTTCGACGGGCGAGACCTGATGGAGGCCGACGGCACCCGCGTACGCCTCGGCGCGCAGCACGGCGGCCTCCACGGCGCGGGCCGCGACCTCGCGTTCGACACGGGTGCGGGTCTCGGGGGTGAGATGCCAGTCCACCCAACCGACCTCGACTCCCTCCCGCGCTGAGACCTCGGTGACCCACAGGGAGAGCTCGCCGTCCTCCGCGAACGTCGCGGTGAAGTCGACGCCGGCCATGTAGACGGGCGCGAGGCGCGAGCCATCGCTGCTCCACGGGCGCTCCGCCCGGACGCTGAGGTTGGCGCTGCTCCAGTCGAGCGCTGACCCGGTCTTCGTGCGCTCGGCGAGGTCTTCGCGCACGGGCTCGGAGAGACGCAGGGCTTCGTCGACCACGGGGCCGCGCTCCGGCCCCTCGGCACGGACGGAGACACGGACGGTGGCACGCTCGGGGCGGACCCGCACTTCGTGCTCACCCCGGACGGTGACGATGACCTCGCTCATGCGCCGACTCTACGCGAGCCGGTCGGGGCAGGGGCGGAATGGCGAAGGGCCTCCGAACGTTGTAACCTGTGATGCCCGGGTGCATGTCGCCCGGCCTGGTAATTCCACAGTGTGACAGCGGCTCCTTCGCGAGAAGGACCACGGGGCTGATCGGTTTCGACAGCGCCTGTGAATCCACGAGAAGCGGGCCGAGGATGCAGAGTTATCTCGTAAACGCTCTCTGCAAAACAATAGTTGCCGAATCCAAGCGCAACGACTTCGCCCTCGCTGCCTAAGCGAGCCCGATAGTCCGTCAGACCGTATGTGATTCCGATACGGATCCTGGCGTCATCTAGGAATCTTGCTGCGTGACGGCGTCTGGACGTCACGTGGGACTCTTCCCAGGCTGGGCTCGTCGACTTAGGTGTCTGTGACAAAGGTCGGAGCCGAGCAGAACGCTTCCACAGACTGCGCCCGGAGAAGGCGTGGAGACTCAGCGTTGGACGGGGGTTCGATTCCCCCCAGCTCCACCAGGTCGCTGTCACAGACGAAGCCCCCGTGTTCCTCATGAACACGGGGGCTTCGTCGTTCCGAGACCAGCTAGTCGGCGTCGGTGCCGTCGTGAGCCTCCACGTCGTCGTCGCCGGTGGGTGGCACCGTGGGCGGTTCGCCCTTGTTGTCCTCGGCGCCGAGGTTGTCGTTCTCGTCGGGCCCGGGGGAGGATTCGGTGCTGATGTCGTTGCGGTGGCTGTCGCTGCTCATGCGCGTTCCTTTCTGGGTGACTTCCTCCAGCCTCTCCTCCCGGAGGATCGGGGGCCAGACGGTTGACAATGCGACCACGCGCGGCCCAGGGAGCAGACGCGGAGGAGGGCATGCCGCAGGAGACGCCGGCGCAGCCTATATTGAGGCCGTGACGATGACCCCGCCCACGCCCGCCGACGGACTCACGCGCGCCCAGGTGGCGGAACGCGTCTCGACGGGCCGAACGAACGCGTTCACGGCCGATACGAGCCGGAGCGCCTGGAGCATCGTCCGCGCGAACGTGTTCACCATCTTCAACGGGATCGTGTTCGCGTGCTTCTTCGTGCTGTTCGCGATCGGGCGGTGGCAGGATGCCCTTTTCGGTCTCGCCGCGTTCTCCAACGCGATTATCGGCTGCGTGCAGGAGTTCCGAGCGAAAGCGGCCCTCGATCGCCTCGCCCTGATGAACGCCCCGCGTGCGCTCGTCCGACGGGACGGTGCCGAGACGGAGGTGGTCCCCGGCGATGTGGTGCTCGACGACGTGCTCGTGCTGCGTGCCGGCGAACAGGTCCCGGCCGACGCCACGGTCACGCAGTCCCGCGGGCTGCAGATCGACGAGTCGATGCTCACCGGCGAGTCGGACCCGGTCGAGAAGCACCCGGGCGATGAGGCGCTGTCGGGGGCGGTCGTCGTCGCCGGCGAAGGGCTCGCCGTCACCACCCGCGTCGGGGCGGACTCGTACGCGAACCGGTTCGCGGGTGAGGCGCGGCGGTTCTCGCTGGTGGCGAGCGAGCTCCGGTCGTCGATCGATCGCGTCCTCACCTGGGTGGGCTGGATCATCGGTCCCGTCGGGCTCCTCGTGCTGAACGCGCAGATCATCGTGACCGGTGGCTATGCGACGGCGTTCAGCTCAGGCTCGTGGCAGCAGGCGGTCGTCAACACGATCGCCGCGTTGACCGCCATGATTCCGCTCGGCCTCGTCTTGATGACCAGCATCGCGTTCGCGGTCGGAGCGTCGCGGCTCGCGCGTCGACAGGTGCTGGTGAACGAGCTGCCGGCGGTCGAGGGGCTCGCTCGTGTCGACGTCGTGTGCCTCGACAAGACCGGCACGCTCACGGTGGGCGACATCGTCTTCGACGCCGAGCACACGATCGGCGGCGCGTCTCCGTCCCGTGCAGACGAGGTGGCCGCCGTGCTGGCCTGGTATGCGGCAGCTCCGGACGCGAACTCGACGGCCCGTTCCCTGCGCGCCGACCACCCGGTGCGCGCACCGCTGCACGTCCGCGGAGACATCCCGTTCTCCTCGGCGCGCAAATGGAGCGCCACGGTGTTCGAGGAGGTCGACGGCACCTGGGTGATGGGGGCACCGGAGATGATCTTCGGCGACGAAGCCACCTCGAGCAGCACCGAGCTCGGCCGCACGGTCACGAGGCTCGCGGAGAGCGGGCGCCGCACGCTGGTCCTCGCGCGGGCGGAACAGCCGCTGTCCGAGTCTGAGATCGCCGAGGAGCGCCTGCCCGCCGGACTGGCCCCCGTCCGCGTCCTCACCTTCCGCGAACAGGTGCGTCCTGACGCCGCGCAGACGCTGGAGTACTTCCGCCGCCAGGAGGTGGCCATCCGCATCATCTCCGGAGACAACCCGCGGACCGTGGCGGCGATCGCGCGCGAGGTCGGACTCGACGTGGAGGAGGGGTTCGACGCGCGGGAGCTCCCCGACGACGATGCCGAGCTCGCCCGGCTCCTCGACAGCCAGCAGGTGTTCGGGCGGGTGACGCCGGAGCAGAAGAAGCGCATGGTGACCGCGCTGCAGAGCCACGGACACACCGTCGCCATGACCGGAGACGGGGTCAACGACGCCTTGGCGATCAAGACGGCCGACATCGGGATCGCCATGAACTCCGGCTCGCCGGCGACGAAGGCCGTCGCGCGCCTCGTCCTGCTCGACGGGCAGTTCTCCCACCTGCCCGACGTCGTGGCCGAGGGGCGGCAGGTCATCGCGAACATCGAACGCGTCTCGATGCTGTTCCTCACCAAGACGGCGTATGCGACGACCCTCGCCGTCGTGTTCGGTGCGCTGATCCTGGCCTTCCCGTTCCTCCCGCGCCAGCTGTCGATCACCGACGGCCTCACCATCGGGATCCCCGCGTTCTTCCTGGCGCTCATGCCGAACGCCTCGCGCTACCTCCCCGGCTTCCTGCGGCGATCCCTCAGCTTCGCGATCCCGGCCGGCGTCGTCGTGGCGGGCGGCCTCACCTGGTACGACGCTGTCGCGCGCGGTCTCGGCGTCTCCGAGGAGCAGCTGCGTACCGGCGCGACCGTGATCCTCGCGATCGTCGGCATCTGGGTGCTGGCGGTGCTGGCGCGGCCCCTCAATCGCTTCAAGGTCCTCGTGGTGGGCGCCATGTTCGTGCTGCTCGTCGGCATCTTCAGCCTGCCGCCGGCGCGCAGCTTCTTCGCCCTGGTCGATCCGGGGGAGGAGCTCGCGCTGGCCCTCACCGGGATCGTCGCGGTGATGATCGCCGCGATCGAGATCATCCGGTTCGTCCATCGCCGCGTCATCGTCGATCGTGTTCGCCCGAGCGGCGACCGCACCGGCGACACCGAGCGCGCCGCTCAGGCTGCCCGCGGCAGCACCGTGGCGCGGGTCCTCACGAATGGGGTCGCAGCCCTCGCCTATGTCTTCGGCCTGCTCGCCACGGCGTTCGGTGTGCTGGTGTTCCTCTCGCGCTACGAGGGGACGGTGGGACGGACGGCGTTCTCGCTCCTCGGCGCATCGATCGCCCTGTTCGGGCTCCTGGTGCTCGCGATCGCGGCGGGCGTGCGGCGGGGCAGCGGGTTGTCGCGCCTGTTGCTCACGATCGTGCTGACGCTCGCCATCGCGGTCAGCGTCGCGGTGCTGCTCGCGGGGGATCGCTGGGACTGGGGTGCCGGGATCACGGGGCTGGTCGCGGGCGTGCTCGTGACCCTGCTGTGGACGCCGCCGACGACGCACCGGTTCGGGCGCATCCGCGACAGCTCGATGGGGCGCGATCGCCCCTGAGCGGCCGCGGTGCCCTCAGTCCGCCCAGTCGACGAGCAGCAGGCTCTGGCGGGTGTCGGCGAACTTCACCCAGCCGTCGCCGAAGAGGTAGGTCATGCCGTAGCCGTCCTCATCGGTTCCCATCGAGAACTCCGGGTCCTCCGTGACGTACACGCCCTCTTCCGACTCCTCGCGCTGCCACCCCTCGGCGAGCAGCCCGGCCTGCGCCTCCGCCGCGTCCGCGGCGCTGACGCGGGCCCATCCGTACAGCTGACCGTGGTCCGAGGGCACCGAGAAGTCGGCCCAGAAGCAGAGCAGTCCGTCGGTGAATTCGACGCCCCCGGCCCGGAACTCCTTGCCCTGCGCACTCCAGCCGGCCGACGTCAGCGCGGCGACCGTGCCGTCGGAGATCATCGACTCGCACGTGAGCTCCTCGCCCGTGGGTTCGGGCGCCGGAACGGGGGCGGGGGAGGACGTCTCGACCGTGGTGTCGGCGGTGGCAGGAGGAGAGCGGGTGGGCTCGGCGTGCGGAGCCCCGCTGCAGCCCGCCAGCAGCAGCACCAGCAGCGCGCCGGTGGCGGCGGGAAGGCTGCGGGCGGTCATGGGGGTCCTCGGGATCGCGGTGGCGGTCAGGCGTCGTGCAGGAGCGCGAGGAGGTCCTGGTGAAGGACTCCGTTGGTGGCGAGTGTCGAGCGGGCGGAGATCGTCTCGCTGCCTTCGAAGGACGTCATCCGGCCGCCGGCTTCGCGCACGATCGCCACGGCGGCCGCGATGTCATACTCCTTCACATCGAACTCGGCCACCATGTCGAGGCGGCCCTCGGCCAGCAGCATGTAGGCGTACACGTCGCCGTAGGCGCGGTCCCGCCAGACCCGGTCCGACAGTCGCAGGAGGGCGTCGAGGTGCCCGGCGTCCCGCCACTGAGCGATGCTCTGGAAGCTCACGCTCGCGTCATCCAGGGAGGACACGGCGGAGACCGTCAGTCGTCGTTCCTCGCCGTCCACGGCGGTCCACGCGCCGTCGCCGGCGGCCGCCCACCAGCGTCGTCCCAGCGCGGGCATGCTCACCACCCCGACCTGGGGCACCCCGTCGACCGCCAGAGCGATCATGGTGCCCCACAGTGGCACGCCGCGCAGGAAATTCGCCGTCCCGTCGATCGGGTCGATGATCCACTGTCGGTCCGTGGCCCCCTGTGCGCCGAACTCCTCGCCGAAGATGCCGTCATCGGGCCGTTCGCTCTCGAGGATGCTGCGCACCGCACGCTCGGTCGCCAGGTCGGCGTCGGTGACATGCGATCGGTCGGCCTTGGTGGAGATCTCCAGATCCGCGGCGTCGAAGCGCGGCAGAGATTGGGCGTCCGCCGCGTCGGCGAGCCGGAGGGCGAGGGCAAGGTCGGCGCGCAGGTCGGTCGCGGCAGGGGGCTGAGTCACGCTCCCAGGATAGTGGCGGTGACCTGCGGCCCTGAGTGACCATCGGCCACCGTGGCTGCGTCCCGAGGTGTACGCGTGTGCTTGGCGCGCCCGGGCGGCACACGATTTCGTCGGCGGCTGATCGGCTGGTAATGTAATTCCTCGGTCGGGGTTATCCCGGGCCACGCACCTCTAGCTCAATCGGCAGAGCAACTGACTCTTAATCAGTGGGTTCAGGGTTCAAGTCCCTGGGGGTGCACCACGCAGAAGCCCTCGATCCGTGCTCCACGGTCGAGGGCTTCTCTCGTACGGTGCTCGTCCGGTCGACGGCGTGCGGTCAGGCGCGCCGGACGGACAGCATCTGCCAGCCCTCCGGAACCTTGGCCTCGAGCGACGCCATGTCCTCCGCCTCGATCTGCTCGACGCCGTCGACCCGGCGGAACGTTCCCGTGGCCTCCATCTTCGCCTCGCCCTTCAGCATCCGCACCGGTGCGGATGCCAGGTCGAACCCGGGCTGGGCGTGGGCGGCCAGCTGTGTGCGCACATCCTCGAGGGACGTGCCGACGACGTCGGCGGTGGCGGTGCCGAGGGGGCGGATGAGGGCGATGAGCATCCTCCCAGCTTAGGAGGCGCGCGACGGGTCAGAGGTCCCAGTCGAGGGCGGATCGCAGATCGACGGGAGGAGGCGCATCCGTGGTGCTCCGCCGCAGGTACACCGCCACGCGAGAGTGCGCCGTGATCAGCACACTCGTCAGACTGTCGCCGGTGGCGAGATCGACGAAGGTCGGCTCGGAACGGGCCGCAGCCTCGATGCGCGTCATGAGGTCAGCCACGTCGGTGCTGGACGGGAGCGCGAAGTCGTGCCCATCGATCTCGATGTGCGTCGTGGTCGTCTCGGAGTTCCCCATGCGGTCCACGGTAGGCAGGGCTCACCGCGGCGGCAAGAGGGGTTGAACCAGCCTGCGCATCGTGTTACGGGCGGTCACGCCGGGGCGAGGACCGCTTCGCGATCCGTCGGTGCCTGCTCTGCGGGCTCGGACACCAGGTACAGCCCGGTGGGGGCGTTGGCCGTGAACGCGAGTGCGTCGACCCAGGCCCGGTTGACGGCAGGCTGACGGCTGCCGCTGTACTTGAAGACGAGCGAGCTGCCCGCGTGCACCCATACCGTGGTGCGTCCGCCGCCGATGCTGGCGTCTTCTCGCCAGGTGAAGCCGAACGGCTCCCCACGGCGGAGCTTCGCGGTCATGACGAGCTGGACGTGTGTGAGCGCCCGATCCTCGATCTCGACCTTCACGCTGTTCTCGTACACGAAACGACCCATGACCTGCTTCCTGTTCCGCCACAGAAACCTGTGCCAAGAGGCGCAACCAAGATGATCACTGGTGTGGTGTTCCTCTACGGTCTCACACATTCGAGGAACCGGATACCCCGGTCGGCGACAGGGGCGTCTCAGGCGACGGGATCGAGGAGGGTGGGGTCGGACGGGTCGAGCGTGCGGGTGTTGCTGACCTTGCGGTCCACGATGCGCCCACGGATCGTGGCGGCGACATCCGCCGAGCTATGGTCCAGCATCGCCAGCGCGTCGAGCTTCGCCTGCCCGGTCAGCTTGTCCGGGCTGAGCCAGGTGTCCCACGTGTCCGGCGTCAGGAAGGCCGGCATGCGGTCGTGGACCTCGCCGCTCGCGTCCCTGGCCTCCCTGGTGACCACGACGAAGCATCGCACCCGCTCTCCCTCGTGCTCCATGGACCACGTCAGTCCCGCGGCGGCGAGCAGGCCGTCGGCGTGCAGGAAGTGCGGGGTCTTCCGCCCCTTCTCGCCGGTCCACTCGAAGTAGCCGCGCATCGGGACGATGCACCGGGCCGCGGAGAACGCGGGTGCCCAGAACCCGGCCGCCAGCTTCTCCATCCTGGCGTTGATGAGCGGCGCGCGCTGGGGGCGGTTGGGCGGGCTCTGCCAGTCCCAGCGGACGAGCTCGAGGATGCGGCCCTCACCGCGGTCGCGGACGATCGGAGCGTTCTCGGTGGGGGCGATCGAGTAGGCGCCGTGCCACGACTTCCACCAGTCCTCGGGACGGCCGCCCTCGGCGACGAACTCGCGGATCAGCTCGTCGGTGGTCGCATCGTTCGCGAATCGTCCGCACATGTCTCACCCTCGCAGATCCGTGTCTGCCGATGCCCCGCGCACCGGACTCGATCGTCCCATCATGCTGCACGGGGTGCGCGGGTGCACGGCCCTGGATGCACGGAGCCCGGATCAGGCTCCGGCGACGTCGATCACGGTGCCGTGCGTGAGCTGCTCCAGTTCGGCGAAGGTGAGGGGCATCACCGTGTGCGGGTGCCCTGCGGCAGCCCAGATCTCCGGGAACGCCGTGAGTGCGCGGTCGAGGTAGGTCGGCAGCGGTGCCGGGTGCCCGACCGGTGCCACGCCGCCGATCGCCTGACCTGTCGCCTCCCGCACGACGGACGCCGGCGCCATCGAGACGTCCGTGGCGCCGATGCTGCGCGCCAGGACGCCGAGGTCGACCCGGTGTCCGCCGCTCGTCATCACGAGCACCGGGTCACCGTCGGCGAGGAACACCAGGCTGTTGGCGATCGCGGCGACCTCGCAGCCGATGGCGGCCGCGGCCTCCGTCGCGGTTCGAGCGGAGTCGGGGAGGACCCGGATCTCCGCATCGACACCCGACTCGACGAGGTGCTGATGCACCAGGCGGCTGCGTTCGGGAAGCGAGGGCGCGTCGGTCATGGCACCACGGTAGTGGAGGCGCTCAGGCCGCGTCGCCGACGACGATGGCCTGGGCGTCCTCCGCCGCGGGGTCAGCGGGCTCGTCGTCGATGTGCGCGAGGGCACGACGGCCGAGGAACACGGTGAGCGCGGCGAGGAGCACCGCGACCGCCGCGAACAGGTACGGAACGGTCGCGCTGAACAGGTGCCACAGGAGTGCCGCGATCGGCGGAGCCATCGCGCCACCGAGGAAGCGGACGGCCGAGTAGGCGGACGATGCGACCGAGCGGGGCAGATCGGTGGCCTCCATCACGGCCTCGGTCAGCACCGTGTTCATGATGCCGAGCAGCAGGCCGCCCACGATGATGCACGCCACGAGCGCGGCGGCGCTGTCGACGACGAGTCCGGCGACCACGAGGTCGATCGCCAGCAGGGGCAGCACGACCAGGATGATCCGGGTGCGGGGCATGCGCCGCATCAGCACGGGTGCGACCCACACGCTGGTCACCGCGAGCGCGACGCCCCAGCCGAAGAAGGTGAAGCCGATGCCCATCGCGCCGAAGCCCAGGGGGAACGGCGAGAACGCCAGCAGCACGAAGAAGCCGATGTTGTAGAACAGCGCGGCGACGGCGAGGATCGCGAGCGCGGGACGACGGAGTGCTGTGAACGGCGCGGAGAACGGAACGGGCGTGCGCTTCTCGCTCGGGCCGCGCAGCAGCAGGGACACCGCGATGAACGCGATCGCCATGAGCACGACGACACCGAAGAAGGGGCCGCGCCAGCTTTGCTCGCCGAGGATGCCGCCGAGCAGCGGACCCACGGCGATGCCCAGACCGAGGGCTGCCTCGTACAGCACGATCGCCGCGCCGCTGCCGCCCGAGGCTGCCCCGACGATGGTCGCGAGAGCGGTGGAGATGAACAGCGCGTTGCCGAGGCCCCAGCCCGCCCGGAACCCGATCACCGCGTCGACGCTGCCGCTCAGGGCGCAGAGGAGAGCGAACACCACGATCAGCGCGAGACCGACGAGGAGCGTCGCTTTGGCGCCGATACGGCTGGAGACCCAGCTGGTGACGAGCATCGCGAGGCCGGTGACGAGGAGGTAGCTGGTGAACAGCAGCTCGGTCTCGACCGGTGACGCCTCGAGCGACTCGGCGATGGCGGGCAGGATGGGGTCGACCAGCCCGATGCCCATGAACGCGACGACGCAGGCGAACGCGACCGCCCACACCTGCGCGGGCTGCCTCCAGACGGACGGGGTCGATGCGGCGGTGGTCTGGGTCACTGGTGGTCTCCTGCTCTGTCGGCGGTGGTGCGCTCGGCGAGGATCCGGGCCGCGCGGGTGAGCGCTGCCCAGTCGTCGTCGTCGAGGTCTGCGAATCGCGGGGCGATGGTGGAGCGGAACTCCGCCCTCCACTCGTCCACGGCTGCCGTCCCGGCCTCCGTGATGGCGACCGTGATCGCCCGGGAGTCGTCGGGATCGGGGGAGCGGTGCACGAGCCCCTCGCGTTCGAGGGTGCCGATCAGCCGCGTCATGCCCGGCTGGGTCGTGCGCGCCGCCGCGGCCAGCTCGCCCACGCGACGGGGCCCCGTCTGGGTGAGCAGGCTGAGGACGCGCCACTGTGCCGCCGGGGCGTCGTTCCCCGCGTCCTGAGCGGCGATCCGGCCGAGCGCGTACCCGGAGAGCACGAGCGACGGGATGACATCCACGCGATTCATACCAGCCAGTATATATCGCTTGGTATGTATACGCGTCAGCGGCGGGCGTTCGCGATCCGCGCCGAGAGCTGATGGGCGTGCGCCAGCAGGATGCGGCCCAGCTCGGCCTGGCGATCCGGTCCGAACCGGAAGGCCACACCGGTCAGGCTCAGCGCCCATTCCGGGCGCCCCGCGCGATCGAACACGGCGGCGCCCAGGCCCCAGCTGCCCTCCACGATGAGACCGGGGTTCACGGCGTACCCGCGCTCCTTGGTCTCCGCCAGTCGCGCACGCAGGGGAGCCCGCCCGTGGGCGCGACCCCAGTGGGTCTCCAGGTCGGGGTGCCGTTCGATATAGGCATCCACATCGTGGTCCGGCAGGAAGGACAGGATCGCCAGGCCGGCGCTCGCGACACCGAGGGGGAAGCGCACCCCCTCGCTCAGGACGAAGGAGCGGATCGGGAACGAGCCCTCCTCGCGCAGCAGGCAGACGGTCTCGTCGGCACGGCGCACCGAGAAGAACGCGCTCTCCTCGGTCGTGACGGCGAGCGAGCGCACGATGTCGCGCGCGAGGCCGGTCACGTCGTAGCGCGCCGCCGCCACGGATCCCATCAGGAACAGCTCCGGCCCCGGCATCCAGCGCGCGCTGTCCGTGTCCCGGTCGACCAGGCCCTCCACGCGGAGGGCGGTGAGCAGCCGATGCGCCGTGGAGCGCGACAGCCCCGAGGCGCGAGCGAGCTCCTGCAGCGTCGCGCCCTCCGCCCCGGACGCGGTGACCAGGCGCAGGAGCCCGGCCGCCCTCGCGATCGCCTGGGCCCCGGGCACGCTTCGAGACGTCGATTCCACATTGTGGACGGTAGTCGGCCTGCGGGCCACATCACAAGACCGTGCTGGCGTGGTCGCACCCGCCGGGCGGATCCTGGAGGAGAGCACGGAACCGAAGGAGCAGACGTGATCGACAAACACTGGGAGTCCGCCGCCGCGGCCGTCGCGGACATCCCCGACGGCGCCTCTCTCGCGGTCGGCGGGTTCGGCCTCTCCGGCAATCCGATCGCCCTGATCGAGGCTCTCCTCGCCCAGGGCACGACCGACCTGAGCATCGTCAGCAACAACTGCGGCGTCGACGACTGGGGGCTCGGCATCCTCCTCGCGGCGCAGCGCATCCGGAAGATGACCTCGTCGTACGTGGGGGAGAACAGGGAGTTCGAGCGCCAGTTCCTCAGCGGCGAGCTCGAGCTCGAGCTGACGCCCCAGGGCACGCTCGCGGAGAAGCTGCGCGCCGGCGGTGCGGGTATCGCGGCGTTCTTCACACAGACGGGCGTGGGCACACAGGTCGCGGAGGGCGGCCTGCCGCGCCGCTACCACCCGGACGGTTCCATCGCGGTCGCATCGCCGGCGAAGGACGTGCGCACCTTCGACGTGGGCGGGGAGCCGAGGGAGTTCGTGCTGGAGGAGGCCATCACCACCGACTTCGCCCTCGTGCACGCCGCCCTGGGCGACCGTCACGGCAACCTCGTCTTCACCAAGGCGGCGCGCAACTTCAACCCGCTCGCGGCCATGGCCGGACGCATCTGCATCGCGCAGGTGGAGCGGCTCGTGGAGCCCGGCGACCTGGACCCCGACGCGGTGCACCTGCCCGGGGTGTTCGTGCACCGCATGGTGGAGGTCGGCACCGACATCCCCAAGCGCATCGAGCGACGCACCGTCGCGGCGGAAGGAGCCTGACATGGCGCTCACGCGAGACCAGATGGCAGCCCGCGCCGCCGCCGAGCTGCAGGACGGCTCCTACGTGAACCTGGGGATCGGGCTGCCCACGCTCGTGCCCAACCACGTGCCGCCCGGCGTGACCGTGGTGCTGCAGTCCGAGAACGGGATCCTGGGAGTCGGGCCCTACCCGCGCGAGGAGGAGGTCGACCCCGACCTCATCAACGCGGGCAAGGAGACCGTGACGACGCTCCCCGGAGCGGCTTTCTTCGACTCCGCCCTCAGCTTCGGCATGATCCGTGGCGGGAAGATCGACGCCGCGATCCTCGGTGCCATGCAGGTGTCGGCCGCGGGCGACCTGGCGAACTGGATGATCCCGGGCAAGATGGTCAAGGGTCCGGGCGGCGCCATGGACCTCGTGCACGGCGCGGGCAGGGTCATCGTGCTGATGGAGCATGTGGCGAAGGACGGGTCGGCGAAGATCGTCGACGACTGCTCCCTCCCGCTCACCGGCCGCGGAGTGGTCGACCGCATCATCACCGACCTGGCCGTGATCGACGTGACGCCCGACGGCCTGGTGCTCGTCGAACTCGCCCCCGGTGTCACGATCGACGAGGTCGCCGCCGCCACGGAACCGCCCCTCAGCCTCTCCCCGGAACTGCAGAACGGAAGGACCCCCACCCATGACTGACAACCACATGGTGACGGACGACGACGTGGTCATCGTCGCCGCCGCGCGCACCCCGCAGGGCCGGCTCAAGGGTCAGCTCGCCGCGTTCACCGCGCCGCAGCTGGGCTCGTTCGCGATCCGCGGCGCTCTGGAGCAGGCACACGTCGACCCCGGCGACGTGGATGCCGTGATCGTCGGACAGGTGCTCGCCGCCGGCTCGGGACAGAACGCGGCCAGGCAGGCGGCGATCGGCGCGGGGATCGGCTGGGACGTGCCGGCGCACTCCGTGAACAAGGTGTGCCTGTCCGGGCTGACGGCCGTGATCGACGCCGCCCGCATGATCCGCACCGGCGACGCCGAGGTCGTGGTGGCTGCGGGCATGGAGTCCATGACCAGGGCCCCGCATCTGCTGATGGGGTCGCGCGACGGCTGGGCGTACGGCACCGTCGAGGTGCTCGACCACCTGGCCTACGACGGCCTGACCGACGCGTACGACCGCGAGAGCATGGGGGCGTCCACCGAGCGGCACAACGAGCGCTTCGGCCTCACGCGCGAGGCTCAGGACGCGGTCGCCGCGCTCTCGCACCAGCGGGCCGCCGCGGCGCAGGAGTCCGGCGTGCTCGACGCGGAGATCGTGCCGGTCGAGGTGCCGCAGCGACGCGGTGAGCCGCTGCGCGTCACGAGGGACGAGGGCGTGCGCCCCGACACCACCGTGGAGTCGCTGGCCGGGCTGCGTGCCGCGTTCGCGGAGGGCGGCAGCATCACCGCGGGAAACTCCTCGCAGATCTCCGACGGCGCCTCGGCCGTCGTCGTGGCGACGCGGCGCATCGCGGAGGCGAAGGGCTGGCCCGTGCTGGCGACCGTCGGCGCGAGCGGGCAGACCGCTGGGCCGGACAACTCGCTGCAGGCGCAGCCCGCACGGGCGATCGAGCGCGCGTGCGAGAAGCAGGGCATCACGCCGGCGGATCTGGACATCGTGGAGATCAACGAGGCGTTCGGTGCGGTCGTCGCCCGGTCGCAGACCGAACTGGGCCTCGACAGCGACATCGTCAACGTGCACGGCGGCGGGATCGCGATCGGCCACCCGATCGGAGCGTCAGGGAACCGCCTGGTCGTGCATGCGGCTCACGAGCTCGTGCGACGCGGGGGCGGCACGGCCGCGGTCGGGCTGTGCGGCGGCGGCGGGCAGGGCGAGGCGCTCATCCTCACCCGGTGAACGACCGCGGGCCGTGGGGGCGCGTCAGGACCGCTTGTCCTGGGCGTGCCCCTGCGCGTCGGCGAGGGCCTTCTGCGACCGGAACTGCAGCCGCTGCGCCTTCTTCGACTTCTTGACGGACTGCGGGGAGTCGGCGTCGACCGGGACGCCGTGGCGCTCGCGACGCATGTCGACCACGGCGCCCACCGCGAGTGCCATCGTGATGCCCCAGCTCACCCACGACAGGAGCGAGCGCCAGGTGATGGGTTCGTTGCGGGTGCCGCGCAGCAGCGAGATCCCTGCCGAGATCGCGGCGACGAGTCCGGTGCTGAAGAGGTATCGCATGCCCCTACGCTACCCGCCGCCCTCCGTCCCTCGCCCTGCCTTGACAACGCGAGGGCGGTGCTGGCAGGGCGCCCATGCAGGCGGGGTCGTTATCATGGGGGAGTCGCGGGTCACCCGCGGCCGCACACACCGTGTATCTACCGGCCGCCGGCCTCTCCGGCGGACAGCGGCGGCACCCGACATCGCGTCATCGACGCGCGAGAGCCATGACACACGTCACCGTCACCCCTCCTGCCCGCGCCCACGAGCCGAGCCTCTTCCGCCTCGCCGGCCTGCCCTACTTCCTGATCGCGTTCATCGCGCGACTGCCGTTCGCCATGATGGTCGTCGGCGTGCTCACCGTGGTGGTCTCGGCCCGCGGCTCCCTCGCCCTGGGCGGACTCACCTCCGCTGCGGTCGGCCTGGGGACCGCCTGCTTCGGGCCGCTCCTGGGCGCCGCGGCCGATCGGTTCGGTCAGCGCGCTGTGCTTCTCGTGCTCGCGGTCGGCAACGCCGCCATGCTGCTGCTGTTCACCGCGGTCGTGTACGGCGAGGCCGCCGACGGGTTCGTCCTGCTCGCCGCGGTCGGCATCGGGGCGACGGCGCCCCAGGTGGCCCCGCTGTCCCGCTCCCGCCTGGTCACGCTGATCGTGGAGCGGATGCCGGAGGAGCGCCGCACCAGGACCGTGTCCGGAACGATGGCGTACGAGTCGGCGGCCGACGAGACCGTGTTCGTGTTCGGGCCGTTCCTGGTCGGCATCCTCGCGTCTGCTCTCGCGCCCTGGGCCCCGCTGGTGGGCGCGGCGGTCCTGACGCTGGTCTTCGTGGGAGCCTTCGCCCTGCACCCCAGCGGTCGCCAGGTGTCGCAGGACCGCGACGCGGACGGCCGTGCTCCCTCGGCCGTGTCCGAGCTGTTCCGCCCGCGACTGCTGATCGTGGTGCTCGGCATCCTGGGCGTCGGACTGTTCTTCGGCGCGATGCTCACCTCGCTCACGTCGTTCATGGCCGACCGCGGTGCGCCGGAGCAGGCCGGGCTGCTGTACGGCGTGATGGGCGTGGGATCGGCGGCGCTCGCCCTGGGCGTCGCGTGGCTCCCCGCCCGCTTCACGCTGCGGGCGCGGTGGCTCGTGTTCTCCGCGATCCTGCTCGCGGGCACGCTGCTCCTCTGGGTGGTCGACAGCCCCGCGGCCATGATGATCGCGCTGGCCGTGATGGGCATCGGCATCGGCCCCACCCTGGTCACGCAGTACAGCTTCGGCGCGGCACGCAGCCCACGCGGTCGGTCCGCGACGGTCATGACGATGCTCGGATCCGGTGTCGTCGTGGGTCAGTCCATCGGCGCGGCCGTGGCGGGCGAGCTCGCGGAGAGCGCGGGAACCGAGGCCGCGCTGGTGCTGCCCATGGTCGCCGCGGCCATCGCGTTCGGCGCGGGTGTCGCGAACTGGGCCCTCAGCGGCGTGACGCATCGACGCGCGCCCGTCAAGCCCTGAGCGCAGATCGGCGAGCGCCGCGGTTCCTCGATAGCCTGGATGAAACCCCCAAGGAGCTCTCCGTGACCGCTGCTGACTTCGTCGTCGTCGCCAACCGCCTACCCGTCGACCGGGTGGTGGGCCCCGACGGCGAAGAGACATGGCGCACCTCGCCGGGCGGTCTCGTGGCCGCCCTCGAGCCCATGATGCGCCGTGTGCACGGCGCCTGGGTCGGCTGGCCGGGGCAGCCCGACGTCGCGCTGGACCCGTTCGAGGCGGACGGCATCGATCTGATCCCCGTCGCACTGAGCGCGGAGGAGGTCGCCGACTACTACGAGGGCTTCGCGAACGACACCATCTGGCCGCTCTACCACGACGTGATCGCGCCACCCCAGTACCACCGCGAGTGGTGGGAGGCGTACGTGACGGTGAACCGGCGCTTCGCCGAGGCGGCCGCGGCAGCCGTGGCGGAGGACGGCACCGTCTGGGTGCACGACTACCAGCTGCAGCTCGTACCGCAGATGGTGCGCGAGCTGCGACCCGACGTGACCATCGGCTACTTCCACCACATCCCGTTCCCCGCGCACGGCCTGTATGCGCAACTGCCCTGGCGCGACCAGGTGCTGCGCGGCCTGCTCGGGGCGGATGTCATCGGCTTCCAGCGGGCGCAGGACGCGACCTACTTCCTCACGGCGGTGCGGCGTCGGCTGCGCTATGAGGTCAAGGGAGCCAACGTCGCCGTACCCGAGGGCGGCGAGACCAGGACCGCGCTCGCCAAGGCGTTCCCGATCTCCATCGACACGGCGCCGTACCTGGAGCTCGCCGCGCGACCGGACGTCCGGGCGAGGGCGGCCGAGATCCGCGCGAGTCTCGGCAACCCCAAACGGATCCTGCTCGGGGTCGACCGCCTCGACTACACCAAGGGCATCGGTCACCGGATCAAGGCCTACGGCGAGCTCCTCGAGGACGGGCGCCTGGCCGTCGAGGACGTCACGCTCATCCAGGTCGCCAGCCCGAGCCGCGAGCGCGTGGACGCCTACGCCCACCTGCGCGACGAGATCGAGCTCGCGGTCGCCCGCATCAACGGCGACCACGACACGGTCGGACACTCCGCCATCCGCTACCTGCACCAGGGCTATCCCCGCGAGGAGATGGTGGCGCTCTACCTCGCGGCCGACGTGATGCTCGTGACCGCGCTCCGCGACGGCATGAACCTCGTGGCCAAGGAGTACATCGCGACGCGGACCGACAACCACGGCGTGCTGGTGCTGAGCGAGTTCACGGGTGCCGCCGACGAGCTGCGCCAGGCCGTCCGGGTCAACCCGCACGACATCGCCGGGCTCAAGGACGCGATCATGGAGGCCGTCGAGATGTCGCCCGCCGAGCAGGCGCGCCGCATGAGGTCACTGCGGCGCCGCGTGCTCGACAACGACGTGAACGCCTGGTCGACCTCCTTCCTCGACGCCCTCGCCGCGGTACGCGGTCGCTGAGCCCGCCCGATACCCGCACCTCGAACGGAGAACCCGTGACGCGCCCCTGGACCCCCGGAACCGCCGACGCCGACCTGACCGCGCTGGCCGCGACCCCCCGGCTCGTGGTGGCCCTCGACTTCGACGGCACGGCCTCGCCGCTCGTCGTCGACCCGATGGCCGCCAGGGCCCATCCCGCGGTCGCCACCCAGATCGCCCGGCTCGCCGCGATGCGCGACACCGTCGTGGCCTTCGTCTCCGGCCGCAGCATGCACGACCTGCGTGAGATCACCGAGCACACGGACGACTCGGTGATCGCGCTCGCGGGGTCGCACGGCGCACAGTACTGGTTCCCCGGCGAAGGCGCGGAGGATGCGCCGGGTGCCCCCACGGCGGACGGTGCGCGCGAGGAGCTGTGGGCGGCCGCGCAGCCGATCATCGACCGCTACGAGGGGGCGGAGCTGGAGCCGAAGACGTTCGGCATGGGGGTGCACACGCGCCGTGCCGACCGCGAGACCGAGGAGCGCGTGTTCGCGGAGATCGACGCGCTGGTCGCCGAGCGGTTCCCGCACTGGCGTCGCCGGGCGGGTCACCGGGTGCTGGAGTTCTCGTCCCGGGCGGAGGGGAAGGATGCGGCGATGGCCGCGCTGCGGGAGCGCTTCGACGCGACGGGCATCCTCTTCGCGGGCGACGACGTGACCGATGAGGACGCCATGCGCGTGCTCGGCGAGGGCGACCTCGGCGTGCGCGTCGGCCCGGGGGAGAGCGCCGCGGCCCTGCGGGTGGATTCCCCGGAGCAGGTGGGCGCCCTGCTGGAGACGCTCGCCGACGAGCGGCAGGTCGCTCTCGGGGGCTGACCCTCCGGCTCCCGCTGCACGCGTGTGGACACCCCACAACAGATCGCCGCGCTTCTGGAGCCCGCGTGCGGACGAACGGGTGCTCGCGCAGGAATAGACTCTCGTCATGTCCTCGCATGATCCCTCCTCCAGCGCGCCCATCGACATCAAGCCCCGCAGCCGCGTCGTCACCGACGGCATCGAGGCCACGACCTCCCGCGGCATGCTCCGTGCCGTCGGCATGGGCGACGAGGACTGGGACAAGCCCCAGATCGGCATCGCGTCCAGCTGGAACGAGATCACGCCGTGCAACCTGAGCCTCGACCGTCTGGCACAGGGCGCGAAGGAGGGCGTGCACTCCGGCGGCGGCTACCCGCTGCAGTTCGGGACGATCTCGGTGTCGGACGGCATCTCGATGGGCCACGAGGGCATGCACTTCTCGCTCGTCTCGCGCGAGGTCATCGCCGATTCGGTCGAGACCGTGATGATGGCCGAGCGCCTCGACGGCTCCGTGCTCCTCGCGGGCTGCGACAAGTCGATCCCCGGCATGCTCATGGCCAGCGCCCGCCTCGACCTCTCCAGCGTGTTCCTCTACGCCGGCTCGATCGCGCCGGGGTGGGTCAAGCTCTCGGACGGCACCGAGAAGGACGTCACGATCATCGACTCGTTCGAGGCGGTCGGCGCGTGCCGGGCCGGTCTCATGAGCGAGGAGGACCTCAAGCGCATCGAGTGCGCGATCGCTCCCGGTGAGGGGGCGTGCGGCGGCATGTACACCGCCAACACGATGGCGTCGGTCGCCGAGGCGCTCGGCCTCAGCCTTCCCGGCTCGGCTGCTCCGCCCGCGGCCGACCGCCGTCGCGACTACTTCGCGCACCGCTCCGGCGAGGCCGTGGTGAACCTGCTCCGCCAGGGCATCACGACCCGCGACATCCTCACGAAGGAGGCGTTCGAGAACGCGATCGCGCTCGCGATGGCCCTCGGCGGCTCCACGAACGTGGTGCTCCACCTGCTCGCGATCGCCCGCGAGGCCGAGGTCGAGCTGAGCCTCCACGACTTCAACCGCATCGGCGACCGCGTGCCGCACGTGGCCGACATGAAGCCGTTCGGCAAGTACGTGATGAACGACGTCGACCGTCACGGCGGCATCCCCGTCATCATGAAGGCGATGCTCGACGAGGGCCTGCTGCACGGCGACGCGCTCACCGTGACGGGCAAGACGCTCGCCGAGAACCTCGCCGACCTCGACCCGCAGCCGATCGACGGCGAGGTCATCCACACCTTCGACAACCCCATCCACGCGACGGGCGGCCTCACGATCCTCCACGGCTCGCTCGCCCCGGAGGGTGCCGTGGTCAAGACCGCCGGATTCGACGCGGCCGTGTTCGAGGGACCGGCGCGTGTGTTCGAGCGCGAGCGTGCGGCGATGGACGCGGTCGCCGAGGGCTCGATCGAGCCGGGCAGCGTCATCGTCATCCGTTACGAGGGCCCCAAGGGCGGACCGGGCATGCGGGAGATGCTCGCGATCACCGCGGCCATCAAGGGCGCTGGGCTCGGAAAAGATGTACTACTCTTGACGGACGGACGATTCTCAGGCGGCACAACCGGCCTGTGCATCGGCCACATAGCACCCGAAGCGGTGGACGCTGGTCCCATCGCCTTCGTGCGCGATGGTGATCTGATACGGGTCGATATCGCAGCTCGCTCTCTCGACCTACTCGTCGACGAGGCGGAGCTCGCCTCCCGCCGCTCTGGCTGGGAGCCGCTTCCCCCGCGCTACACCCGAGGCGTTCTTGCCAAGTACTCGCGCCTCGTGCGGTCCGCCGCCGAGGGAGCGACCACCGGCTGACCCGGATGCATCGGCATCCGGCGTCCTCCACAGTTCACCAGAAGGAAAGTCATGACTGCTGACACCGTCTCGGCCGTGCCGAGGCCGCCCGCCCGTTCATCCGCCCCGGAGATCACCGGTGCCGAGGCCGTCGTGCGCTCGCTCGAGCTGCTCGGCGTCACCGACGTCTTCGGTCTCCCCGGTGGCGCGATCCTGCCGGTGTACGACCCGCTCATGGACGCGTCGCAGCTGCGCCACATCCTGGTGCGCCACGAGCAGGGCGCCGGTCATGCGGCCGAGGGGTACGCGTCCGCGTCGGGCAAGGTCGGCGTGTGCATCGCCACCTCCGGTCCCGGCGCGACGAACCTCGTCACTGCGATCGCCGACGCCTACATGGACTCGGTGCCGCTGCTGGCGATCACCGGCCAGGTGTTCTCGACCCTGATGGGAACGGACGCGTTCCAGGAGGCCGACATCGTGGGCATCACGATGCCGATCACGAAGCACTCGTTCCTGGTGAAGGACGCGGCGGACATCCCCGGCGCGATCGCGGCCGCCTACGAGATCGCCGGCACCGGTCGTCCCGGTCCCGTGCTCGTGGACATCACGAAGGATGCGCAGCAGGCGGTCGCCCCGTTCGTGTGGCCGCCCAAGATCGACCTGCCCGGCTACCGCCCGGTCACCAAGGCGCACGGCAAGCAGATCCAGGCCGCGGCCGCCCTGCTCGCCGAGGCCAAGAAGCCGGTGCTGTACGTCGGCGGCGGCGTCGTGCGCGGTCGTGCGGCCGCCGAGCTGCTGGAGCTCGCGGAGTCCACCGGCGCCCCCGTGGTGACCACGCTGATGGCCCGCGGCGCCTTCCCCGACTCCCACGCGCAGCACCTGGGCATGCCCGGCATGCACGGCACCGTTCCGGCGGTGCTGGCGCTGCAGGAGGCCGACCTCATCGTGTCGCTCGGCGCGCGCTTCGACGACCGCGTGACGGGCAAGGCGGCGCTGTTCGCTCCGCACGCCAAGGTCGTGCACGTGGACATCGACCCCGCGGAGATCTCGAAGATCCGCACGGCCGATGTGCCGATCGTGGGCGACGTGCGTGACGTGCTGACCGACCTCGACGCCGCATTCCGCGGTGCGACGGGTGGCGCGAAGCCCGACATCGAGGAGTGGTGGTCGTACCTCGACGGCCTCCGCAACGAGTTCCCGCTCGGCTACGCGCCGACGACCGACGGGCTGCTGGCGCCGCAGTACGTGATCCAGCGCATCGGCGAGCTCACCGGACCGGAGGGCATCTTCGCCTCGGGCGTGGGGCAGCACCAGATGTGGGCCGCGCAGTTCATCAAGTACGAGCGTCCGAACGCGTGGCTCAACTCCGGAGGAGCGGGCACCATGGGCTACTCGGTCCCCGCGGCGATGGGGGCCAAGGTCGCCGAGCCGGAACGCCAGGTCTGGGCGATCGACGGCGACGGCTGCTTCCAGATGACCAACCAGGAGCTCGCGACCTGCGCGATCAACAACATCCCGATCAAGGTCGCCATCATCAACAACTCCTCGCTGGGCATGGTGCGGCAGTGGCAGACGCTGTTCTACGACGGCCGCCACTCCAACACCGACCTGAACACCGGGCACGGCACGGTCCGCATCCCCGACTTCGTCAAGCTCGCAGAGGCGTACGGCTGCCTCGCGATCCGTGTGGAGAAGGAGGAGGAGGTCGACGCGGCCATCCAGCTCGCTCTCGACACGAACGACCGCCCCGTGGTGATCGACTTCGTGGTGAGCGCCGACTCCATGGTGTGGCCGATGGTGCCGCAGGGCGTCAGCAACAGCTATGTCCAGTACGCGCGCGACCACGCGCCCGCCTTCGACGAGGAGGACTGAGCCATGTCGACCCACGTGCTGAGCCTGCTGGTGGAGAACACCCCCGGCCTGCTGACCCGTGTCGCGGGGCTCTTCGCCCGCCGCGGCTTCAACATCGACTCCCTCGCGGTCGGCGTGACGGAGGTGCCGGGGATCTCCCGCATCACGGTCGTCGTCGACGTCGAGGAGCTTCCGCTGGAGCAGGTCACCAAGCAGCTGAACAAGCTGATCAACGTGATCAAGATCGTCGAGCTCGACCCGACCACCTCGGTGCAGCGCGAGCACATGCTCGTGAAGGTGCGCACCGACAACGCCACCCGGTCGAACGTGATCGAGGTCGTGAACCTGTTCCGCGCGTCGGTCGTCGACTACGCCTCCGACGCCCTGGTGATCGAGGTCACCGGGGACAAGGGCAAGGTCGAGGCGCTGCTGCGTGCGCTGGAGCCCTTCGGCATCAAGGAGATCGCCCAGTCCGGTCTCCTGGCCATCGGCCGCGGCGGCAAGAGCATCACCGAGCGCGTCCTGCGCGGCTGACCATTCCCCACTCTTCCGAACCACAATCAAGGAGAAACACACCGTGAGCACCGAGATCTTCTACGACGACGACGCCGACCTGTCCCTGATCCAGAGCAAGAAGGTCGCGATCGTCGGCTACGGCTCGCAGGGTCACGCCCACGCGCAGAACCTGCGCGACTCGGGCGTCGAGGTCGCGATCGCCCTCAAGGAGGGCTCCAAGTCCGCCGCGAAGGCGGAGGAGGCCGGCTTCCCGGTCAAGACCGTCGCCGATGCGACCGAGTGGGCCGACGTCATCATGATCCTCGCGCCGGACCAGCACCAGCGCACGATCTACAGCGAGTCGATCGCCCCGAACCTGACCGCGGGCAAGACCCTCGCGTTCGCGCACGGGTTCAACATCCGCTTCGGCTACATCGACGCCCCCGAGGGTGTCGACGTGATCCTGGTCGCCCCGAAGGCGCCCGGTCACACGGTGCGCCGCGAGTTCGTCGCCGGTCGCGGCATCCCGGACATCATCGCCGTCGAGCGCGATGCATCGGGTCACGCCTGGGACCTCGCGCTGTCGTACGCCAAGGCGATCGGCGGCACCCGGGCCGGCGTCATCAAGACCACGTTCACCGAGGAGACCGAGACCGACCTCTTCGGTGAGCAGGCCGTGCTCTGCGGTGGCATGAGCCACCTGGTGCAGGCGGGCTTCGAGACGCTCGTCGAGGCCGGGTACCAGCCGCAGATCGCCTACTTCGAGGTGCTGCACGAGCTGAAGCTCATCGTCGACCTGATGTGGGAGGGCGGCATCGCCAAGCAGCGCTGGTCGATCTCCGACACGGCTGAGTTCGGCGACTACGTCTCCGGACCGCGTGTGATCGACGAGCGCGTCAAGGAGAGCATGAAGGGCGTGCTGTCCGACATCCAGTCCGGCGCGTTCGCGAAGCGCTTCATCGAGGACCAGGACAACGGCGCCGAGGAGTTCCTCGCGCTGCGTGCCAAGGAGGAGCAGCACCCGATCGAGGCCACCGGCAAGGAGCTGCGGTCGCTGTTCGCCTGGAAGCAGCAGGATGAGGACTACGTGGACGGCAGCGCCGCGCGCTGAGTCGATCGTCGAAGGAACGGGCGTCCCCTCGGGGGCGCCCGTTCCGCGTTTCCCGACCTCATTCGTCCGTCAAACATCGGATGTCTATGCCAGGATGGGAGGCATGCGACAGGAATGGTTTGATCACGCCCGCTTCGGGATGTTCGTGCACTTCGGGCTGTACAGCGGCGCGGCGCGGCACGAGTGGGTGCAGAACTACGAACGCCTCACCGACGAGGACTACCGCCCGTACTTCGACAACTTCGACCCCGATCTGTTCGATGCGGCCGCCCTGGCCAGGACGGCCAAGGAGAGCGGGATGGGCTACGTCGTGCTCACGACGAAGCACCACGACGGCTTCTGCCTGTGGGACTCCGCGCTCACGGACTTCACGTCGATGTCGGCCGTCGGACGCGACCTCGTGCGCGAGTACGTCGACGCGCTCCGCGCCGAGGGGCTCAAGGTGGGGCTGTACCACTCGGTGATCGACTGGCACCACCCGGACTTCACGGTGGACTGGAACCACCCCCGCCGCGACGACGAGAACGCGCACGCGCTCAACGAGGGTCGCGACATGTCGCGGTACCGCGCGTATCTGCACGGCCAGGTGCGCGAGCTGCTGACCGCGTACGGCGACATCGACTACCTGTTCTTCGACTTCACCTACCCCGAGGAGAAGGACGGCTGGGCCGGCAAAGGGCCCGAGGACTGGGACGCCGAGGCGCTGCTCGCTCTGTGCCGCGAGCTGCAGCCGGAGATGCTGGTGAACGACCGCCTGGGCATCCCCGCCGACTTCGTCACCCCGGAGCAGTACCAGCCGACCGCGCCACTCCTGCGCGACGGTGAGCCCCTGGTGTGGGAGGCCTGCCAGACCCTCAACGGATCGTGGGGATACCACCGCGACAACACCGATCAGAAGTCGCCGACGCTGCTGGTGCAGATGCTGGTCGACTCGGTCTCGATGGGGGGCAACATGCTGCTCAACATCGGTCCGGACGGCCGCGGGGCGATCGCGCCGCGGGATGCCGGGACGCTCGCGGAGATCGGGGAGTGGATGCGGCTGCACGAGCGCGCGGTCATCGGTGCAGGGCACGCCCCGTTCACCCCGCCGCGCGAGGGCGTGTACACGCTGCGGGGCGACCGCCTCTACCTCAGCCTTTTCAGCTGGCCGCTCGGGTTCGTGCACCTTCCCGGACTCGCCGACCGCGTGACGTACGCGCGCCTGCTGAACGACGGCTCGTGGCTGCGCACCTCGGTGTCCGACCCCGAGCAGCAGGCGGATCTGATGACCCCCGCCGGCGAGGCCGAGGGGACGCTCACGGTGCATCTGCCCGTGCGTCGTCCCGACGTGCTGGTGCCGGTGATCGAGCTGCGCCTGCGCGCGGAGTGAGCGGGCGGTGGCGGCGGCTCAGGCCGTCGCCACCGGGATCTCCACGCCTTCGAGCGCCAGCCGCGCGGCGCCGTACAGGATCGCGTCCGCGCCCGTGGTCGCCGCCTCGATGCGCAGGCGCTGCGTGGCCAGGGGGTGGCAGGCCTCGTAGACCCGGCTGCGGACGGCCGCGATGAACGGCTCCGAGGCGCTCATGCTGCCCGTCAGGAACACGGCGTGCGGGTTGAAGAAGTTCACGACACCGGAGAGCGCCTGACCCAGGTGCGTGCCCGCCGTGCGGACGAGCGTGGTCGCGACGGGATCGGCGTCGCGCGCGAGCGTGAGCACGTCGGCGGTCGTGGCGACGGCGGTGTTGCCGCGCTCGTGCATCTGTCGCACGAGGCTGGCACCGCTGGCCACGGTCTCCAGGCATCCGGTGTTGCCGCACGAGCAGGGGATGTCGCCGCTGCCGTCGATGCGGGTGTGGGTGATGTCGCCCGCCGCGGCCGTCGCGCCGCGGTGCACGTGACCGTCGACGATGATGCCGCTGCCGATCGCGGTCCCCGCCTTCACGGTGATGCTGTGCTGTCCGTGACCGAGCTGCTCCCGATGCTCGCCGAGCGCCGCGAGGTTCGCGTCGTTGTCGACGACGACCGGCACGCCGTAGCGCTCGGCGAGGTGCTCGCCCACGCGGAAGCCCGGCCATCCCGGCATGCGCGAGGGCTGGTCGACGGATCCCGTGGCGATGTCGACCGGGCCGGGGAGGCTGACCCCGATCGCGTGCACCCTGGTGTCCGCCACGAGGCGGTCGAACACCTCGGCGACTCGCGCGAGCGTGGCCTCCGGGCCGTCGGCGACGTCGATCGCGATCGTCTCGCTGTCGAGCAGCGCGCCGCTCAGGTCGTGCCGTCCCACGCGGGCGTGCTTTCCGCCCAGGTCGGCGGAGAGCACGAGGCCGTCGGAAGCGATCTGCAGCACGCGGGGCCGGCGACCGCCGCGCGAGGTGCCGGCTCCGGCCTCCTGCAGCACGCCGGCGTCGAGCAGCGCCTGCACGCGGAGTCCGACCGTGGACGCGGCGACGCCCATCGTCGCCGCCAGCTCCGAGCGGGAGCGGGCCTGACCGCGCGCGACGAGGTCGAGGATGCGCCGCGTGTGCGGGTCGTCGACGGGGGTGTCGGCGGGGTTCGTCATGGGAGCCCTTCGTCTCGGAGCATCGTCAGCGTAGCGGGGGAGTGTCGTGTTTCGGGGAGGTGACGCCGTATCACCGTCCGATAAACATCGGATGTTCAGCTTGCGGCACTCCCCGAACTATGAAAGCCTCACTTCATACGAAATCCTATTAGGTTAATTCGACCCGCGAAATAACCTTTCCCTTCTCAGGAGGCATTCAATGAAGAAGTTGCGTGTGGGGGCTGTCGCCGCTGTCACGGGCGTCGCCGTGGCGATGACCGGTTGTGCCAGCACGGGCGGCTCCGGAGGCTCCGCCGACGGCGACACCATCGTCGTCGACATGTGGGCGGGCAGCGAGTCCGACGTCGATGCGCTCGAGGCGCAGATCGAGTTCGCGCAGAAGCAGAACCCCGACATCACCATCAAGCTGCAGACGTCGCCCTGGAGCGACTTCTTCACGAAGCTGACGACCAACATGGCCAGCGGCAACATGGCGTGCATCACGGGGATGAGCGGCGCGCAGCTCGGCGGTTACACGGGCGGCTTCCGCGAGCTGAGCGAGAAGGACCTCGAGACGGCCGGGATCGACTGGTCGGAGTTCAACCCGAGCGCCGACGGCATCCTCAGCTTCGAGGGCAAGGTCTACGGCGTGCCGTTCGACGTGGCCACCATGCTCGTCTACTACAACCAGGACATGCTGACCGCCGCCGGTGCCGCCACGCCGGAGATCGGCTGGACGTTCGACGACTTCTCCGCGATCGCCGCCGACGCCACGAAGGACGGCAAGTACGGCTTCGGCATGGGCATGGGCGGCTACCAGTGGATGTCGATGCCCATCGCGTACTCCGCCACGCAGCCGGCCTCCGAGGACGGCACGCTGCACATCGACGACGACGCGTTCGTCGACGCGGCCACCTGGTACGCCGGGCTGGTCACGGAGCAGAAGGTCGCGGCGCCCGTCGCCTCGGCCTCCGACACCGGCTGGGGCGAGAACCAGTACACCGGCGCCAACGCGGCCATGGCCGTCGACGGCACCTGGAACGCGGTCAGCTACCTCAACAACGAGTCCGGCTTCGCCGCCGGCATGGTGCCGCTGCCCGCGGGCGTCGACGGCAACCCCGGACCGATCCTCGGCTCGGGCTACGGCATCGCCGCCAACTGCAAGAACCCGGAGGCCGCGCTGAAGGTCCTCGGCTCGCTGGTGGGTGAGGACGCGCAGGACTACATCGCGTCGTCCGGCCGCTCGTACCCCGCGCGCACCTCCTCGCAGCCGCTGTACTTCGAGTCGATCGACGAGCAGTACCGCGACCAGGTGCAGTCGGTGTTCGAGGCCGCGTTCGCCGACACCGTCCCGCTGTACATGACCAAGAGCTGGCAGAAGCTCGACAGCTACATCCAGCCCAACCTCGTCAGCGTCTACAACGGCCAGATGACGATGGAGGAGCTGCTGTCGAACGCCCAGGCGCAGTTCGGCGAGTGACCCGGCTCCGGCCGCCGCAGCAGTAACAGAGAAAGACAAGAGATGACGATCACGACGACACGTCGAGGATCGCTCGCCAAGGTCGAGGGCCGCCAGGCGCTGGGTTTCGCAAGCCCGGCCCTGGTGGGCCTCGCCCTGTTCACGATCGTGCCCGTCGGGCTGTCGATCGTGATGAGCGTCTTCGACTGGCCGACCTTCGGCGAGCGGACCTTCAACGGGGTGGACAACTACGTCAAGCTGTTCACCAGCAGCCCCGACTTCTGGCCGGCGCTGCGGAACTCGGCGGTGTACACGCTGCTGTACGTGCCGCTGAGCGTCGCCCTCTCGCTCGTGCTCGCTCTCGGACTCGGACCGCGGATCCGCGGTCGCGGCGCCCTGCGCGTGCTCTTCTTCATCCCGGTCGTGACGCCGATGGTCGCCAACGTGCTGGTGTGGAAGATGATGCTGCAGCCGCAGGGCCTCTTCAACGGCCTCTCGGTCAGCTGGTTCGGGATCGAGCTGCCGAACTTCCTCGCCGATCCCTCCTGGGCCATGATCATGGTCGTCGTGATGAGCGTCTGGCAGGGCCTCGGCTACAACATGCTGATCTTCTCGGCGGCTCTCGAACAGCTCCCCGAGAGCGTGCTCGAGGCGGCCAGCATCGATGGCGCGCAGGGCTTCCGCCGCGTGTGGAGCATCATCATCCCGATGATCTCGCCGTCGATCTTCTTCGCCACCATCATGACGATGATCACCTCGCTGCAGGTGTTCGTGCAGCCGCAGATGCTCACCGGCGGCGGCCCGGGCAACGCCACCAAGCCGCTCGTGATGTACATCTGGGAGCAGGGCTTCACGTTCGGCGACCTCGGCCTCGCAGCCGCCGCCGCCTGGATCCTGTTCGCCATCATCATCGCGATCACCGGCCTCCAGTTCGCCGCGCAAAAGAAGTGGGTGCACTATGAGCACTGAGACCCTCGTCCGCCCCGCCGGCCCCGCGCCGCGCCGCGACCGCGAGCGCGAGCGCGAGAAGGCTCGCGGAGCCTCCACGACTCCGGGTGCCCGCCTCCGTCTGGTGCTCGCGCACGTCTGCATCTACATCGCCGCGCTCATCTTCATCGCGCCGCTCGTGTACGCGTTCTTCTCGGCCCTCAAGCCCAACTCCGAGATGTTCTCCATGCCGCCGACGCTCGTCGGCTCGGAGATCCGCTGGAGCAACTTCGTCGACGTGTTCGCCTACGGGCCGTTCCTGACGTACATCATGAACTCGTTCATCGTGGCGGTCGGCGGCACGCTGGTCGTGCTGGTGGTCTCGACCACCGCCGGGTACGCGTTCGGGCGGCTGCGGTGGAAGGGGCGCGACGCCGTGTTCGTGCTCTTCCTCGCCACGCTCATGGTGCCGGCCGAGGTGCTCGTGATCCCGATGTTCCAGGTCATGCAGTGGTTCAACTGGGTCGACACATACCAGGCGCTCATCCTGCCGTTCGCGTTCGGCGCCTTCGGGACCTTCCTCATGCGGCAGTTCTTCCGCGGGATCCCCTATGAGCTGGAGGAGGCGGCACGCGTCGACGGCGCCGGTCCCGTCCGGTCGTTCCTGCAGATCATCCTCCCGCTGTCGAAGTCGGCCGTCGCCGTGCTCGCGGTGTTCACGTTCCTGTCCTTCTGGAATAGCTACCTGTGGCCGCTGATCGTGACGGTCGACTACAACGCCCACGGCACGCTGCCGGTCGGACTGGCCAGCTTCGCCGGTCTCACCGGCACCCGCTGGGACCTGCAGATGGCGGCGGCGATCATCTCGATGATCCCGACCACCGTGCTCGTGATCGTGCTGCAGAAGCACCTGGTCAAGGGCATCGCGATGGCAGGACTGGGCGGACGCTGAGCATGATCGGTCAGGGACAGGGCACCACTGTGCCCATCGACGGTCGACCGCGTCCGCGAACCGGGCTGGCGGGGATCGACATCGGCGGCACCAAGATCGCCGCGCTCGTCGTGGGGGAGGACGGCTCCGTCGTCGCCCGCGGCAGCGTGCCGGCCCCGGCCGCCCTGGGCGGAGCGGCCATGGCCGATGCCGCGGCGGGCCTCGTCCGGGCACTCGCCGGCGAGGCCGGGGTGCCGCTCGCCGCAGCGGGCGTGGGCGCCGCGGGCGTCATCGACCACGAGACCGGCACCGTGCGGGCGGCCTCGGCCACGTTCGTCGGCTGGGCGGGATTCCCGCTCGCGGACGAGCTCGGACGACGCCTGGGCGTGCCGGTCAGCGTCGAGAACGACGTCAACGCGTTCCTGCTCGGAGAAGCGGCCGCGCTGAGCCGCACCGAGCGCGACGTGCTGGGCGTGATGCTCGGCACGGGCGTGGGCGGAGCCGTCATCATCGACGGCGCGCTCCACCACGGGCCCCACGGTGCGGCGGGCGAGATCGGACACACCCCCGGGTACAGCGAGCTCGTGTGCACCTGCGGGCAGACAGGGCACCTGGAGACGCTGGCCTCCGGAACCTCCATCGCCCTGCGCTACCGCGAGCGGACGGGCGGCGAAGCGGCAGACGCCCGGGCGGTCGCCGCCCTCGCTCGGGGTGGAGACGCGGACGCCCTCGCCGTGTTCGCCGCCGCCGGTCGCGCGGTCGCCCTCGCCAGTGCGAGCGCCGCGACCCTGCTCGACCTGCCGACCGTGATCGTGGGCGGTGGCGTCGCCTCGGCGTGGGACCTGCTGGAACCCGCGATCCAGGCGACCCTGCGCACGGACTCGCCGGTGTCGGGCATCCCGCTGCGCATCGTCCCGGCGCAGCTGGGCTCCGATGCGGTCGCCCTCGGAGCGATCGAGACCGCCCGTCGGGCCCTCGCCCCCGCACCCCCACTCTGAATCGACTCCACGGATGAGAGGTATCGCATGGTGACCGCACCCCAGGACGCCCACGAGATCTGGATGGGCCCGCTGCCGCCCGTCGCCGACGGCGGCCTGCCGAAGCCCCGCGTGGGCATCGCCGGCATCTCGATCGAGTCCAGCACGTTTTCGCCGCACATCTCCGGCGACGAGGCCTTCACGATCCGTACCGGCGCGGACCTCCGCGCCTACTACCCGTTCCTCGACGAGGGGCGCGAGCTGGCCGAGGCCGCCGAGTGGGTTCCGCTCACGCACGGCCGCTCGCTGCCCGGCGGTGCCGTGGACCCCGAGACGTACCGGCGGATGAAGGACGCGATCCTCGACGGCATTCGCGAGCACGGGCCCTTCGACGGCTTCTTCTTCGACATCCACGGCGCCATGAGCGTCGTGGGCATGGACGACGCCGAGGGCGACCTGGCCCGTGCCGTCCGGGAGGCACTGGGACCCGACACGCTCGTCTCCACGTCGATGGACCTGCACGGCAACGTGTCGGAGGTGCTGCGCGATGCGGTCGACCTGCTGACCTGCTACCGGATGGCTCCGCACGAGGACTGGCTCAACACCAAGGAGCGCGCGGTGTGGAACCTGCTCGACCGGCTGCGCGGGCCGCACGGCGCCGACCCGCTCGCGCGACGGCCCTTCACCGCCTGGGTGCCGGTCCCCGTGCTGCTGCCCGGTGAGAAGACCAGCACGCGGCTCGAACCGGCGCGCGGCATCTACGCCGAGCTGCCCGCGATCGAGGCGCTGCCCGGCGTGGTCGACGCGTCCGTCTGGATCGGGTACGCGTGGGCCGACGAGCCGCGCTGCCAGGCCTACGTCGTGGTCACCGGCGACGACCGTGAGCTCATCGCCCGGGAGGCCGAGCGCGTCGCCCGCCGGTTCTGGGACGCGCGCGAGGACTTCGTGTTCGTGGCCGAGACCGGCACGCTCGACGAGGCGCTGGACCGCGCGCTCGCGCCCGCAGCCGCCCGGCCGTACGTCATCTCGGACTCGGGCGACAACCCCACCGCCGGGGGAGCGGGCGACGTGACCTGGACGCTCGCGCGCCTGCTGGAGCGACCGGAGCTCACCGACGGGAGCCAGACGACCCTCGTCGCGTCGATCTTCGACCGTGAGGCCGTCGCGCGGGCGGTCGCAGCGGGTGTCGGCGCCGAGGTCGAGCTCGAGGCGGGGGCCCGCGTCGACCCGGGTCCGCACGGGCCCGTCACGATCCGCGGCACCGTCTTCTCGATCACGCACGGCGACCCCGACGCGGGCACCCAGGCCGTGATCGCGGTCGGCGGCCTGCACGCCATCGTGACCGAGCGCCGCAAGCCCTTCCACCACCTCTCGGACTTCCGGATGCTGGGCCTCGAGCCCACCGAGGCCGACATCGTCGTGGTGAAGATCGGCTACCTGGAGCCGGAGCTGTACGAGCTCGCCGCCGACTGGACGCTCGCGCTCACGCCCGGCGGCGTCGACCAGGACCTGCTGCGCCTCGGCCACCACCGTCTGCGCCCTGGCGTCTACCCCTTCGACACCACCGGCACGCCCGACCTGACCGCGACGGTCGTCCGCCGCGGCGACGCCGAGGAGACGCCCGTCGACTCCACCCCCGCAGAGGAGACCCCCGCATGATGAACTTCGAGAAGCGCACCGGGCCCGACCTCGGCTCCGCGGCACCGGTGTACCCCGCGAACGGTGTGCCGGAGTGGTACCGCGACGCGAAGCTCGGCTTCTTCGTGCACTGGGGCCTGTACTCGGTGCCGGCGTGGGCGGTGCAGCACGGCGAGGGCGTCAACATCCCCACGGAGGACGCCTACGCGTGGCACCAGTACGCGGAGTGGTACGGCAACACGGTGCGCATCGCGGGGAGCCCCACGTGGGAGCGGCACCAGCGCCTGTACGGCCCCGGCACCTCCTACGAGGACCTCGCCGACCGCTGGGACGCCGCCGCGTTCGACGCCGACGCGTTCGTCGGAGAGCTGGTGGGCGCGGGCGCGAGGTACATCGTGCCCACCACCAAGCACCACGAGGGCTTCTGCCTGTGGGACACCGCGACGACCGGCTTCAATGCCGTCGCGCGTGGGCCCCGGCGCGACCTGATCGCCGAGTTCCACGACGCCACGCGTCGCGCTGGCGCGAAGTTCGGCGTGTACTACTCCGGGGCGCTCGACTGGCACGTCAGCGACTTCCCGGCGATCGAGTCCGACACCGACCTGTTCCGGTTCCGCCGCAACGACGAGCACTTCGCGCGATACTCGGCCGCCCAGCTGGAGGAGCTCGTCGAGCGCTTCGCGCCGGATGTGCTGTGGAACGACATCGAGTGGCCGGACGGCGGCAAGGGCGACCAGGAGTACGCGGTCGCCGCGCTGCTGCGCCGCTACTTCGATGCCGTGCCCGAGGGCGTCGTGAACGACCGCTGGGGTGTGCCGTACCACGGCTTCCTCACGCGCGAGTACACGGACATCCCGGAGATCATCCCCGAGCCGTGGGAGTCCACGCGCGGACTCGGCTACTCGTTCGGCTTCAACCAGGACGAGGACGAGCGCCACTCCCTGTCCGGCGCGGCCCTGATCCGCCTGCTGGTCGACGTCGTGGCCAAGAACGGCAATCTGCTCATCAACGTCGGCCCCGCGGCAGACGGCTCGATCCCCGAGCTGCAGCGCCGGGCCATGCGCGAGCTCGGGTCGTGGCTCGACGCGAACGGCGACGCCGTCTACGGAACGCGGCCATGGATCCGGATGGGGGAGCAGGCCGGGGCCCCGCGCCGCTACACGACCTCGGCCGGTGCCGTGCACGTCCACGCGCTCGACCCCGCGGCCGGCCGCATCGAGCTCCCCGCGGAGCTCGACCACGCCACGCTGCGCTGGAGCGACGGCTCGGAGGCGGAGGTGTCGCGAGACGGCTCCGGCGCTGTCGCCACCATCCCGCCGGGGCTGCAGCCCGCTCCGGTCGCGGTGCTGTCCGCCCAGGGCGTCTGAGCAGCCACCCCGCACGATGCGAACGACGAGGGCTCCGGTGTCGCGCACCGGAGCCCTCGTCCGCTTCCATCGCCCCGCGCGGCTCAGGGTCGCGTGAGCTCCTCCAGCACCTCGATCACGTGCCGGTAGGGGCGCCCGGTGGCGCGGGTCATGCCGATCTCACACGTGCGGTTGGCGGACACGAACGCGTCGAAGCCCCCGCGCTCCCCGTCAGCGGCCGCGACCTCGGCCGACTCCTGCGCAGTCGCACTCGCGGTGAGTTCGGGGTGCAGCATGCCGCGGTCGCCCGCGAACGCGCAGCAGCCCCAGCCCTCGGGCACGAACACGTCGTCGGCCACGGCGGCAGCGATCTCCGTCAGGGCCCCGGTCGCCCCGAGCGCCGTGGTCGAGCAGGTGGGGTGCACCGCGATGGAGGGGAGCTTCGCCGGCACGCTCAACCGCGGCAGCACCTCGCGGGCGACGAAGGTCGTGGCGTCCTCGATGCGCAGTCCCGCGTAGCGCGGATCCTTCGCGACGGACTGGGCGAGCATCACATCCAGCCCCTCGGTGCACGACGCGGCGTCGCACACCACGGGGAGCTCGCCGTGACGGCTGGCCTCCCACAGCGACGCCAGCACCCGGTCGGACATCAGCCGGTAGCCGTCGAGGTGTCCCTTCGACTTCCACGGGGTGCCGCAGCAGAGCCCGCCGTTCTCCTCCGGGATCACCACCGCGATCCCCGCCCGGTCGAGCAGGTGGCGCAGGGCATCACGGGATCCGTGGCCGCCGTCCTCCGCGCCGAACATCGTGCCGATGCACGCGCCGAAGAACACGGCCTGCGCGTCGGGCGGTGACACCGGTCGATCGGGCTTCGAGCCGCCGCGGGGGAGTCCGCCGTCGTACAGCGGCACGGTGTCGGCGCCGAGCACAGCGCGTCCGAGCTGCGTCACGCCGCGGACGAGCGGGGCGGGGAGGGCGTCCGCGACCGTGAGGGCCACGCCGCCCGCGCGGGTGACGGTGCTCCAGTGCTTCGCGGCGGTGCCCCAGACGGCGCCCTCGACCGCGTTCGACTGCTCGGCCCGCAGCCGCCGCACGAGGTCGCCCGTGTTGATGTCGACCGGACACGCGACCCCGCACATGCCGTCGACGGCGCAGGTCTGCACGCCGTCGTAGTCGTAGTCGGCGCGCAGGTCGCGCAGCAGCTCGGTGTCGCCCTGCTCCTCGGCCCACGCCATGTCGCGGCGCAGCACGATGCGCTGCCGCGGGGTGAGGGTGATGCTCTTGCTCGGGCACGTGGGCTCGCAGTACCCGCACTCCACGCAGCGGTCCACCTCGCTCTCGACCGTGGGAACGCGCTTGAGGTCGTGCAGGTAGGAGTCGGGGTCGTCGGAGAGCACCACGCCGGGGTTGAGGATGCCGTCCGGATCGATGAGTCGCTTGAGCTCCCACATCAGGTCGGTGAGCTCGTCGCCGTACTGCCGCCGGACGAACGGCGCCATGATGCGACCGGTGCCGTGCTCGGCCTTGAGCGACCCCTGCTGGGAGAGGACGAGCTCGACGAGGTCGTCGGTGAAGCGGCGGTAGCGGGCCACGCTGTCGGGGTCGTCGAAGCGCTCGTTGAGCAGGAAGTGCACGTTGCCGTCCTTCGCGTGACCGAAGATGACGGAGCCCTCGTAGCCGTGCTCCGCGAACAGCTCGATCAGGCGCTCGCACGTGGCCAGCAGCCGGGGCACCGGTACCACGATGTCCTCCAGCAGCGCGGTCGTGCCGGAGGGGCGGGCACCGGCGACGGCGGTGTAGAGGCCCTTGCGCACGTGCCACAGCGCAGCCCGCTCGGCCGCATCGGTCGTGAGTCGCGGCGGGACGGCGAGGGGGAGGGCGTCGAAGTGCGACTGGGCGGCAGCGCTCGCGAGTGCCAGGGCGTCGGTGTCGGCCGCGTGCACCTCCACCAGCAGGGCGGCGTGCCCCCGCACGTCGATCTCCGCGATCGCCGCCGGGACATCGCTCAGCCCCTGGGCCACGCGCAGCGACGCCGCATCCAGGAGCTCGATCGTGGCGAGACCGAGACGGGTGAGGTCGGGCAGTGCGGACATGGCGGCGGACAGCGTCTCGAACACGAGCAGCCCGGTCGCGATCGCGGGGCGCACCTCGATCGTGCGGAAGCGCGCCTCGGCGACGAAGGCGAGCGTGCCCTCCGAGCCGATCACGAGGTGCTCCAGGATGCGGACGGGGTCGTCGAAGTCGAGCAGGGCGTTGAGGCCGTAGCCCATGGTGTTCTTCATGGAGAACTGCTGTCGGAGGAAGGCCACGTGCTGGGGGGAGGCGAGCAACCGCGCGCGCAGGGCGAGCAGGCCGTCGGCGATCGCCGGCTCGGCGGCGCGGAGCACCTCGTTCGCGTCGGGACGGCCCGTGTCGAGGATGGTTCCGCTGGGCAGCACGAGCGTCATCGACGTGATCGTCTGGTACGAGTTCTCGGTGATGCCGCAGGCCATGCCGCTGGAGTTGTTCGCCACGACGCCGCCGATCGTGCACGCGATCTCGCTCGCCGGGTCGGGCCCGAGCTTGCGGCGGTACCGGGCGAGCCGTGTGTTGACCTGACGCACGGTGGCGCCGGGCCCGACGCGGACGGCGGCGCCGTCGTCCTCCACCCGGATGTCGCGGAAGTGGCTGCGGGTGTCGACGAGGATGTCGCCGCTCACCCCCTGTCCGGAGAGACTCGTGCCACCGGAGCGGAAGGTGAGGGTGCGTCCGGCGGCGCGCACGGCGCCGAACGCGCGGGCCACGCCGGCCGCGTCGGCGGGGGAGAGCACGGCATCGGGGACGAGCAGATAGTGGGAGGCGTCGTGGGCGCGGGCGAACCGGTCGATCGACCGGGCATGCACCTCGGTGTCCGGCCCGAGCAGCTCGTGGTCCAGCGGTTCGGCGATGGTGGTCGGCACGGTGCTCCTCTGCTCCGGGTCAAGATTGTCTGACAAGTGTACCGATGACCGGATGCTTCGCTAGGCTGACGGCCATGACCATCCCCACGGACCGCGGCCTCGGCGTCGTCGGCGTGGTCGATGCGGTGACCGCCCAGCTGCGCGCGCGCATCCTCGGCGGTGAGATCCGATCGGGCGAGCCGCTCACCGAGGCCGCGGTGTCGCAGTCCTTCGGTGTGGCCAGGCCCAGCGCGAAGGCGGCGATCGAACAGCTGGTCGCGAGCGGCCTGCTCGTGCGCACGGCACATCGCACCGCACGCGTGGTGGGTATCGACCAGGCGACGGTGCGCGACGTCTACCGCACGCGCACCCGCCTGGAGAGCGCCGCGCTTCGGGAGCTGGCACGGGCGCGCAGAGTGCCCGCCGCCGCGGTCGAGGCGAACGCGGAGCTGCTCACGATGGGACCGGGGCCCGACCCGGCGACCGTGGACCCCGATCTGCGCTTCCATACGGCGCTGATCGATGCGCTGCACAGCGAGCGGACCGGACGGATGTACCGGAGCGTGCTCGACGAGGTCCGGTTGTGCATGGCGCAGGTGCAGGGGCGGCGCCTGCTGAACGCGGAGGAGATCGCAGCACAGCATCGGGAGATGCTCGATGCCGTCGCCGCGGGTGCGGAGGACGAAGCGGCCGAGCTGCTGCGGGCGCACCTCGCGTCCGCGGAGGAGCGACTGGTCGAGGCGCTCGGGCGCGACTGAGCGTCAGCCCACGTTGGCCGGGGCGTCCTCGATCTGGATGGGCGCATCCGCCGGGTCCGCCCACACCGGCGCGGGCAGCGGCGTGTCCACTGCGCCGTCCTGGATCGCGCGCAGCGCCTCCGTGATCTCGTCCGCGTTCTCCGGCACCGCGAGGCCGCACGTGCGCAGCTCCGAGGCGAACTGCAGCGTGAGGCGGATCTTGCCCGCCTCGATCGCCTGCGCCGTCGTGCCGGTGCGGATCTCACTGCCCGTCTGGATCGCGGGCACCTCGTCGCACACGTGATAGACCTTGCCGCCGTCGACCCAGACCACCTCGTCCTTGCCGAGCAGCTGGATCACGGTCGACTGGTCGGCCGTGTACTGCTCGACCGACGGCGGGGCGAAGTCCACGCCGACGAACACGGCCAGTGCGGCCAGGACGACGCCGACGATGCCGGCCGTCGTCTTCTGCCCCTTGTCCATGTCCTTGTTCAGGAAGATCAGGATCACGAGCGGGAGGAAGGCGACGATCGCGATGATCGCGCCGAGCTGGTTCTGCACGAAGAAGCGGGTCTTGTCCGCCTTCCGCGCGGGATCGAGCCGGTTCGCCTTCTTCCAGAGCACGGAGCCCGTGATCGACAGGGCCGCGATCACGACGAGCAGCACGAGCAGGGCGATGAACGCCCACTGCGGGAACTGTGCCGTGACGCCCTGCTCCTCCAGCAGACCCGTGTCGGGGTCGCGCACGAGCGTGCCGTCCTCGCCGACGTAGACGCGCTGGCGGAGCAGCCAGAAGATCCCGACGCCCTCGCCGATGATCGCGAGGGCCCACAGCGCGCCCGCGATCCAGCGGAAGCGCATCGCCGTCGTCTTCGCCGCGGCGCTCGGCGTCCACCCCGCCGGTGGCTCCGTGCTCGCGGCGGTGTTCCTGTCCGTGCCGGCGTTCCTGTCGTCGCTCTCGGCCACGTTGATCCCTTCCCCCGAAGGCCCGACCGCACCGGCCAGGGCACGCAAGATCCTAGTGGACGGGGTGTCCTACGCTGGAGGCATGACCTCCGACTCCGACGACGCCCTGAGCTGGGAGGGCGACGACGACACGGCGTCGCATCGCACCGGTCGCCCGCGGCGACGTGAGAACGCGGCCCCGCCCGTCGAGCCGCCTCTTCACCACGCCACGACCACGGAGAGCGCCGCGGTCGCGCCCACGACGCGACCCCCCGCGTCTCCACCGCCCACCGAGGCGGCACCGCCGTCGGCGCCCGCGGCGTCCGTCGCCGCCGACGACGACGAGGCGCCGGCGGGACTCAGCAATGCGATGCTCCTGCTCGTCGGGGTGGTCGGCGGGGTGTATCTCCTCTATTCGGTCGGTTGGGTCGTCGGTGGGCTGCGGCTGCAACCGCTCGCCTCGTTCCTGGTCGCCGACGCGATGTTCCTGCCCTGGTTCGTGCTCGCGATCGCGGCGCCCGCGCTGTGGTTCCTCGCGACGTGGGTCCTCACGCGGGGGAGGGCCGCGTGGGTGCGGGTCGCCCTGCTGCTCGCCGGGGTCGTGCTCCTGGTGCCGTGGCCGTTCGTGACGGTGGGGGTGGTCGGATCATGAGCTCGTCGGAGAACGCATCGGCGGTGTCGTCCGGATCGCCGCGCTGGCTCGCCGGCACCGTCATCGTCCTCGCCGGGCTGTTCTACGCCTACGCGGTGTGGAACGCGGTCGCGCATCTGATCACGATGGCGCAGACCGGTCTGACGGGTGCGGGCTGGGCCGTGCTGCTGTTCGGTGTCGTCTTCCCCCTGATCGTGTTCGGCTTCGCCTCTGCGATCGGGCGTCGCCGGCGCGTGGGCGAGCTCGCCCTCGTGTTCCTCGCGGGGCTGGGCATCGTCGCCGTCTTCTGGATGAGTCTGCTCGCGCTCAGCCTCACGCTCCCCAGCGCCTGACCCGGACGCCACCGGTCGAGCTGGACTGCGCGGCGTCACACGGCACGGAGCGGCATGGCGGCTCGGGTAGAGTTGTCGCGATCGCGCCCCCGACGGTGTGCGGCGCATCGGCCCCTCCCGCCTGTCGCGCTGCCCCGAAGGATCCACTGTGCCGAAGCCCGTCGTGCTCATCGCCGAAGTACTCTCTCCCGCCACGATCGAGGCGCTCGGCCCCGACTTCGACGTCCGCCACGTCGACGGCACCGACCGCGAGGCCCTGTTCGCCGCGCTGGCCGAGGCCGACGCGGTGCTCATCCGCTCGGCGACCCGCATCGACGAGGAGGCGCTGGCGCACGCGCCGAAGCTGAAGGTCGTCGCGCGTGCGGGCGTGGGCCTCGACAACGTCGACATCAAGGCCGCGACGACGGCGGGCGTCATGGTCGTGAACGCTCCGACGTCGAACATCGTCTCGGCCGCCGAGCTCACGGTCGGTCACATCCTCAGCCTCGCTCGGCGCATCCCGGCCGCGCACGCCTCGCTCGCCGCCGGGCAGTGGAAGCGCAGCTCGTTCACGGGCGCCGAGCTCTTCGAGAAGACGGTCGGCATCGTGGGGCTCGGACGTATCGGCGCGCTCGTCGCCGCCCGCCTCGCGGCGTTCGACATGCGCGTCGTCGCGTACGACCCCTACGTCACGTCCGCCCGCGCCCAGCAGCTCGGCGTGCAGCTCCTGTCGCTCGACGAGCTGGTGGCGGAGTCCGACTTCCTGACGATCCACATGCCCAAGACTCCGGAGACCACGGGCATGATCGGCGCGGAGCAGTTCGCGGCGATGAAGCCGACCGCCTTCGTCGTCAACGTCGCGCGCGGCGGGCTGATCGACGAGGAGGCGCTGCACGAGGCGCTCGTCGCTGGAGAGATCGCCGGTGCCGGTCTCGACGTCTTCACGTCTGAGCCGCCGGCGGAGGGCGGCAGTGCCCGTCCGCTGCTCGACCTGCCGAACGTGGTCGTCACGCCGCACCTCGGTGCGAGCACGGAGGAGGCGCAGGAGAAGGCCGGTGTCTCGGTCGCCCGCTCGGTGCGACTCGCGCTGGGCGGCGACCTGGTGCCCGACGCGGTCAACGTGGCCGGCGGCGTGATCGACCCGTATGTGCGTCCCGGGATCTCGCTCGTGGAGAAGCTGGGCCAGATCTTCGCGGCCCTCGCGACCTCGCCGCTCACGAGCCTCGACGTCGAGGTGCACGGCGAGCTCAACGACTACGACGTCAGCGTGCTCAAGCTCGCGGCGCTCAAGGGCGTGTTCACGAACATCGTCAGCGAGACCGTGTCGTACGTGAACGCTCCGCTCCTCGCCGAGCAGCGGGGGATCGCGGTCCGCCTGCTCAAGGACGACGTGAGCGAGGAGTACCGCAACGTCATCACCTTGACGGGGGCCCTGTCCGACGGTTCGCAGCTCTCGGTGTCCGGCACGCTGACCGGTCCGAAGCAGGCGGAGAAGCTCGTCGGCATCAACGACCACGCGCTGGAGCTGCCGATCGAGAAGCACCACGTCGTCATGCTCTACACCGACCGTCCGGGCATCGTGGCCGTGTACGGCCAGAAGTTCGGTGAGGCGGGCATCAACATCGCGGGCATGCAGATCGCGCGCCGCGCGGCCGGCGACCAGGCGCTCAGCGTGCTGACGCTGGACTCGCCCGTGTCGGAGGAACTGCTCGACGACGTGCGCGACGCGATCGACGCCGACCTGTTCCGGCAGATCGAGATCACCGAGGTCTGAGCCGCAGCACCACGGAAGAGGGGCGGGAGCGTGACGCTCCCGCCCCTCTTCGGTTCGCGAGTCAGGCGGTCGCGCGCAGGACCAGGGCGATCAGGTCGGCGAGCTCATCGCTGCGGGGGACGAGCCGCTCGGGTCCGTGCACGTCGAGCGAGTTGTTGAAGTAGAGCCCGTCGCTGACCAGCATCACCAGGTCGAGGCTGGCGGTGTCGCGCACGTGCGGGCGGATGGTGTCGGCCCAGCGGCGCCGGGTCTCGCGGAGCATGTCGGCCGCGCGGGCCGAGCCGCCCTGGGCGAGGCGGGTCGTGGCGATCAGGGCGCGGTCGAGGGCGTCGTCCTCCATGACCGACGTGCGGACGTAGTAGGCGACCGGGCCCTCCTCCGCCGCGTTCATGCGCTCCAGGTCGAGGGTGGTGAGGTGGTCGAGCCGCTCCACGAGGCCGGCCTCGAGGTCGTCCTTGGAGTGGAAGTGGTACAGCAGCCCGCCTTTGGAGACGCCCGCGGCCTTGGCCGTCGCGTCGAGCGTGGCCGCGCGCTCGCCCTCGTCGATGAGGATCGCCTCGAAGGCGTCGAGAACCTTCTCGCGGGCGAGGGGAGGTCGGGGCATCGTTCATCCTCTGTTCGGAAACGGGAGGCCGGTCTCTGTTACTATACCAGCCGGACGGTTCACTAACGGAGCCGCCGAGAGTCTGAGAGGTGTTCCATGAGCCGTACTGCGTCGACCCCGACGACAGAGACGGAAGCCCCGCGCGTCGGCGCCAGAGGGTGGGCGGCGCTCGTCGTCCTCATGCTCCCCGTGCTGCTGGTGTCGGTCGACAACACGGTGCTGAGCTTCGCCCTGCCCGAGATCTCGATCTCGCTCGCACCTACCGGTGCCGAGCAGCTGTGGATCATCGACGTGTACCCGCTCGTGCTGGCCGGACTGCTGGTGACCATGGGCACGCTCGGTGATCGGTTCGGGCGGAGGAAGCTGCTGCTCATCGGAGCCACGGGGTTCGCCGTGGTCTCGGCCCTCGCCGCGTTCGCTCCGACGGCCGGTCTCCTCATCGCCGCCCGCGCCCTGCTCGGCTTCTTCGGTGCGATGCTCATGCCCTCCACGCTGTCGCTCCTGCGCTCGATCTTCCAGAACCGCGATCAGCGACGCACGGCGATCGCGGTCTGGGCGTCCGCGTTCTCCGCCGGTGCGGCCCTGGGGCCGATCGTCGGCGGGTTCCTGCTCGAGCACTTCGCGTGGGGCTCGGTGTTCCTCCTCGCTGTACCGGTGCTGATCCCGCTGCTGATCGGCGCACCGCTGCTGGTTCCCGAGAGCCGCGACCCGCACCCCGGTCGCATCGACCCGCTGAGCATCGCCCTGTCGATGGCGGCGATGATCCCGGTCGTCTACGCGATCAAGTCGTTCGCGGTGGACGGGCCCTCGCTGTACGCGGGGGGATGGGCCGTGCTCGGCCTTCTGATGGGCGCGCTGTTCGTGCGGCGTCAGCTCCGCTCCGACGTCCCGATGCTCGACATGGCGCTGTTCCGAAGGGGCTCCTTCTCCGGGGCGATCCTGGTGAACCTGCTCAGCGTGGTCGCCCTGGTGGGCTTCCTCTACTTCGTGTCGCAGCACGTGCAGCTCGTGCTCGGGCTCTCGCCGATGATGGCCGGGCTCGCACTCGTGCCCGGCATGGCGGCGATGATCGTGGCCGGCCTCACGGTCGTGCCGATCTCGCGTCGCGTGCCGCCGCACGTGCTGATTCCCGCGGCGCTGGTCTTCTCCGTGGTCGGCTACCTGATCGTGGCGATGACGACGCACGACCACGGTGTCGTGCCGCTGATCCTCGCGTTCGCGGTGCTCGGCATCGGCATCGGTGCCGCGGAGACGATCTCGAACGAGCTCATCCTCTCCAGCGCTCCGGCCGCGAAGGCCGGCGCGGCCAGCGCCGTGTCCGAGACCGCGTACGAGCTCGGCGCCGTGCTCGGCACCGCCATCCTGGGCGGCCTCATCACGGCGTTCTACCGCGGAGCGCTCGTGCTTCCGGAGGGGCTGCCCGCCGACGTCGCGCATGCGGCGCAGGAGACGCTGGCCGGCGCGTACACCGCGGCGCAGCAGCTCCCGTCGCAGCTCGGAGACGCGCTGTGGCAGGCCGCCGCCGACGCGTTCGGCTCCGGGGTGACGGTGACCTCGCTGATCGGCGCCGGGCTCGTGGTCGTCGCCGCGGTGATCGCCGCCGTCACACTGCGCAAGGCACCCACGCACTGACCACTACGCTGGGGGGGACCGGCCTGTACGACCCGCGGTCGCGCCGCGGCCGGTCCACCCCCGTGCAGTGCGCAAGGAGTCTCATGTCGCGTGTCGTGAAGCTGGCCGTCATCCCCGGTGACGGCATCGGTCCCGAGGTCATCGCGGAGGCGGAGAAGGTGCTCGACGCCGTCACCGCAGACAGCGACGTGACGTTCGACAAGACCCGCTTCTCGCTCGGAGCCGGCCGGTTCCTCGAGACCGGCGACACGCTCACCGACGACGACCTGGCGGCGATCTCGGCGCACGACGCGATCCTGCTCGGCGCGGTCGGAGGCACGCCGGGCGACCCGCGCCTGAAGAACGCGAACATCGAGCGTGGCCTGCTGCTGAAGCTCCGCTTCACGCTCGACCATTACGTGAACCTGCGCCCGTCGAAGCTCTTCCCGGGTGCCCCTGGTCCGCTCGCCGACCCCGGGGAGGTCGACTTCGTCGTGGTGCGGGAGGGCACCGAGGGACCCTACGTCGGCAACGGCGGCGCGATCCGCGTCGGCACGCCGCAGGAGGTCGCCAACGAGACCTCGGTCAACACCGCCTTCGGTGTGGAGCGCGTGGTGCGCTACGCGTTCGGCCTCGCCAAGCGCCGCCGCCGGAAGCTCACCCTCGTGCACAAGACCAACGTGCTCGTGCACGCGGGCGCCATCTGGCAGCGCATCGTGAACGAGGTCGCCGCCGAACACCCCGATGTGACCGTCGACTATCTGCACGTCGACGCCGCCACCATCTTCCTGGTCACGGACCCCTCGCGTTTCGACGTGATCGTGACGGACAATCTCTTCGGTGACATCCTCACCGACCTCGCCGGCGCCGTCACGGGCGGCATCGGCCTCGCAGCCTCGGGGAACATCAACCCCGACGGCGCCTTCCCGTCGATGTTCGAGCCCGTGCACGGCTCGGCTCCGGACATCGCGGGTCAGCAGAAGGCCGACCCGACCGCCGCGATCCTCTCGATCGCGCTGCTGCTCGACCACCTCGGCTTCGCGGCCGAGTCGGCGCGTGTGAGCGCCGCGGTCGAGGCGGACATCGCCGCGCGCAGCGGTGCCCGCACCACCGCGGAGATCGGCTCCGCGATCACTGCCCGCCTCTGAACGGCGGGCGTAGGCTGACAGGGCGCGAGGATGCGCCCACCCACGAGGATTGGATGACGACATGACGACGATCGACGCCGAGACGAGCGTGGCTCCCCTGGAGTTCGCCGTGACGAAGAACCTGAACGCCGCGAGCCCGACGCGGCTCGCCGAGGTGCTGGAGAACCCCGGGTTCGGGGTCGTCTTCACCGACCACATGGTCGACATCTGCTGGTCGGCCAAGGGCGGCTGGCACCGTCCGCGCGTGCAGCCCTACGGCCCGATCCCGCTCGACCCCGCCGCGTCGGTTCTGCACTATGCGCAGGAGATCTTCGAGGGCATCAAGGCCTACCGTCACGCCGACGGATCCATCCACACCTTCCGGCCCGACCGCAACGCCGCCCGCCTGCAGGCGAGCGCGCGCCGTCTGGCGCTTCCGGAGCTGCCCACCGAGTACTTCATCCAGTCGCTGCGCGAGCTGATCGCCGTCGACGGTCGCTGGGTGCCGTCGGGCGCCGACCAGAGCCTGTACCTGCGGCCGTTCATGTTCGCCAAGGAGGCGTTCCTCGGGGTGCGGGCGGCGCAGAAGGTCGCGTACTACGTGATCGCGAGCCCCGCCGGGGCGTACTTCAGCGGCGGGGTGAAGCCGGTGCGCATCTGGCTCTCGGAGGACTACGCCCGCGCGGGCAAGGGCGGCACCGGGAAGGCGAAGACGGGCGGCAACTACGCCTCGAGCCTCCTCCCGCAGGCCGAGGCCGCCGCCAAGGGCTGCGACCAGGTCGTGTTCCTCAACGAGAAGCGCGACGTCGAGGAGCTCGGCGGCATGAACGTCGTGTTCGTCTTCAAGGACGGCCGCGTCGTCACCCCGGAGTCCGACAGCATCCTCGAGGGCATCACGCGCGACTCGCTGCTGCAGCTCGCGGAAGACCGCGGCTACACGGTCGAGAAGCGACCGATCTCGATCGACGAGTGGCGTCAGGGCGTCGCCTCGGGCGACATCGTCGAGGTGTTCGCATGCGGCACGGCCGCTGTCGTCACCCCGATCGGTGCGCTGGTCGGCGACGGCTTCGACGAGCCGCAGCCGCTCGGCGAGCTGGCGCTGTCGCTGCGCGAGGAGCTGACCGACATCCAGTACGGCCGCCGCGAGGACAAGCACGGCTGGCTCGTGCGCCTCGACGCCTGATCCCCACCTCCGAAGACCCCGCGCCGGCTCGCCCGGTCCGGGGTCTTCGTCGTCGCTAGGCTGGACGCATGAAGATCGCCCGGTTCAGCCACGACGACGCCATCATGTACGGGATCATCGACGAGCGCGAGCTCGTCGTGCTGGCCGGGGACCCGATGTTCGCCGGGTACGAGACCACCGGCGACCGGGTGCCGCTCACCGAGGCGAAGCTCCTCGCGCCCGTGATCCCGCGCTCCAAGGTCGTGTGCGTCGGCAAGAACTACCATGACCACGCCGCCGAGATGGGCGGGGTCGCGCCCGAGGAGCCGCTGCTGTTCCTCAAGCCGAACACGGCCGTCATCGGCCCGGACGACGCGATCGTGCGTCCCACCGCCCTGTCCGAGCGCACCGAGTACGAGGGTGAGCTGGTGGTCGTGATCGGCAAGATCGCCAAGAACGTCACGGCGGAGAACGCCCTCGACTACGTGCTCGGCTACACGATCGGCAACGACGTCACCGCTCGCGACCTGCAGCGCAAGGACGGACAGTGGTCCCGGGCGAAGGGCTTCGACACCTTCTGCCCGCTCGGCCCCGTGATCGAGACCGACTTCGACGCGTCGACGGCGACCATCGAGACCAGGGTCAACGGCGAGGTGCGGCAGCACGCGCCGCTCACCGACATGATCCACTCGGTGGCGGACATCATCGCGTACGCCTCGGCCGTCTTCACCCTTCTCCCCGGTGACGTGATCATGACGGGGACCCCGGCGGGTGTCGGCACGTTCACGGCGGGCGACGTCGTCGAGGTGGAGATCTCCGGCCTCGGCATCCTCCGCAACACCGCGCGCGACGCCGTTCCCGCGACATGACCTCCGGCGCCCTGACGGCGGCGCAGCAGACGGCGGTGCAGCGGCGCACCGTCCTCGTGCTGTCGCTCGGGCAGGTCCTGGGGGGCATCGCGTTCGGGGCGACCGTCTCGCTCGGTGCTCTGCTCGCGGCCGACATCTCCGGCAGCGACGCGCTCTCCGGGCTGGCGACCGCCTCCGTCACGCTCGGCGCGGCACTGTGCGCGATCCCGCTCGCTCGGCTGGCGGCACGGCTCGGTCGACGCCGCGCGCTCACGCTCGGCAACCTCTTCGCCCTGGTCGGCATCGCCGTGGTGATCCTCGCCGCGTCGGTCCGGGTGTTCCCGCTGCTCCTCGTCGGCATCCTGTTGATCGGCGCAGGCAACGCGGGCAACTTGCAGTCGCGGTTCGCCGCGACCGACCTCGCCGCCCCGCAGCACCGCGGCCGCGACCTCTCCATCGTGGTGTGGTCGACGACGATCGGCGGCGTCGCGGGACCGCTGCTGCTCGGCCCCGGCGAGGTCGTCGGCCATGCGATCGGGATGCCGCCGCAGACCGGGTCGTACGTGTTCTCGTTCGTGGCGCAGTCTGCCGCGCTCGTGCTCTACCTCGTGGCGCTGCGCCCGGATCCGCTCCTCGCGGCGCAGCGCCTCGCGACGCAGGCTGCTGCGGCGACCGGGACGACGGCGGTGGACCGTCCGCGGGTCGCGCGCTACGCCATCTTCGCCATCGCCGGTTCGCACGTGGTGATGGCGTCGGTCATGGCGATGACCCCGGTGCACCTGTCGCACATGGCGCACGGCGCGCACGGCGCTGCGGCGACTCCGGCCGACGTCTCGGCCCTGGTGGGGATCACGATCGCGCTGCACGTCGGGGGCATGTACGCGCTGTCGCCCGTGTTCGGTGTGCTGGCCGACCGGTGGGGGCGGCTGCGCGTGGTGCTGCTGGGGCAGGTGCTCCTGGGCGGCGCGCTGGCGTTCGCGGTGTTCACGGGGACCGAGGCGTGGGGTGTGATGGTCGCGCTCATCCTGCTCGGCCTGGGCTGGAGCGCGGCGACCGTGGCGGGCGCCGCCCTCCTGACCGAGGCGTCCGCTCCCGAGCTGCGCACGCGCCGCCAGGGTCGCAGCGACTCGCTCATGAGCCTCTCGGCCGCCGCCGGTTCCGTGCTCGCGGGCATCGTGCTGTCGAACTTCCAGTACGCGGGCCTCGGGATCGCCGCCTCGGTGCTCGTCCTCGCGATCGTGGTGCTCTCGCCACTCGCGCGGACCGATGCGCGGTAACGGACCGCGGGGGAGTCGTCACACCGCGGTTGGCCTGCGCGCCATCCGCTGAGGTCACCCGGAGGCAGTGTGCGCTGCGCTACGGTCGAGCCATGTCCTCCCAGGCCGGACGAGTCGCCGCAGGCGCTGCGCTCGTCGTCATCGCCGGCGCTCTCACCGGATGTGCACCGAGCATCGGGACGCTGGTGAGGGACAGCCTCGCCGAGTCCGTGGAAGACGCGCAGGACTCGTTGTGGGAGCACCGCGACCAGATCGTCAGCGACCCGGAAGCGGCCGTCGCCGGACTCGGCTTCGTCCACGACGCGCGTGAGGGTGCCGACGACGGATCCGGTCTGTACACCCTGGTGGCCCTCGACGACGCCGAGGACACCGTGACCCTCACTCTCGTCGTGGGCGGCGGTGCGACGACCGGCGGCGGGCACTGGTATCAGCAGGCGAGCGCCGCGACGTGCGTCGACTTCGTCTTCCCGCAGGCCGCCGCCGAGATCCGTGCGGAGGATGCCGTGTGCGGAGACATCCCGGACGCGGACAGGTACGACGAGGTCGTCCCATTCAGGGACCTCGACGTTCGGGAGTCGGTGACGGCGGCGGACTACCCGCCACCGATCTGCCAGTGCCACAGCGGAGGCGACTGCGACTGCCCAGGAGGCTGAGCGAGCGCCGCGGGCTGAGCCCCGCGCACCCGTAGAATCGAAAGGCTATGGCTACTCCTCACCCCCTCACCACGACCGCCAGCGGCGCCGACATCCGCGTCCGCTTCTGCCCCTCTCCGACGGGGCTGCCGCACGTCGGCATGGTCCGCACGGCTCTGTACAACTGGGCGTACGCGCGCCACAACGGCGGGAAGATGGTGTTCCGCATCGAGGACACCGACGCCGCGCGGGACAGCGAGGAGAGCTTCCGTCAGCTGGTCGACGCGCTCACCTGGCTCGAGATCGACTGGGACGAGGGCGTCGAGGTGGGCGGCCCCCACGCGCCGTACCGCCAGTCCGAGCGGCACGACATCTATCGCGGGGTGATCGACAAGCTGGTCGCGACGGGCGCGCTCTACGAGAGCTACTCGACGGCGGAGGAGATCGACGCCCGCAACGAGGCCAACGGTCGGGCGAAGCAGCTCGGCTACGACAACTTCGACCGCGACCTCACGGACGAGCAGAAGGCGGCGTTCCGCGCCGAGGGTCGCCAGCCGGCCCTGCGCCTGCGGGTGCCGGACGAGGACCTCACGTACGTGGACCTCATCCGCGGCGAGGTCACCTTCCCGGCCGGATCGTTCCCCGACTTCGTGGTCGTGCGTCCGAACGGCGTGCCGCTGTACACCTTCGTGAACCCGGTCGACGATGCGCTGATGGGCATCACCCACGTGCTGCGCGGCGAGGACCTCATGCCCTCCACCGCCCGTCAGCTGTCGCTCTACGCCGCGCTGATCGACGCCGGGGTGACGACCTTCGTCCCGCGCTTCGCGCACATGCCGCTGGTGCTGGGGGAGACGGGCACGAAGAAGCTCTCCAAGCGCGACCCCCAGGCCGACCTCTTCCTGCACCGGGAGCGCGGCTTCATCCACGAGGGGCTGCTGAACTACCTGGCGCTGCTGGGCTGGTCGATCGGCCCCGACCGTGACGTGTTCTCGCTCGACGAGTTCATCGCCGCGTTCGACATCGAGAACGTGAACCCGAATCCGGCCCGCTTCGACCAGAAGAAGGCGGAGTCGATCAACGGCGACCACATCCGCATGCTCGATGTGAAGGACTTCGCCGAGCGCTCGGTGCCGTACCTCGCGGCTGCCGGGCTCTTCGACGAGCCGACCCACGAGCAGCTCGTGCTGGCGTTCCGTGCCGCGCCGCTCGTGCAGGAGCGGGTGCAGCTGCTGGGCGAGGTTCCGGGCATGCTCGGCTTCCTGTTCCGCGACGAGGTGTCGTACGACGCGGACGCCCTCAAGGGTCTGCCGGCGAACGCCGCGGAGGTGCTCGAGGCCTGCGTCACCGCGCTCGAGCCCGTGCAGGACTTCACCCCGGAGAACGTCCAGGAGGCCCTGTCGACGGCGCTCGTGGACGAGCTCGGGCTCAAGCCGCGTGTGGCCTACGGGCCGCCGCGCGTCGCCATCACGGGGCGCCGCGTCTCGCCGCCGCTGTTCGAGTCGATGGAGCTGCTCGGCAAGGACGAGTCGCTGCGGCGACTGCGCGCCCTGGCCGCGTTCCTGGCCGACTGAGCCGCGACGCGCCCGAGCGGCGGCACACGCCGGTGGTTTTGGCGATCGGTCGCCGCTCGGGTAAGCTTGACTCTCGGTGCGAGGCTCCGGTTTCGCCCTTGGGGTATGGTGTAATTGGCAACACGGCTGATTCTGGTTCAGTTGTTCTTGGTTCGAGTCCAGGTACCCCAGCACTCACAGAAGCCCGGAAATCCGCAGGAATGCGGCTCCGGGCTTCTGTCGTTCTCGGGCGAGGGCGGGCACGCTACGGCGTCTTCGCCGGCGGGCCCGTCCGCTCCGCGCGGAGCACCAGGGCGATGGTGGCGAACGCGATCGATGCGGCGACGGCGGGGAGATAGGTCAGGATGTCGGGCGTGACCGTCGAGGCGCCCCAGCACACCGCGGCGGCAAGTGCGGACACCAAAAAGGCGAGGATGTCGAGGGGGCCGCGCTTCCTGACGAAGACGGCGGCCAGGAGCAGCGCCGCGGCGATCAGTGGTGCCCCGGTGGTCAGCACGGCGGCGACGCCGTGGTGGTTCGCCGCGTTCCAGACCGCGAAGTAGAGCTGCGCTCCGGCGAGGACGGAAGCCGCGACGCGGCGGGCTTCGCGATAGAAGGCGTGCATCAGTGCTCCTCAGTGACCCGGGAGCGAGGGCCGCCCCGACGGAGTGAGGGTACGTCAGATCTGTCGGGGTGTCCACATATGAGGACGTCAGCGCGACCGAACCGGGGTCGCGGCTACTCGCACTCCCCGAGGAAGCCCAGGTAGCAGACGGCCTCGTGGGTCACGGCGGGCTCGTAGTCGTCGTTGGATACCTGGCGGGTCGCGGTCTCCGGCGTGCGGGTGAGGTGTCCGAAGTCGCCCAGGGAGGCGACGTACGTGCCGTCGACATCCTCCGCGATCATCCGGTCGATCTCGGCGCGGTGCTGTGCGCACAGGTCGGCCGCGGTCGGCACCAGTTCCACGCCGGCGCACGCCCCCGCGTACTGGGCCTCCATCGCGGCGATGCAGTCGGTCCAGTCCTGGTCGACGTAGCACGGGCTCACCCCGTCGTCGGCGACGAGGTAGGCGCCGGTCTCGTACTCCTCGCTGTGGAAGGTCTCGGGCTTCTCCGGCACGTCGACCTTGGTCCAGTGGCGCGCCGTGACCACGGCGTAGACCGTGACGATCGCGGCGATGAGCAGCAGGGCGCCGACGATCGACAGCGCGATCCAGAGCCCCGCACGACTCTTGCGGCCGGTGCCGTCGGCGGGCGGGGCGTTCGGGTCGAGCGGCGGGGTGGCGAACGGAGCGGCGCCGGTCGCGTACGCCTCGGTGGTCGCGCCGTACGCCGCGGGGTACGCGGTCGGCGCGGACGTGGGGAGGTCATGGCCGCCCAGGGGCAGCGTCGCGGCGACGGTCGCGGCGGGCGGCGTGGCCTGGCCGCTGACGGTGAGCCAGTAGTCGTACCAGCTGCGGCTCGCCTGGTCGTCGGCCTGCACGCGCTGGGCCTCGGCGGCGGTCAGCGGGAGGCCGAGGGCCTGCAGCCCCTCGTCGCTCAGCAGGGACGATCGGAACTCCTCGTATGACAGCGGCATGGTCGCAGAATATCGGTTCGGCGCCGGATCGGCAGGCCGCGCGGCCGATGTCGGAAGACCCTGGAACACTACCGAGGTGATCGGAATGAGCTCCTTCTGGAAAGCGCTGCCCACCGAGGGGCGCTGGCTGCTGTCCACCGTCGCCATCCAGACACTCGGGCGGGGCATGACGTTGCCGTTCACGATCATCTACCTGCACGAGGTCCGCGGGTTCGACCTGGGGCTCTCGGGCGCGCTGATGAGCCTGATCGCCATCACCGGGCTCGTCGTGACCGGTCCGGGAGGCACGCTCATCGACCGCTTCGGTGCCCGCCGCGTGCTGATCACGGGACTGCTGGCGATGATCGCGGGGTGCACGCTCCTGGCGTACGCGACGCACCCTGCCGTGGCCACCGTGGCCGTGGTGCTGATCGGCGTGAACTTCGGCGTCTCCTGGCCGGGGTTCAACGCCCTGATCGCCTCGGTGGTCGAGGGTGAGCTCCGCCAGCAGTACTTCGGCGTGAACTTCGCGCTCGTGAACCTGGGCATCGGCGTCGGCGGCATCGTCGGCGGGTTCTTCGTGAACGTCGACGATTCCGCGACCTTCACCACGATCTTCCTCATCGACGCGGCGACCAGTCTCATCCCGCTCGCGCTGCTCCTCGGGCCGCTGCGACGTGTGCGCACGCAGCCCGACCACGGCCCGGCCGACGAGACGGCGGGTGGCTACCGCGAGATCGTGCGCCGGCCCGCGGTGCTGTGGCTGACGCTGCTCACCTTCCTCTCCGTCTTCATCGGCTACGGACAGCTGGAGGCCGGCTTCCCGGCGTTCGCGCGACAGGTGGCAGAGGTGTCGACACAGGTGGTCGGCGTCTCCTTCGCCGTGAACACCGCGGTGATCGTGCTGCTGCAGTTCGCGGTGCTCCGGCTGATCTCCGGCAAGCGTCGCACGCGGGTGATGCAGGTGATGGCGCTCATCTGGGCCCTGTCCTGGGTCGCGCTCGGAGCTGCGGGGCTGCTGCCCGACTCGCTCGCGGCCGCGATCGGGGTGATCGCGTTCATGGGGGTGTTCGCATTCGGGGAGACGATGCTGCAGCCGACGGTGCCCGCGATCTACAACGACCTCGCCACCGACCGCACCCGGGGCCGCTACAACGCGATCAACTCGGCGGCGTTCCAGGGTGGAGCGATCACCGGGCCGTTGGTGGCCGGTCTGCTGCTCGGCGCGGGGGCGCAGGGCTGGTTCATCGGCGTGATGGTGGCCGGAAGTCTGGCGGTGGGCGTGCTGGCTCTCGTGCTCGAGCGCGTGGTGCCTTCGGAGGCGAACGGCGTCCCCCTCCATCGAACGGAGGAGGTCGCGGGCGAGGCCGCGGTCTAGGCTCCGGAGCATGGCACTCGAATCGCTCTTCCTCCGCCTCGATCGGATCGCCGGCGGGCGGCAGGCCGGCGTCGCGATCAGCGAGGCCGGACGCACGCATCCGAAGACCGTGCGCGCCTTCACCTGGATCCTCTGGCTGCTGGTCGCGGAACTGGTGCTCGGGGTCGGCGCCGTCGTCGTCGCGCTGATCCTCGCCGTCGACGGCGAGAGGGTGCCGTTCGCCGTGTGGATGCGCACGCTCATCGTGCTGGCGATGACGGCGACCCTGTTCTACTTCGCCTGGCGGGCCCGTCGTGGTTGGCGCTGGGCCTACCAGCGCCTGCGCCTCTTCGCGCAGATCTTCCCGGTCATCACGCTCGTCATGGCCGCTATCCCCGGGCTGTACCCGGTGTGGATGGTGACCGAGCAGATCGTGTTCAGCCTCATCATGATCGGCATCGCCGACTTCCTCACCAGCGACCACATGCGATCCGTCTTCGCGAAGGATCCGCAAGCGGATAGCACCTCGGCCGGGTGACGCGCCACTCCCTTTTCGTCCGGTCGCACCCGAGGCAGGCTTCAGGGGACCGGAACGACGACGGCGGGAGGAGCAGGGATGGCGCGGCTGATCAGGGTGGTGCCGGGCGTCGACCCGGGGTTCCGTCGACAGCGGTCGGGCTCCGGGTTCCGCTACGTCGACCCGACCGGCGCACCGGCGCCCGAGGCCGACCGGGAGCGCATCAACGACCTGGTCATCCCGCCCGCGTGGCGCGACGTGTGGATCGCGGCCGACCCGCTCGCGCACATCCAGGCCGTCGGCATCGACCAGGCCGACCGCAAGCAGTACCTCTACCACCCGCTGTGGCGCGTCTCCCGTGACCGCCGGAAGTTCGTGCGCGCCCTCGATCTGGCCTCCGCGCTCCCGAGCGCGAGGGCGCAGGTGACCAGGGCGCTGCGCGAAGAGGGGCAGACCAAGGACAGGGCCCTCGCGATCGCGTTCCGACTGCTCGACGACGCCGCCCTGCGCATCGGATCCGAGCGGTACCTCGCGCGTCACGGCAGCCGCGGACTGACCACGCTGAGGCGCCGCGACGTGCGCCTCGACGGCCGCGACGTGGCACTGTCGTTCCCTGCCAAGAGCGGTCGCACCGCCTCGATCGAGATCACCGACGAGGCCCTCGCGGAGGCGCTCACGGACTTCGCGGCGGGAGCCTCGAATGCGTTCCTGCTCGCGTACCGCAAGGGGAGGAGGCGTGTGAAGATCACCCCCGCGGAGGTGAACGCGTACCTCAAGGACGTGTTGGGGGCGAGCTTCACGGCGAAGGACTTCCGCACGCTGCACGGCACGATCATCGCCGCCGACGCCCTCGCCCGCATCGGGGCCCTCGACCGCAAGGGTCAGCGCGCGCAGGCTGAGCGGCTGGCCGTGCAGGCCGCAGCGACCGCGCTCGGGAACACGACTGCCGTCGCCCGCAACAGCTACATCGACCCGCGCGTGTTCCGGCAGTACGCGCGCGGACGCACCCTCGATCTCGACGTGACCCCCGAGACCGCGATCCGTCGCCTCCTCGGCGGTCCCGAGACCTCCCGCAAGGTCAACCGGCGAGGGACGAGCAGAGGGCGGCGATCAGCAGCGGCACGAGCCGCGTGAGCACGGCCGCGACCACCGGCCAGCACTGCGCGCGCGTCTTGACGCCGCGTACCGCGGCCGGGACCCGGTCGCGCGGCGACGAGGCCGTCGCGTCGGCCCGGCAGGCCGCGTCCCGGGGGCTCTCCGCGGAACCGGGGGCATCGGCTCGTCCAGGTCTGAACCTCGCCGAGGCCGTGCGAACGGCTCCAGGATGCCAGGATGGAAGGATGGACACCGCCAACCTGACCCGCGAGGAGACCGCCGCGCGATCCGCGGCCGTCACCCTCCACCGCATCCGCGTCGAGCTCGACCTGACCGGAGCGCCGGAGCGGGCCCGCACCGGATTCCCCACCGCGACCACGCTGGAGTTCGACGCGACGACCGACGCGACCTGGCTCGACTTCATCGGCGAGGAGGTGCGCCGCGTCGAGGTGAACGGCGAGGAGCGCGAGGTCGACTACGACGGAGCACGGATCGCGATCACCGGTCTGGCACCGTCCAACGTGGTGCGGGTCGAGGCGGTCGGCGCTTACAGCCGCTCGGGGGAGGGGCTGCACCGCTTCCACGACCCCGCCGACGACCGCACCTACCTGTACACGCAGTACGAGCCGGCGGACGCCCGCCGCGTGATGGCGTGCTTCGAGCAGCCCGACCTCAAGGCCGAGTACACCTTCGTGGTCGATGCGCCGTCGGGGTGGGAAGTGCTGTCCAACCAGTCGCCCGCCCATGTGGACCTCGGCGTGGGCGTGCAGCGCGTGGAGTTCGCCCCTACGCTGCCGATCTCCAGCTACATCACCGCGGTGGCTGCGGGACCGTACACCCGCGTGGTCGGGGAGTGGACGCGCGACGAGCAGCGCATCGCCCTCGGACTGTTCGTGCGACGCTCGCTGGCCGAGCACCTCGAGTCGGACGAGATCCTGGAGGTCACGCGGCAGGGGCTCGACTTCTTCACCGAGGCCTTCGCCTATCCGTACCCCTGGGGCAAGTACGACCAGCTCTTCGTACCCGAGTACAACCTCGGCGCGATGGAGAACCCCGGGCTGGTGACCTTCACCGAGTCCTACCTCTCGCGCGGTGCCGCCACCGACGCACAGCGGGCGGCCAGGGCCAACACGATCCTGCACGAGATGGCTCACATGTGGTTCGGCGACCTCGTGACCATGACCTGGTGGGACGACCTGTGGCTCAAGGAGTCGTTCGCCGACTACATGGGCTCGCACGCGTCCGCGGTGGCGACGCGCTTCCACGACGCCTGGGTCACGTTCGCGATGCGGCGCAAGTCGTGGGCCTATCAGCAGGATCAGCTGCCGACGACGCACCCGATCGTGGCCGACATCCCCGATCTCGAGGCGGCGAAGCTCAACTTCGACGGCATCACGTACGCCAAGGGCGCCTCGGTGCTGAAGCAGCTGGTCGCCTACGTCGGCGACGAGGCGTTCTTCGAGGGCGCGCGACGCTACTTCGCGGCGAACGCCTTCGGCAACACCACGCTCGACGATTTCCTCGTGGTGCTGAGCGAGGCGTCCGGGCGCGACATGAGCGACTGGGCGGCGGCGTGGTTGCAGACCACCGGGGTCTCGACGCTGTGGATCGAGGCGGACGACGACGGCCGCCGCACCCTCGTGCAGAGCGGGACCCGTCCGCATCGGCTCCGCATCGGCTTCTACGACCGGGTCGACGGTCGGATCGTCCGCCGCGAGCAGCGGGAGCTCGACCTTCCCGGCGAGCGGGTCGAGCTCGACGTCCCCGAAGCGGACCTCGTGCTCCTGAACGACGACGACCTCACCTACGCGAAGGCGAGGATGGACGACCGCTCGCTGGCGACCGCGGAGGAGTCGCTCTCAGCCATCGAGGACCCCCTGGCGCGGGCGCTGGTGTGGTCGTCGCTGTGGAACGCGACCCGCGACGGTGAGCTCGATGCGGGACGCTTCCTGCGCATCGCCCGTGCTCACGCCCCGGCCGAGCCGAACGGCGGACTGCTGGGGGCGGCGATCCAGAACGCCGCGTTCACCGTGCGCCACTTCGTGGCCGACGAACGCCGGGTCGAGGAGCAGCGCGCCTGGACGGAGGCCGCCTGGTCGGCGCTGCAGGCCGCGGAGGCGGGAAGTGACGCGCAGCTGTCGTGGGCGCGCGCGCTGGCGACGGCCTCGGCGTTCGACGATGTGCACCACGCCGACCTGCGCGACATGCTCGACGGCCGGGGTCCGGACGGTCTCGTGATCGATCCCGACCTGCGGTGGCAGCTGCTGACCGCGCTCGTCACCACCGGACACGCCGACGGTGCCGACATCGCGGCGGAGGAGGAGCGGGACGACACCGGCGACGGACGCACGGCCGCCCGCCGTGCCCGCGCGTCGCGCCCGGAGGCGCCCGTGCGCGCCGCGGCCTGGGCGGCTGCCTGGGATGACCGCTCGCTGACGAACGACCACCTGGACGCCGAGATCGCCGGGTTCCGCGCGGGCGGCCGTCGCGACCTGATCTCCGATTTCGACGCGGAGTACTTCTCCCGCATCCGCGACGCGTGGAGCGAGCGGAGCATCGAGTTGGCGCAGCGCCTGGTGATCGGGCTGTTCCCGGCCGGTGACACGCTCGACCCCGTCGACGCGTGGCTCGACGCGAACGCGGACGCCCCGGCGGCGCTGCGTCGCCTCGTGGTGGAGCAGCGCGACCACCTGGCGCGGGATCTCCGGGTCCGCGCCGGCCAGGCCTAGATCGGCTCGACGGTCATCCCCATGACCGTGCGCACGATCCACGGGTGCGCACGGTCGTCGTCGATGTGGCGCATGCCGAGCTTCTCGGCGACCCGGCGGGACGCGGTGTTGTCGGGGTGGATGATCGCGGTCAGCAGCGTCGGCGCGAGCTCGCGCCCGACGAGCTCGACGCAGGCGCGTGCGGCTTCCGTGGCGTAGCCGCGCCCCTGGAGCTCCGCGCGCACGTGGTAGCCGACCTCGAGCACGGGTTGCCCGTTCGACGACTGCCACGTGAGACCGCAGTCACCCACGAACGCGCCGTCGTGGGTCTCCAGGGTCCACAGGCCGTGCCCGTCCTGCGCGTAGCGCTCGCGCATGCGGGCGATCCACGCGGCGCTCTCGGCGCGGGTCTTCGGTGCGGGATAGTAGGTCATCACCGCGGGGTCGCCGAGGAGCGCGGCGAGGTCGTCGAGGTCGTCGTCGATCATCTCGCGGAACACGAGCCGCTCCGTGGGGCGGGGCAGGAGCCGTCGCGGGGCCGACCGCGGTGGGGTGCTCACAGGTCGAGCGTGTCGCCGGGGTCGAGCACGAAGAACTCGCCGCCGTTCTGTTCCGTCGCCCACTGCAGCCGCTGCCGGTGCATGTTCCTGCCGATCACGGACAGCGTCATGTCGTGCGTGCCGAACGCCCGGCGCGGCTTGACGGCGAGCACGTAGTCCATCGCCTCGCCGATCTTGAGCCACGGGCCGCCGAGCGGTGCGGCCAGGGTCTGCACGTCCACGCCCTCGGGCACCGCGTACGAGTCGCCGGGGTAGTAGAGCTCGTCGTTCACGAGCACGCCGACGTTGTCGATGGTCGGGATCGAGGAGTGGATCACGGCGTGGGTGCCGCCGAAGAACCGCAGTGTGAACGGTCCGACCTCGATCGTGTCGCCGGGCGAGACCACCGTGATGTCGTAGCCGTCTGCCGCCCGGGCGACCCCCTCCGGGCCGTAGACGGGGGTGCCGGGCGCGGCACGGAGGATCCGGTCCAGCTGCTCCGGCGTCCAGTGGTCGGGGTGCTCGTGGGTCAGCACGACCCCCACGAGTCCGCTGAGGTCGTCGGGCGGCGTGGTGAAGGAGCCGGGATCGATCAGGAGGGTCTGACCGTTGAGGTCGAGACGGAGGGCGGCATGTTCGAACTTGGAGACGCGCATGACACGAGTCAACCGCTCCGTGGCCGTCGCGGCAATCACCGCGACGGCGCGCCACGCCCGGGAGTCGCGCGGACGCGGCGCCGATTTGGCGCGCAGAGAACGGCCGTGCCATACTTGAACGGTTGTCGCGGGACGGAAACGCTCCGCCAGACGGCCCCATCGTATAGCGGCCTAGTACGCCGCCCTCTCACGGCGGTAACGCGGGTTCGAATCCCGCTGGGGTCACACAACACGACGAAAGCCCTCCGGTTTGCCCGGAGGGCTTTCGTCGTCTGCGGCAGGTGCTCATCCCGCGGGTCGCAGCGACAGGATGCGGAAAGCCGCCGTGCGAAGGGGGACGATCATGAGCGCCATCATCGCCCCGCCGAACACCGCGAACGGCACCCAGACCGCGGTCGCCGAGGCGAGCGCCCCGAATCCTGCCATCGCCGCCGGCATCAGGCAGTCATCGCCGAGGCGGGTGAGCGCGCCCATCCGTCCGAGGTACGCGGTGTCGACCGTCGCGGAGAACGTCGCGCTCAGCAGCACCGAGGCGAACCCTGCGGTGGCGCCGATCACGAAAGCCGCCGTTCCCACCGTCCAGGCCGGTCCCACGCCCAGTGCCGCGATCCCCGCCCCCTGCACGACCAGCGCCCAGAATCCGCCGTAGGCCTCGCGCCGCGGACGCCACTTCGCGACCGAGACCGCCCCGAGCGCGGCGCCGAGGCCCAGTAGCGCCTCGAACAGTCCGACGGCCTGGGCGCCCCAGCCCTCGTCGTGCGCACGCAGCGCCAGACCGATGCCCACGGCCGGCCCCACGGCGAGGTTCAGCCCCGACAGCGCGATCACCAGGGTGCGCGTGGTGCGGTTCGCGGCCAGGTGGGCGAAGCCGGAGCCGATGCCGCGCAGAGCCGACTGCCGGGCGGCACGCGCCAGGCGGAACCGGGGGCGCAGCCAGAGGGCGAGGAACGCCAGGACGACCGTGAACGTGAGCGCGTTGACCGAGGCGCTGCCCACCAGCCCGGTGTGCGCGACCACCAGGCCACCGGCGGCGGCACCGCCCATCGTCCCGAGTCGCGAGGCCGTCTGCGCGGCGGCCCCGTACGACGGCAGGTCGGACGTGCGCGCGAGCTGCCGGGCGATGGTGCCCGCCGACGGCTCGTAGAACGCGTCGCACACGCCGAACGCGACCGCGGCGAACACCAGCACGGCGACGGTGGGGGGGGCG
>NZ_JBSHIM010000004.1:225127-242342 GCF_053618975.1 Microbacterium sp. NPDC055599 | reverse complement strand
ATCCTGCTGCGCCTTCGTGAAGCGGTGGATCTCGTCGAGGAAGAGGATGGTCGTCTGGCCGTACAGGTCACGCTGCGTGATCGCCTCCTGCATCACCTCGCGCACGTCCTTCACCCCGGCCGTGATCGCCGACAGCTCGACGAACCGTCGACCGGAGGAGCGCGCGATGGCCTGCGCCAGCGTGGTCTTCCCCGTGCCGGGAGGCCCCCACAGGATGATCGACACGGCCCCGGGCGCTGCCGCCTCGGGATCGGCGAGAGCCACGATCGGGGATCCCGCCCGCAGCAGGTGACGCTGTCCCGCGACCTCATCGAGCGAGACCGGGCGCATGCGCACGGCGAGAGGCGTCTGCCCGGAGAGCAGCGCGGCAGGAGAAGTCACCCCTCCAGGCTAACGGCGGGCGCCGACACCGTGGCGACGGAACCCGCCCGTGGGCGACGGTAGGCTCTCAGGCGACGCCGCGGACGGGCGTCGGGATGGAGAGATCGGGCATGGCGGCACGCGGTTCCAAGAAGGCACAGTCGCGCACCGAGGCGGAGCGCGCACGACTGCATGCCGCGCGCACGCGCTGGCACGAGGACCAGATCCGCCGCCGTCGCCGCGACAACACCGTCGCGGTGATCGTCGGCGGTCTCATCGTCGTCGCCGCGATCGGGAGCCAGGTCGTGCACGCGCAGGTGACCGCCCCCGAACCGACTCCGAGTCCCACGATCTCCCCCTCCGACTCCCCGGTGCCGTCCGAGTCCCCCCTTCCCTCCGACTCTCCCGTTCCCTCCCCGTCGCCCGTTCCGACGGACACACCGGCGGACTGACCCCGCGGCGCCGGCTCAGCGATCGGCGACAGCGAGACGGTAGCCGCGCTTCACCACCGTCTGCACCAGCTCCGCGTCGCCCAGCGCCTCGCGCAGCCGTGCGACCGCCACCTCCACGGCCCGTGCACTGCGTCGTCGTCCGGCGAGCATCCGCCCGAGCTCCTCCCGGGAGAGCACCCGCCCCTCCGCGAGGAACAGTGCCTCCAGGACTTCTGCGGCGCCCGCCGAGAGCGGGAGGAAGCGCTCATCGAGCAGCACCCCGCCGCTGCGCACGACGAGCTCTCCGGCGTCCGTCCGCTGCATCGGCGCCTGCTCCGAGAAGAACCCGACGACGGCGCGTGCGAGGTCGTCCGGGAGCGCCCCGTCGACCGTCGTGGCGGGGATGTCCGCATCGGCGAGTGACCGGGCCGCCTCCGCACCCGAGGCGACGAGCAGCAGACGCGACGCCCGCGCCCTGGCTCGGATCGCGTCGCCCAGACCGAGGCGCTCGACGGTGCCCCACCAGGAACGCGCGCCCTCGACCGAGAAGAGCAGCACGCCGTCGATGCGCCCGGTCGCGACGCGGTGCACCGACCGTCGAACACCGGCCGGCACGGAATGATCCGCGCGTACCGACGGCACGCGGACGACCTCGGCTCCCGCCGCGGCGAGAAGCGCACCGACGGCGACCGGCGTCGGCGACGCCACCGCTCCGTGCGCAGTACCCGAAGACGGGTCATCGGCGATCGCTATCCGGCACCCGGTCAGCGGCCGGCCCACGCTCGTCGAAATGCTCATGCCGGACTCTCCTCGCGTCGCCGCGTGACGGATCCCGTTGTCCGCGCCTCGACGAAACGTCCACCCCCGTCGCGCGTGGCAGCCTCCAGTCCGGCGGCACGCAACCTGCCCAGCAGGGCGGGGACTTCTGCGGCGGATGCGCCACGCAGTTCCAGCACTCCGCCATCGGACGGCCGCACCCGCAGCCCGTGCTCGTCCGCCAGCCGTCCGATGAGGACGAGCTGGGCGCCGGACAGCTCGCCAGCGACAGCGAGGGTCACGCCGAGCACGGTCTCCCTGGAACGGGGTCGTCCGACCGGGCCCCGCTCGGGGACACCCCGTCGCCCTGAGCCGATCGCAACCGCTCCGGCGCGCGCGATGAGGCGCCGCGCGACCGCCCGTGCGCAGAACGCGCACTCCGCGCTTTCGGGGAACTCCGCGAGGCCGCTCAGGCCGTGCTCTCGTCGCTCCGTCACCGCCGTGACCGGGGATGGCCCCGTGAGCAACGCATGACCGCAGGTCACAGCGCTCTCGTGCTCGCGAAGCAGCTCGGACACCGCCCGCGCCCTGGCGCCGTCATCCGCGGCCGCGCGGAGGGCCGCGAGCCGGTCCTCGTCGCCGATCACCGTCGCACCGAGCAGGACTCGTCCGTCCTCCGAGAGGAGGAGGTCGCCCGCGATCCGTCCCGGCGCGTCCGCCAGGGGGACGACGACTCCGACGGTTTCGCCGTCCGGCGACGACCGGAGATCCGTGAACTCGACGCCTCCCGCACGCACGATCGTCGTCAGCCACCGCGTCCGTGTCGTCGCCACGGCCTCCCGCATCCTGTCCGCCACGCGCCCGCCACCGCCCGGTGCCCGCGGGCCCGGCTCGTCGTCCGCCGCGACAGCGACGCTCCCCACAGCCAGGATGTGCGGATCACTCGTGCGACCGTCGGCGTCGACGAGCACGCCGCCGCCCGGCACCACGGTGAGCCCCGCGTTCCGCGCGAGCTCGTCACGCGGGCGCACCGCGGGCGCGAACACGACCGCATCCGTCCGGGCGAAGGAACCGTCGTGGAATTCGATGCTCGCGACCGCGCCGGACTCGTCCGCATCGATGCGGGTGACGCGCGTCGACCTCCGCACCGCGATCCCGCGCTCCCGCAGGAGTGCGTCGACTGCCGCCGAGGTGCGACGACCCGGATCCGCGTGGTCCCCTCGTTCGTGCACGACCGCGACCTCGACTCCGCTCTCCGCGAGCGCGAGCGCGGCGGCGAACCCGCCCGGCCCGTCACCGACGACCGTCGCGCGCGGACGCCGCCACTGCTCGCCGCGCGGCGCGTGCACATGGGCCCGCAGCGCCGACGCATCCGCGGCGGACTGGAACGTGAAGCACCCGGGCAGTCCGGCCCCGTCGAGCGTCGGACGAACCGGGTGCCGCCCGGTCGCGAGGACGAGCACGTCGTACATGTACACGCGTCCGGAGCGGGTGCGGACGCGGCGGAGCTTCCGGTCGATCTTCCGCACCCGATCATCCCGGATCAGGCGCACGCGGTCGTCGCGGAACACCCCTCGGTCGAGGTCCAGGTCAGCGGGGTCGTCCCCCCGGACCAGTCGATACAACCGGGTGCGGTCGTACGGCAGGCGCCCCTCGTCGCCGATCACCATGACCCGAACGTCGTCGCAGGGATCGCCCAGGAGGTGCGCCACGAACGCGTGCGCCGCGGGCCCCGCGCCGACGATCAGGACCTCCGTCCTCCGGGATGCGCTGTCGTCCATGGACCTCCTGTCGACCTGCGGACCGTCGTGGGACGACGATAGGAGCGCCGTGTTACCCGGAGATGACGTCGCGTGTTTCGCGCGTCGAACGTTCTCCTCACAAATCGATAACGCGCCTTCGGCCTCACCCCGCAGCGCGGGTCGTACTAGGCTGAGCCTCGTCCTTTCCGCCTCCCGCGGCCCGACCGCGCAAGGAGAATCACCGTGTCTGCCACCGAGCCCTCGAAGCCGACCCCGCCCATCCCCGCACCGCCCGCCGTGCCCATGCCCCGGAAGGCCCCGACGCCCGCCGCGGTCGCGCCCGCCGCACCGGCGACGCCCGCGCCCTCCGCCTCGGCGCTCGAATGGGGTCGCGTCTCCGACGATGGCACGGTCGAGGTCCGCGAGGGCGAGTCGTGGCGGGTGGTCGGCCAGTACCCCGACGGCACCCCGGAAGAGGCCCTCGCCTACTTCGTGCGCAAGTACGACGACATCGCCTTCAAGGTGCACGCGCTCGAGCAGCGCCATCAGGCCGGCGGCGCCTCGGCGAGCGACCTCGCGAAGCAGGCCTCGCACCTCATCGCCGAGGCGACGGATGCCGCAGCGGTCGGCGACCTCGCGGGACTGCGCGACCGGCTGAACGCCCTGACCGCCTCGCTCTCGGAGGCGACGGAGCAGGAGGCTCAGCAGGCCAGGGCGCTCGTGGAGCAGGCGGTCGCGGAGCGCACGGCCCTGGTGGAGCGCGCCGAGGCCATCGCCGCCCGCGACCTCAGCAAGGTGCAGTGGAAGCAGGTCACGGCCGAGCTCAACGAGCTGTTCGAGTCGTGGCAGGCACAGCAGCAGAACGGTCCGCGCCTGTCGAAGAGCGTGTCGCAACAGCTCTGGAAGCGGTTCCGTGACGCCCGCTCGGTGGTCGACAAGCACCGGCGCGCCTTCTACTCCGAGCTCGACGAGACGCACAAGGCCGCACGCGACGCCAAGTCGCGGCTGGTCGAGCGCGCCGAGGCGCTCGCTCCCCGCGGCGTCGACGGCATCCCCGCGTACCGCACCCTGCTCGACGAGTGGAAGGCCGCCGGCCGTGCCGGGCGCAAGGCCGACGACGCGCTCTGGGCGCGGTTCAAGGCGGCCGGCGATGCGCTGTACGCCGCGCGGGCTGAGCAGGCCGCCGCGGAAGAGGCAGACTCCGCGCCCCGGATCGAGGCACGGCAGGCTCTCCTGGAGCAGGCGAAGGCCGTGGCCGACGAGTCGAACATCAAGCGTGCGCGGGCACTGCTCACCCGCATCCAGCGCGAGTGGGACGAGGTCGGCCGCATCTTCCCGCGCGAGAAGGAGCGCGCTCTCGACGACAAGCTCCGGGTGATCGAGCAGGCGCTCAAGGCCCGCGAGGACGTCGACTGGAAGAAGAACAACCCCGAGACCAAGGCGCGCGCGAACGACATGAGCTCGCAGCTGCACGAGGCCATCGAGAAGCTCGAGGCCGAGCTGGCGGCCGCGGAGAAGTCTGGCGACACCAAGGCCGCCCAGACCGCGGCTGACGCGCTCGAAGCCCGCCGCGCCTGGCTCAACGCCCTGGGCGGCTGACGCTTTCCACAACCCGCGACGACCGCCACAGGAGCGGGATGCACTGCGCCACACTGGCGTGATGCATCCCGCTCTTCTGTATCTGCCCGGCGCGCGGCTGAGTCTGCCGGAGCTCGCCGCCGCTCGACTCGACGGCCACGTCGTCGACCTCGGCGAGGCGTACATCCCGGCCGACCTCATCGAGGGTGCGGACGTGCGTGCCGCGTCGATCGGGCCTCTCGTGCAGGACGGCGCCGCGGCCTGCGGCCCGACCGCCGCATGGATCCACGGCGCCGGAGACGCACCGCCGCCCGTGCATCACGTGAAGCGGTGCGTCGAGCGTCGCGTGCGCCCGCGTACGAGTGCCCGCCTGGTCTTCCACGACACCGTGCTCGCCGCCGCGGACGTCGTCGTGATCGGTGGCGTCGCCGTGTCGACGCCCGCGCGGACGATGGTCGACCTGGCGACGAGCCTGCATCGCGACCCCCGCGTGCTTCCCTGGATGGATGCCCTCGCCGTCGCCTGCCCGGCGGTGACCGCACAAGCCCTCGTCGAGCTGCGCGGGACCAGCCGTGTGCCGGGGAGCCGCGTCGGCATCGCCGCCCTCGAGCGGGTCGCGCTCAGGACGAGGTGACGCGGTAGACGTCGTACACCGCGTCGATGCGCCGCACGGCGTTCAGCACGCGGTCCAGGTGCACGGCGTCGCCCATCTCGAACACGAAGCGGCTCAGCGCCAGGCGCTCATCGGTCGTGCTGACCGTGGCGGACAGGATGTTGACGTGGTGCTCGCTCAGCACTCGAGTGACATCCGACAGGAGCCCGGACCGGTCGAGCGCCTCGACCTGGATCTGCACGCGGAAGACGCTCTTGGTCGTCGGTGCCCAGGAGACCTCGACGAAGCGGTCCTGCTCGCCGCTCAGCGCCTTGACGTTGACGCAGTCGGCACGGTGGACCGAGACGCCGCTCCCCCGCGTGACGAAGCCCACGATCGGGTCGCCCGGCACGGGGGTGCAGCACTTGGCGAGCTTGACGAGGATGTCGTTCGCACCGCGCACGAGCACCCCGGAGTCGCCGCCGCGCGGCTCCCTGGTCTGCACGCTGCCCGGCAGATCGATCGCCCCGGTCGTCGTGTCGTTCGCCGCCACCAGGGCGGTGACCTTCTCGAGCACGGACTGCGTGGACACGTGTCCCTCGCCGACAGCCGCGTAGAGCCCGGACACGTCTTCGTAGTGCAGCTGATGCGCGACCTCGGTGAACGAGTCCTGGTTCATCAGGCGCTGCAGCGGCAGGTTCTGTCGGCGCATCGCCCGGGCGATCGCCTCCTTGCCCTGCTCGATCGCCTCCTCGCGACGCTCCTTCGTGAACCAGCCGCGGATCTTGTTCCGCGCCCGCGTGCTCTTGACGAAGCCGAGCCAGTCCTGGCTGGGGCCGGCGTCGGGGTTCTTCGACGTGAACACCTCGACGACGTCGCCGCTCTTGAGCTCCGACTCGAGCGGCACGAGGCGGCCGTTGACCTTGGCGCCCATCGTGCGATGGCCGATCTCGGTGTGCACGGCGTAGGCGAAGTCGACGGGCGTCGCGCCGGCGGGAAGGCCGATGACCCGTCCCTTCGGCGTGAAGACGTAGACCTCCTTGGCTCCGATCTCGAAGCGCAGCGAGTCGAGGAACTCGCCGGGGTCCGCGGTCTCGGCCTGCCAGTCGGAGATGTGCGCGAGCCACGCCATGTCGGTGTCGGAGGCGCGGACCTCGGCCTTGCCGCCGCCGTTCATCCGCTCCTTGTACATCCAGTGCGCCGCGACGCCGTACTCCGCCTGCTGGTGCATCTCGTGCGTGCGGATCTGGATCTCCACCGTGCGACCGGCCGGGCCGATCACGGTCGTGTGCAGGGACTGATAGAGGTTGAACTTCGGGGTGGCGATGTAGTCCTTGAAGCGGCCGGGCAACGGCGTCCAGCGCGCGTGGATCGCGCCGAGCACGGCGTAGCAGTCGCGCACGGACGACACCAGCACGCGGATGCCGATGAGGTCGTAGATGTCGTCGAACTCGCGCCCCCGGATCACCATCTTCTGGTACACGGAGTAGAGCTGCTTCGGCCGGCCGACGACCTTGCCACGGATCCGCAGATCCCGCAGGTCCTCGTCGATCTCCTCGATCACCTGGCCGAGGTACTTCTCCCGCTGCGGTGTGCGCTGGGCGATCAGGCTGTGGATCTCGTTGTAGATCTTCGGGTGCAGCACCGCGAACGAGAGGTCTTCCAGCTCCGACTTGATGGCCTGGATACCGAGGCGGTTGGCCAGAGGCGCATAGATCTCCAGCGTCTCCTTCGCCTTCTTCGCCGCCTTCTCGGGCGGTACGAAGCCCCACGTGCGGGCGTTGTGCAGGCGGTCGGCGAGCTTGATCAGCAGCACGCGGATGTCCTTCGACATCGCCACGATCATCTTGCGGACCGTCTCCGCCTGCGCACTCTCGCCGTACTTGACCTTGTCGAGCTTGGTGACGCCGTCGACCAGCATCGCGACCTCGTCGCCGAATTCAGCGGTCAGGTCGGTCAGCGCGTAGCCGGTGTCCTCGACGGTGTCGTGCAGGAGGGCCGCGGCGATCGCGCGCGGGCCCAGGCCGAGCTCGGCGAGGATCTGCGCGACGGCCAGCGGGTGCGTGATGTACGGCTCGCCGCTCTGCCGCTTCTGCCCCTCGTGCTTCTCCTTCGCGACCGCGTAGGCCCGGGAGATGACGGAGAAGTCGCCCTTGGGATGATTCGCCCTGACCGTGCGGATTAGGTTGTCGAGATCGTTGATGCGGGACGCGCGAGAGAAGATGCGGGGCACGAGCCGTCGCAGACTCGAACCCTGCGACGCCGTCTGCGGCTCCGCCATCCACTCACCTCCGAATCAGACAATCCTACGCGTGCTGAGAGGGGGCGAGCCCCGCGCAGGGGGGCGTCAGGCCTCGACGGCCGCCTTCTCGCGCGCCGCACGGATGCGGGCGTCGCGCTCCTTGATCTGCGGCTCGTTCTCGCGGAACAGCGAGTAGAGGGGTGCCGCGACGAACAGCGTCGAGTAGGTCGCCACGAGGATGCCGACGAAGATCGAGAGCGAGATGTCGGTCAGCGTCTCCGCACCCAGCCAGAACGCACCGATGAACAGGATCGCGCCCACCGGGAGCGCCGCCACGACCGAGGTGTTGATCGATCGGATCAGCGTCTGGTTCACCGCGAGGTTGACCGACTCGCCGAACAGGCGCGCGGTCTTCTCCCCGTCCTCCGTCGTGTTCTCCCGGATCTTGTCGAACACCACGGTGGTGTCGTAGAGCGAGTACGCCAGGATCGTGAGGAACCCGATCACCGCCGCCGGGGAGATCTCGAAACCGGCCAGGGCGTACACGCCCACCGTGATCACGAGCACGTCGAGCAGCCCGATGATCGCTGCGGCCGACATCTTCCAGGTGCGGAAGTAGATCGCCAGGATCAGGAAGGTCAGCGCGAGGAAGATCGCCAGACCCCACAGGGACTGCCGCGTCACGCTCTCACCCCACGCGGGACCGATGAACGAGGAGGTCACCGCGTCGGGCTCCACCTCGTACGCGTCGGCGAGAGCGCCGGCGACCTGCTGCGTCTCCGCCGCCGTCATCTGGTCGGTCTGGACCCGGATGTCCTGGTCGTTCACGATGACGACCTTGGTCGCGGCGCCGGGCACCACGGACTGCACGGCCTCGCTCGCGGTGTCCTGATTCAGCGTGGCCGGGGCGTTCACCGTGAACTGCGACCCGCCCGTGAACTCGATCGAGAACTGGATGGGACGGAACAGCGGCACGAGCGCGGACCCCACGACCAGCGCGATCGCGATGATGAACCACAGCCGACGGCGTCCGACGAACGGGAAGGAGGTCTTTCCCGTGTAGAGGTTGTTACCGAACTCGTTCATGGAAGCCATCAGGCGTCTCCCTCGCTTCCGCCCTTGGTCTGTTTCTCCGCGGCGAGGGCCTCGGCACGCTTGCGCTCTGCGATGGTCTGACGGCGGTCCGCCTCACCGCGTGAGCGGGCGTTCTTCGCGCCGCGACCTGCCGATGCCGTCGCCACCTCGCGGTACTGCGACCGGCTCCGGTACACGGCGCCGAGTGCCGCCGGGTCGAGTCCGGAGAGCTTGTGGCCCCCGCCGAAGAAGCGCGTCCGCGCGAGGAGCTGCATCACCGGATGGGTGAAGATGACGAAGATCATCACGTCGATGACGGTCGTCAGGCCGAGCGTGAACGCGAAGCCCTTCACCGTGGAGTCCGCGAGGATGTAGAGCACGACGGCCGCGAGGATGTTGATCGACTTCGAGATGTAGATCGTGCGCTTCGCGCGACCCCACCCGTCCTCGACCGCCGCCGTGATCGACTTGCCGTCGCGCAACTCGTCTCGGATCCGCTCGAAGTAGACGATGAACGAGTCGGCCGTGAAACCGATCGACACGATCAGACCCGCGACGCCCGCGAGCGACAGGCGGAACCCGATGCGCCACGCGAGGATGCAGATCACGATGTACGTCAGCACCGCCATCACCGCGATCGACGCGATGATCACCGTCCCGAGAGCGCGGTACGACAGCAAGGAGTAGACCGCGACCAGCGCCAGACCGATCAGACCAGCGATGAGCCCGATCTGGAGCTGCTGGGTGCCGAGAGTCGCGGAGATCGTGTCGGAGCTCTGCACCTCGAAGCTCAACGGCAGCGCACCGAACTTGAGCTGATCCGCGAGCGTCGTCGCGCTCTCCTGAGTGAAGCTGCCGGAGATGCTGGGACGGCCGTCGAGGATCACGCCGTTCATCCGCGGCGCACTGATCACGTCGCCGTCGAGCACGAACGCGAACTGGTCGCGGGGCGACAGGCCGTCGATGCGGTTCTGGTTGAGGCGCGTGCTGACCTTGCCGAACGCGTCTGCGCCATCGCCGTTCATCGTGAGCTGCACGATCCAGGCGCCGCTCTTGGGGTCGCGGCCTGCCGACGCGTCGGTGATCGCGCGTCCGTCGAGCTCCATCGGGCCGAGGAGGAACTTCTGCGTGTCGTCCGGGGAGCAGGCGATGACCGGCTCGTCCTTCGGCGCACGCGACGGATCGTTGTCGGGGTTGGCGCAGTCGTACGCCTGGAACTCCGCGGCCAGCTTCTCGGTCACCCACGACAGATCGCTCGCGTCGGTCGGCTCCGCCGTCGGGGTGGCGTTCAGGCCGGGGTCGGGGCTCGGGAACGGCGTGGAGTTGCCGTCGTCGCCCACGAACTCGGTGCTCGCCGCGGTCGTGTACAGGACCGGACGGAACTCGAGCTGCGCGCTGGACTGGATGCGCTCCCTGGTCTGCTCGTCGGCCTCACCCGGGATCTGGACGACGATGTTGCGGCCGCCCTCCGTGGTGATGTCGGCCTCGGCGACACCCGAGGCATCCACGCGCTGGCGGATGATCGCCGCGGCCTGGTCGAGCTGCTCCTGTGACGGCGCTGCGCCGTCCTCGGTCTCGGCGCTGAGGATGATCTGCGTGCCGCCCTGCAGGTCGAGCGCCAGTTCCGGCGCCCACGAACTCTGCTTGAAGACGTACACACCCAGCGCGTTGATGCCGAAGAGCACGCCCGTCACGAGGAGCAGGCCGAGGAGGACCCGCCAGGCGTGACGGACAGGTGAAGATGAAGCCACGTGTGTTCAGCTTTCTGGGAGGACGATGATCCGAGCGGCCACGACGGCCGCTGTCTTACTTGTCGTCGGCGTCCCGTTCGAGACGGGCGCGGGTCTCCTCCGGCGTCTCCGTCGTGGGGGCGGCGGGCTCGTCGACGATGCGGTCATCCACGCCGTCGACGGGCGCCTCAACGATAGCGTCCTTCGGCTCGACGATGCGGAGGATCGCCTGGCTGTGCACCTCGATGACGGTGCCCGGAGCGATCTCCACCAGGGCCGGCGCGTCCAGGTCGTCCGGGTCGAACGCCACGATCGTGCCGTAGATGCCGCCCTGCAGCAGGACCTTGGCGCCGGGAACCGTCTTGGTGGCCTTCTCCTCCTGCTCGGCCTTCATCTGCCTCGTCCGCTTGCGCGTGTTGAAGATCATGAAGATCAGGAGCACGGCCAGGAGGCCGAAGAGCACGAATTCCATGGGCATGGGGAAGCGCCTTTCTCAGGTGCACGCACCAGCCATTGGGCGCACAGAGGTATCGGGGGAAGCCTTCAGCGATTATAGGTCATCCAGCGTGAGCATCCCGTCGGGGTGCGCCACCCCGAGGTGCGCATACGCCTCGGGTGTCGCGACCCGTCCGCGCGGCGTGCGCCCCAGGAATCCGATGCGGACGAGGTACGGCTCGACCACGCTCTCCACGGTCTCGGCCTCCTCGCCCACCGCGACCGCGAGGGTGCTGAGACCCACCGGTCCCCCGCGGAAACGCCGGACGAGCGCGTCGAGCACCGCTCGGTCCAGCCGGTCGAGACCGATCGCGTCGACGTCATAGAGCTCCAGCGCCGCCCGCACGTCGTGCAGCGTCGCCGCACCGTCGCCGTGCACCAGCGCGTAGTCGCGCACACGGCGCAGCAGGCGGTTGGCGATTCGGGGGGTTCCTCGAGATCGGCGCGCGATCTCGGAGAGGGCGTCGGTCGGGAGCCCGACCCCCAGCACCGACGCGGAACGCGCGATGACCTGCTCGAGCTCGCCCTCCTCGTAGAACTCGAGATGGCCGGTGAACCCGAAGCGGTCGCGGAGCGGATTGGGCAGCAGGCCCGAGCGCGTCGTCGCCCCGACCAGGGTGAACGGCGACAGCTCCAGGGGGATGCTCGTGGCGCCCGCACCCTTGCCCACCATGATGTCGATGCGGTAGTCCTCCATCGCGAGGTAGAGCATCTCCTCCGCGGAGCGGGCCATGCGATGGATCTCGTCGATGAACAGCACCTCGCCCGGCATCAGGCTCGACAGCAGAGCTGCGAGATCTCCCGCGTGCTGGATCGCGGGGCCGCTGGACATACGGAGCGGACGCTCGCTCTCGTGGGCGACGATCATCGCGAGCGTGGTCTTGCCGAGTCCCGGAGGACCCGCGAGCAGGATGTGATCGGCGGGTCGGGACTGCAGGCGCGCGGCCTCGAGCAGCAACTGGAGTTGGCCGCGCACCTTCTGCTGGCCCACGAAGTCGCCGAGGCTGGAGGGGCGCAGCGCGCCCTCGATCGCGAGCTCCGACTCGTCGGTGGGCTCGGTCGGGTCGAGCGGGTCAGACACGCGCCGATCCTCCCTGCGCCGGGCCGAGCAGAGCGAGCGTGCGCCTCAGCAGCGACGCGACCGACGCCCGCTCGGCTTCGGTCGCCGCGGCAGCGGTCTCGGTCGCCGCCTCGGCGGCCACCTTCTCCGACCACCCGAGACCCACGAGCGCGGCGGCGACCTGCGACACGATGTCACTCCCCCCCGAGGCCTGCGTCGCGGCCGGGGCGGCAACGGCGTGCACCTTCCCCGCGAGCTGCACCACGATGAGCTTGGCCGTCTTGGGCCCGATGCCGGACACACGCCGGAACGGGGCGTCGTCCTCGGCTGTGACGGCCTCGGCGATCTGGTCCGTCGTCAGATGCGACAGCACGCCCAGCGCCGACTTCGGCCCCACGCCCGTCACGCTGAGCAGCAGCGTGAAGATCTCCAGCTCCGCCCGATCGGCGAAGCCGAAGAGCGAGAGGGCGTCCTCGCGCACGATCAGGCTCGTGTGCAGGCGCAGCTTCTCCCCCACCGTCGCCGTGTGCGCGACATCGGCGGGGACGGCGACCGCGAAGCCCACGCCACCCACGTCGATGACGACCTGGTCCGGCGTCGTGTGCAGCACGGTGCCGTGCAGAGAGGAGATCATCCTCCCAGCCTAGGAGGTCGCTCGCACATATGTTCGAGCGACACGCTCCGCGTCCGCCCAGGCCCGCTGCGCGGGGGTCAGTCCGCCCGCCGCACCGCCGGCGCGGGGTGCCCCGCGGCGCCAGGCGTGACACAGGGCGATCGCGAGAGCGTCCGCGGCGTCCGCCGGCTGCGGCGGCGCATCCAGACGCAGGATGCGGGCGATCATCGCCTGCACCTGCCTCTTGTCGGCGGAGCCGTAGCCCGTGACGGCCGCCTTGACCTCGCTGGGCGTGTGGGTCGCCGCGGGAAGCCCTGACTCGGCGGCGATGAGGAGCGCGACCCCGCTCGCCTGCGCCGTGCCCATCACCGTATGGCTGTTCTGTTGCGCGAAGACGCGCTCGACCGCGACCGCGTCAGGGCGGTGCTGGGCGATCGCCTCGCGGATCCCCGCGGCGACGACCGCGAGTCGCTCACCGATCGGCGCATCGATCGCCGAGCGGATCACACCGACGTGCACGAGGGTGCCCCGGCGGGCCCGGTCGACGTCGACGATCCCGACACCACAGCGGGTGAGTCCAGGGTCGATGCCCAGCACGCGGATGGTCGACGTCACCGTCCCAGGCTAGGCGCGGAACGTGCCCGTCGAGGTCAGCCGCGCCTACGCGTCGTCGTTCTCGAGCTCCGCCTGGACCTCGGCCGACAGGTCGAAGTTGCTGAAGACGTTCTGCACGTCCTCGCTGTCCTCCAGCGCGTCGATCAGTCGGAACACCTTGCGGGCCGTGTCCGCGTCGATCTCGACCTTGAGGTTCGGCACGAACTCGACGTCGGCCGACTCGTACTCGATGCCCGCCTCCTGCAGCGCACTGCGCACGGCGACCAGGTCGCTCGCCTCGGTGATGACCTCGAAGCCCTCGGCGTGCGGCTCGATCTCCTCGGCCCCCGCCTCGAGCGCGGCCATCATCACGTCGTCCTCGTTCGTGCCCTCCGACCCGACCACGATGACGCCCTTGCGACTGAAGTTGTACGCGACGCTGCCGGGGTCGGCGAGCGTGCCCCCGTTGCGGCTCAGCGCGGTGCGCACCTCGGCGGCGGCACGGTTCTTGTTGTCGGTCAGACACTCGATCATGAGCGCCACACCGTTGGGGCCGTACCCCTCGTACATGATCGAGGTGTACTCGACGGCCTCGCCGCCGATGCCCGCACCACGCTTGATCGCCCGGTCGATGTTGTCCTTCGGGACGGACGTCTTCTTGGCCTTGAGGACCGCGTCGAACAGGGTCGGGTTGCCCTGCAGGTCGGCGCCGCCGAGCTTGGCCGCGACCTCGATGTTCTTGATGAGCTTGGCCCAGGACTTGGCACGGCGCGCGTCGATGACGGCCTTCTTGTGCTTGGTCGTGGCCCACTTGGAATGCCCGGACATAAGTCTCCGCTCGTCGTCAGGGCCCCGGCGCGTGTCCAGGGCGTCGTCCATTCTAAAGGAACACCGCGGAACACCCGGCGGCACAGTGCCTTGTCGGGGCGCTGCGGCGGTGGGAGACTGACCGCATGGGCGACCGGGAGCGTGCTCTCGACGCCGCCCGCCGTCGAGCCGAGGCGTTCCTGGGCACCCTCGACGATCGACCGGTGTGGCCGCGCGCGAGCCTCGACGAGATGCTGCAGGTGTTCGGCACGCCTCTCCCGGAGCGGGCGGAGGACCCCGCGGTCGTTGTCGAGGACATCGCGGCGAAGGCCGAGCCCGGACTCGTGGCCATCCCCGGGGGACGGTTCTTCGGGTTCGTGATCGGCGGCACTCATCCGGCCGCTCTCGCCGCGGACTGGCTCGTGTCCGCGTGGGATCAGAACTCCGGCTCCTCCCTGCTCACCCCGGCGACCGTCGCGATGGAGCGGGTGGCAGGACAGTGGCTGCTCGAGCTGCTCGGCCTCCCGTGCGCGAGCAGCGTCGGCTTCGTCACGGGCGGTCAGCTCGCGAACTTCACGTGCCTCGCGTCCGCACGGAACGCCGTGCTCGCGCGGACGGGGTGGGACCTCGCCGAACGGGGACTGCGCTCCGCGCCGCCGGTGCGGTTCGTGGTGGGTGCCGATCGTCATGGATCGATCGACCGCGCGGCACGGTTCCTCGGGATCGGTCGCGCCGAGGTCGACGTGGTGGATGCCGACGCGCAGGGCAGGATGCACCCCGCCGAGCTCGAGCGCGTCCTCGACGGCGGATCCGGCCCGCTCATCGTGTGCCTGCAGGCGGGAGAGGTCCATACCGGAGCGTTCGACGATTTCCGCGCGCTGATCGCGATCGCACGCCGACACGGCGCCTGGGTGCACGTGGACGGCGCCTTCGGTCTGTGGGCGGCCGCCTCCCCCGCGCTGCGACATCTGACCGCCGGCATGGAGGACGCGGACTCCTGGGCGACCGACGCACACAAGACGCTGAACGTGCCGTACGACTGCGGCATGGCGATCGTCCGCGATCCCGCCGATTCGATCGCGGCGTTCCGCACCGGCGGCGACTACCTCGTGTACTCCGGCCTCGACCCGTGGGATGTGACGCCGGAGCTGTCGCGCCGCGCCCGCGGGGTGCCGGCGTACGCAGCGTTGCGCAGCCTCGGGCGTTCCGGGGTCGCCGATCTCGTCGACCGCCTCCACGACAACGCCGTGCGCATGGCCTCCGGCCTGCGCGGGCTCGACGCGATCGAGGTGATCAACGACGTCGACTACACCCAGGTGATGTTCCGGCTCGGCACGGACGAGGCGACCCGCGAGCTCGGTGCCGCGATCCTGGTCGACGGCACGGCCGTCGTCACCGGAGCGGAATGGCGGGGGCGAGCCGCGCTGCGCTGCTCGGTGTCGTCGTGGGCGACGACCGCGGACGACATCGACCGCACGGTGCACGCCATCCGCACCCTTCTCCCCTGACCCGACTCGCCCGCCTGCTACGGTCGAGGCCGCCGTTGATCGCGCGCGAGAGGAGCAGGGTGTGACCGCAGGAGCCGACCGCCTCCGCCCCGCGTGGACCTCCCTGCCCGAGAGCCTCCGCGCCGCGGCGCTGGACGTGATCGGCGGAGAGTACATCTCCGACGCCCCCGCGCACGGCGGCTTCAGCGCCACGTACGCGGGCACCGTGGTCACGACCGGCGGTCGGGCTTTCGTGAAGGCCGCTGGCGCGGACTGGCACGCCGACTCGGTGCGCCTGCTCCGCCAGGAGATCGTCACGCTGTCGACCCTCCCCTCGGGCGTCGCGCCCCGAGTGCTGGGGACGGTGCAGGACGACATCGGTGCGGTGCTGGTCGTCGAGGCGATCGACGGCCGCCATCCGGGGCGCCCGTGGACAGCGGATGACCTGCACGCGGTGGCGGACGCCCTCGCCGTCGTCGGCACCACGCCGGCACCGAGAACCCTGACGGCCGCGGACGAGAGCATGGTGCCGGGTTTCACGCGCTGGCAGGAGATCGCCGCCACCCCCGACCTCCGCGGCGCTCTGCCCCCGTCGGTCCGGGATTCGCTGCCCCGACTGCGTGAACTGGAGGCGGAGTTCGCGGGGGCCGTGCGCGGAGATGTCCTCGTCCACGACGACGTCCGGGCCGACAACATCCTCATCGCCGACGGTCGCGCCCACCTGCTCGACTGGCCGCATGCGCGCCGCGGGGCCGCATGGGTCGACCTCCCCTGCGTGCTGCCGAGCATCGAGGCGAGCGGCGGACCGACCTGCACGCAGGCCTACCCGGTGTTCGAGGAGCACGGCGCTCCCCCTCCGAGGGACCTGCTGCCGGTCATCGCGGGCTTCGCCTCGTACCTCTGGGCCGAACAGAGCAGGCCGGAGATTCCGCAGCTCCCCGGCTTGCGCGCCTTCCAGCGGGCGCAAGCCGGTCCCGCGCTGCGGTGGCTGGTCGCCCTGGTGTGACGACGCGTCCGGCGGTCAGGCGGCGGCGACGGAGTGGCCGCCTTCGACGCGGGCGAGGAAGCGCTCGTGGAAGCGGGTCTCGCCGGAGATCTCCGGGTGGAAGCTCAGGCCCAGCAGCGCTCCCTGCTCCACCGCCACCACGCGGCCGTCCGGTAGCGCCGCGAGCGGGGTCGCACGAGGACCGATCGACTCGACGACCGGTCCGCGGATGAACGCCGCCGACACCGGCGGTGCACCGAAGGCCGCCACGTCGAGCTGCGCCTCGAACGACTCCACCTGACGGCCGAACGCGTTCCGCCTGACCACCGCGTCGAGCCCTCCGAACGACTGCTGGCCCTCGATCGCGTCGACGACCGTGTCGGCCAGCATGATCAGCCCCGCGCACGTGCCGAGCACCGGGAGCCCGGCGGCGATCGCGTCGCGGATCGGCTCCTGCATCCCGAACGAGCGCGACAGCTTGTCGATCACGGTGGACTCGCCACCCGGGATCACCAGGCCGTTCACGGCGGCCAGCTCCTCCGGGCGCCGGACGAGCTCCACCTGGGCGCCGAGCCGGGTGAGCAGGGCGGCGGGCTGTTGCCCCCCTTCACTCCCTCCCGGCCCGCCGCACCCCAAGGCCCCCAACACACCCGGGAGGCAGGGGTTGTG
>NZ_JBSHIM010000004.1:77577-225117 GCF_053618975.1 Microbacterium sp. NPDC055599 | reverse complement strand
CTCGCGCACATCGCCCTGCAGCGCGAGCACGCCGACCCGCGGGCTACCAGCCACGCTCGGCGAGCCGGTGCGGCGCCGGCAGGTCGCTGACGTTGATGCCGACCATCGCCTCGCCGAGCCCGCGGGACACCTCGGCGATCACCTTCGGGTCGTCGAAGAACGTCGTGGCCTTCACGATCGCCTTCGCGCGCTCGGCGGGGTTGCCCGACTTGAAGATGCCGGAGCCGACGAACACGCCGTCCGCCCCGAGCTGCATCATCATCGCGGCGTCCGCGGGGGTCGCGACGCCGCCGGCCACGAACAGCACGACGGGGAGCGTGCCCGTCTCGGCGATCTCGGCGACCAGCTCGTACGGCGCCTGCAGCTCCTTCGCGGCGACGAACAGCTCATCCTTCGGGAGAGCCGTGAGCGCAGCGATCTCCCCGCGGATCTTGCGGATGTGCTTCATCGCCTCGGACACGTCGCCCGTTCCGGCCTCGCCCTTCGAGCGGATCATCGCCGCCCCCTCGTTGATGCGTCGCAGCGCTTCGCCGAGGTTCGTGGCGCCGCACACGAAGGGCACCGTGAAGCCGAACTTGTCGATGTGGTTCACGTAGTCGGCCGGCGAGAGCACCTCGGACTCGTCGATGTAGTCGACACCGAGCTCCTGCAGCACCTGCGCCTCGACGAAGTGACCGATGCGCGCCTTCGCCATCACCGGGATCGACACGGCATCGATGATGCTGTCGATCATGTCCGGGTCGCTCATGCGCGAGACGCCGCCCTGCGCGCGGATGTCGGCCGGCACGCGCTCGAGCGCCATGACGGCGACGGCGCCCGCGTCCTCGGCGATCTTCGCCTGCTCGGCGGTCACGACGTCCATGATGACGCCGCCCTTGAGCATCTCGGCGAGACCGCGCTTGACGCGCGACGATCCGGTGGTGTTCTGCTCGGACATGGGGAGCTCCTGTCGGATGATCCGTAATCGGGTTTGATCTAGATCAAACGTAGCACTGTCCGATCCCACTTAGAATCGCGGAGGAGGATCATGAGCGACCGGATCACAGGCAGCACCGCGGCGGAGATCGCCGACAGCGTGCGCGCCCTGCGCGACCGCGGGATCCTGCTGCCCGGAGCCCTCCTCCCGCCGGTGCGCGAGCTCGCCGCCACCCTCGGCGTCAACCGCAACACCGCCGTCGCCGCGTACCGCCAGCTCGCCCAGGCGGGACTCGTCCTGTCGCGCGGACGCGCCGGCACCACGGTCGCGGGGATCGAGGCCGTGGCACAGGAGGGCTACGCGGCCGACACCGTGCTCCGCGACATCGGCACCGGCAACCCCGACCCCGCGCGCATCCCCGACCCGTCGGCCGCGCTGATGACGATCGCGAGCCGTCCCGTGCTCTACGGCGAACCCGTGATCGACCCGGGGCTGGAGGAGTGGGCGCGCCGGTGGATGGCGGCCGACCTCCCGGACGCGGACTTCCGGATCACTGTGACGAGCGGAGCGGTCGATGCGGTGGAGCGGCTGCTCGCCCAAGCGCTCATGCGCGACGACGCCGTGGCGCTCGAGGATCCGTGCTTCCTCGCCAGCATCCACACGGTGCGGCTCGGCGGCTATCGGGCCGTCCCGGTCCCCGTCGACGACCAGGGAATGACGGTCGACGGACTGCGGGCAGCTCTCGACGCCGGCGTGCGGGCCGTGATCTGCACACCGCGGGCGCAGAACCCCACCGGCGTGGGTCTCACGGCCCAGCGCGCCGCCGAGCTGCGCGGTGTCCTCGCCGATCACCCGTACGTCCTGATCATCGAGGACGACCACTTCTCGCTGCTGTCGCAGCGCCCGTACGAGTCCTTGATCAGCGAGGACCATCGGCGCTTCGCCCTCGTGCGCTCGGTGTCGAAGTTCCTCGGACCCGACATGTGCCTCGCGATCGCGGCGACCGACCCCGACACCGCAGAACGTCTCGCGATGCGACTCAGCCCCGGCACCACGTGGGTGAGCCACCTGCTGCAGCGCCTCGCCCTGGCACAGCTGACCGACGAGGATGCGATGACGACCGTCGCGACCGCCGGTGCGCACTACGCGGAGCGCAACGCCGCGTTCGCGGCACGCCTGCGCGCGCACGGCATCGACGTCGCCGCGCCAGACGGGCTGAGCCTCTGGGTGCGACTCCCCCGGCCCGCGCGCGAGGTCGCCGAGCACCTGATGCGGCGGGGGTGGCTCGCCCGCACGGGTGACGAGTTCTCCCTCGACGACCGCGCCGATCCGTCCCACCACCTCCGTCTCACCGTCCACGACCTCACCGACGCGGAAGCCGACACGCTCGTCGCCGACCTCGTCGCGGCCGCGCGATGACCACCCGTCGCGGGCACCGGCCCGCCCTGACCGAAAGCGCTCGTTCATGAAGATCCTCTCCATCCAGTCCGCCGTGGCATTCGGGCACGTGGGCAACTCCGCCGCGGTGTTCCCGCTGCAGCGCATCGGCGTCGAGGTGCTGCCCGTCTACACCGTGAACTTCTCCAACCACACCGGCTACGGCGCCTGGCGCGGACCGCTGATCGACCCCGCCGACGTGCGCGAGGTCATCACCGGCATCGAGGACCGCGGAGTGTTCGGGCAGATCGACGCCGTCCTGAGCGGCTACCAGGGAGGCGAGGGCATCGGTGACGTGATCATCGATGCGGTCGCGCGCGTCAAGGCCGCCAACCCCGACGCGGTCTACGCGTGCGACCCGGTCATGGGCAACGCGAAGTCGGGCTGCTTCGTCGCCCCCGCGATCCCGATCCTGCTGCGCGAGCGCGTCGTCCCGGTGGCGGACATCATCACCCCCAACCAGTTCGAGCTCGGGTTCCTCACCGAGACCGAACCCGACACGCTCGAGTCCACGCTCGCCTCGGTCGACCTCGCCCGCGCCATGGGCCCCCGCACGGTGCTCGTGACGAGCGTCGAGCGGCCCGACCGCGAGGAGGGGACCATCGAGATGCTCGCGGTCGACGGCGACGGTGCCTGGCTCGTCCAGACGCCGCACCTCCCCATGAAGGCGAACGGCTCCGGTGACGTGACCGCCGCCCTGTTCACGGCGCACTACGTCGAGACCGGCAGCGCCAAGACCGCGCTCGAGCGCACCGCCTCCAGCGTGTACGACCTGCTGCAGGCGACGCTCGACTCGGGTGAGCGCGAGCTGCAGCTCATCGAGGCGCAGGAGTTCTACGCGCACCCGCGCATGCAGTTCACCGCACGGCAGGTGCGCTGACGGTCACTCCGGCCACGCGTGGGCGACGGCCTCCCGCACTTCGCCGAGGAGCTGCGGGAGCGCCTTCGTCTTCGCGATGATCGGGAAGAAGTTCGCGTCGGAGCGCCACCGCGGCACCACGTGCTGGTGCAGATGCGCGTCCACGCCGGCTCCCGCCACCGCCCCCTGGTTCATGCCCAGGTTGAAGCCGTCGCATCCGGAGACCTCGCGCAGCACCCGCATGGCCGTCTGGGTGAGCGCGCCGATCTCGGCCACCTCTTCCGGACTCGCCTGGTCGTACGTCGCGATGTGACGGTACGGGCACACCAGCAGGTGCCCCGAGTTGTACGGGAACAGGTTCAGCAGCACGTACGCGGTCGTGCCCCGTGCCACGATGAGCCGCTCGGCGTCGGGGTACTTCGGCGCCTCGCAGAACGGGCACTCCTCGCGCAGGGGCTCCGGTCCCGCCTGGATGTAGGCCATCCGGTGGGGGGTCCACAGCCGCTGGAACTCGTCGGGCACGCCGGCGAGGCGACCTGCATCCTCCAGCGACTGCTCCCCCTCGGTCATGCCAGGTCCCCGGCCGTCTGCACCAGGGCGTGGCTGTCGATGGCAGCGCGGATGCGGTCGACCGCCTGCGCGATCGGCACGCCGTTCTCCTGCGAGCCGTCGCGGTAGCGGAAGGAGACGGTGCCGGCGGCTCGGTCCTGCTCCCCGGCGATCAGCAGCAGCGGGACCTTGCCGGTCGTGTGCGTGCGGATCTTCTTCTGCATGCGGTCGTCGGAGGTGTCGAGCTCGGCACGCACACCGCGGGAGCGGAGCGTGTCGATCACCTCACCCAGATAGTCGGCGAAGTCGTCCGCGACCGGGATCCCCACGACCTGTACCGGCGACAGCCACACCGGGAAGTCGCCCGCATAGTGCTCGAGGAGGATCGCGAAGAACCGCTCGATCGAGCCGAACAGCGCCCGGTGGATCATGATCGGACGCTTCTTCTGGCCGTCCTTGTCCATGAACTCGAGGTCGAAGCGCTCGGGCAGGTTGGGGTCGACCTGCACCGTGGACAGCTGCCACGTACGGCCGATCGCATCGCGCGTCTTCAGGTCGATCTTGGGCCCGTAGAACGCCGCCTCGCCCGGCACCTCGGTGAGCTTGAGACCGGAGGCCACGGCCACGCGGCGCAGGGCGTCGGTGGACGACTCCCAGAACTCGTCCGAGCCGATCCACTTCGACTTCTCGTCGTCCTTCATCGACAGCTCGAGCTCGAAGTCGGTGAGGCCGAAGTCGCGGAGCATCGAGAGGATGAACTCGAGGACCTTGCCGACCTCCTCCTCCAGCTGGTCGGGTGTGACGAACAGGTGCGAGTCGTCCTGCGTGAAGCCGCGCACCCGCGTGAGGCCGTGCAGGGCCCCGGAGAGTTCGTTGCGGTAGACCGTGCCGTTCTCCGCGAACCGCAGCGGGAGGTCGCGATAGCTGCGCGCGCGCTCCTTGTAGATGAGGATGTGCATCGGGCAGTTCATGGGCTTCAGGTAGTAGTCCTGGCCCTGCTTGGTGATCTCGCCGTTCTCGTCGCGCTCCTCGTCCATGACGATGGGCGGGAACATGCCGTCCTTGTAGGTGACGAGGTGGTTCGAGGTGAGGAAGAGGTCTTCCTTGGAGATGTGCGGCGTGTACACGTAGGTGTAGCCGCCCTCGATGTGCCGCTTGCGCGCGTGCTGCTCCATCTCGCCGCGCACCACGCCGCCGCGCGGATGCCAGACGCTCAGGCCCGACCCGATCTCCTCGGGGAAGGAGAACAGGTCGAGCTCCTTGCCGAGTCGCCGGTGGTCGCGCTTGGCGGCCTCCTCCAGCCGGTGCTGGTACGCGCGCAGCTCGTCCTTCGTGGGCCAGGCGGTGCCGTAGATGCGCTGCAGCTGCGGGTTCTTCTCGCTGCCGCGCCAGTACGCGGCGGCGATGCGCGTGAGGTCCCAGCCGTTGCCGATCATGCGCGTGTTGGGCAGATGCGGCCCGCGGCAGAGGTCCTTCCAGACGACCTCGCCGTCGCGGGTCGTGTTGTCGTAGATCGTGAGCTCGCCCTCGCCCACCTCGACCGACGCGCCCTCGGCCGCCTCCTTGCCGCCCTTGAGCCCGATCAGCTCGAGCTTGAACGGCTCGTCGGCGAGCTCCGCGCGCGCCTCGTCATCGGTCACGACACGACGCACGAAGCGCTGGCCCTCGCGGACGATGCGCTGCATCTCCTTCGTGATGGCCTTGATGTCCTCCGGCGTGAACGGGGTGTCGACGCCGAAGTCGTAGTAGAACCCGTCGGTGATGGGCGGGCCGATGCCGAGGTTCGCCTGCGGGTTGATGCGCTGCACGGCCTGCGCGAGCACGTGCGCGGCCGAGTGGCGCAGGATGTTCAGGCCGTCGGGGCTGTCGATCGTGACCGGCTCGACCTGCTCGGTGCCGGTCAGGGTCGTGGCGAGGTCCTTGAGCTCGCCGTTGACGCGCATCGCGACGACGTTTCGGTCAGAGAACAGGGCGAAGCCGTCGGTCGGCTGGGCGTTTTCAGGCACTGATCACTCCATCTGGGTCTGGATCTAGGCTACTCGTATGGCCGGGGGCCGCCGACCGTCAGGCCACCGGCTCGGCCGAGGAGGACGCGGCCGCCGGGGCGAGGATGATGATCGCCGCGCCCACGAGCGCGACCGCCGACCCGACCCAGTCCCAGACCGTGGGACGGAAACCGTCGACGATGATGCCCCAGGCGAGGGATCCGGCGATGAAGATCCCGCCGTACGCGGCGAGCACCCTGCCGAAGTTCGCGTCGGGCTGGAGCGCCGCGACGAAGCCGTACGCCCCCAGCGCCATGACCCCCAGGACCGCGAAGAGCCAACCGCGGTCCTCCTTGACGGCCTGCCAGATGAGCCAGGCACCGCCGATCTCGGCGACGGCGGCGAGGACGAACAGCACGACGATGCGGAAGACGGTCACCACCTCAGTGTGTCAGGACACACGAGGACGGCTTCGCGAACGACGGGGCGCCGCAACCGCCGGACCGGACGGTAGCGTGGCCCCATGACCCGGACGATCGCCCGCTGGATCCTCGCTCTCGCCCTCGGCGCCGTCGGCGTGCTGCACTTCACGCAGACGCGCGGCTTCCGGGTGGTGGTGCCCGACTGGGCGACCGAGGCGACGCGGATGGACAAGGATGCCATCGTGATCGCGTCGGGCGCCGTCGAGGTCGCGCTCGCCGCGGGGCTGATCGCGCTGCCGCGGGAGCGCCGCCGGATCGGCTGGGCGACGGCGGGGTTCTTCGCCGCGGTCTTCCCCGGCAACTGGCATCAGTGGCGCACCGGACGCTCCACTCCGGGGCTCGACACGGACGCGCGTCGGTTCGGCCGTCTCTTCCTGCAACCGGCCCTGATCGCCTGGGCTCTGTGGGCAACGCGATGACCTCCCCCTCGATCGTCTGGTTCCGCGACGACCTCCGCCTCGCCGACCACCCGGCGCTGCGTGCCGCGATGGATCGGGACGCGCCCGTGATCGCGCTGTTCGTGCTCGACGAGGAGTCGCCGGGGATCCGCCCGCTCGGAGGTGCGGCGAAGTGGTGGCTGCATCACTCGCTGGTCTCCCTCGACGAGCGGCTGCGCGAGAAGGGCGCCCGGCTCGTGTTGCGGCGCGGCCCGGCCGAGCGCGTGGTGCGCGAGGTCGTCGCGGAGAGCGGGGCGGGCGCCGTCTACTGGAACCGTCGATACGGGCGACCGGAGCGGGAGATCGACGCGGCGCTGAAGAGCTCGCTGCGCGATCAGGGCCTGACGGTGGAGTCGTTCGCGGGCTCCCTGCTGCACGAGCCGTGGACCGTCACCACGGGCAGCGGCACGCACTACTCCGTCTTCACCCCGTTCTGGCGCGCCTGCCGCGCACTGCCCGCGCCCCGTGCTCCCCTGCCGGAGCCGCGCGAACTCGACGGGGTGGCGCGACCGCCGCGCTCCGATGCCCCGGGTGATTGGGAGCTGCTGCCCACGACACCGGATTGGGCGGGCGGTCTCCGCGACACCTGGGAGCCGGGCGAGCCGGCAGCACGACGGCGGCTGCGACACTTCCTCGACCACGATCTCCCGGCGTACGACGCGGCCAGAGACGCGCCGGCCGCCGGTGCGACCTCCCTGCTCTCCCCCCGGCTGCGCTGGGGCGAGCTGAGCCCGTTCACCGTGTGGGCCGAGGCGACCCGGGTCGAGGGCTCTGCACGGTTCCTGTCCGAGCTCGGCTGGCGCGAGTTCGCCTGGCACACGCTCTACCACTTCCCCGATCTGGCCACGAAGAACCTCCGGCCCGAGTTCGATGCGTTCCCCTGGCCGGGACTCGACCCGCGGCAGCTGGATGCCTGGCAGCACGGCGAGACCGGGATCCCCCTCGTCGACGCGGGGATGCGCGAGCTGTGGCACACCGGGTACATGCACAACCGGGTGCGGATGGTGACCGCGTCCTTCCTTATCAAGAACCTGCTGATCGACTGGCGGCTCGGCGAGGAGTGGTTCTGGGACACGCTGGTCGATGCAGACGGCGCCAACAACGCCTTCAACTGGCAGTGGGTCGCGGGGTCCGGGGCGGACGCGGCCCCGTACTTCCGTGTGTTCAACCCGGAGCTGCAGGCGAAGAAGTTCGACGGGGACGGAGAGTACGTCGCGCGGTGGGCCCCCGATGCCCCGACCGCGCCGATCGTCGACCTGGCCGAGACCCGCAAGGCCGCACTCGCGGCGTACGACGAGGTCAAGCGCGCGGGGGCGTGAAGCTACTCCTCGCTCGCACGATCGTCAACGGTCTGCGTCGGTGAGAACCGCCGACCTAGCGTCGGCACCTCACCGCAGCTCGGAGGTCCCCATGCTCGTCACTCCGGTGACATCACGGCACGACGCTCGTCCGGCCGCCTGCACCCCACCGATCGTCGAACGAGAGGAACAGCTATGCGCGCCATGACGTACCGCGGACCGTACAAGGTCCAGGTCGCTGAGAAACCGGAACCGCGGATCGAGCACCCGAACGACGCGATCGTGCGTGTCACGCACGCCGCGATCTGCGGGTCGGATCTGCACCTTTACCACGGCATGATGCCGGACACCCGCATCGGGCACACGTTCGGCCACGAGATCGTGGGCGTCGTGCACGAGGTCGGATCCTCAGTGCAGAGCCTCTCGGTCGGAGACCGGGTGATGGTGCCGTTCAACATCGCGTGCGGCTCCTGCTACTTCTGCACCCGCGGCCTCTTCTCGAACTGCCACAACGTGAACCCCAATGCCACGGCCGTGGGCGGCATCTACGGCTAATCCCACACGACGGGTGGCTATGACGGCGGGCAGGCGGAGTTCGTGCGCGTGCCCTTCGCCGACGTGGGACCCTCCGTCGTGCCGGACTGGCTCTCGTCGGAGGACGCGCTACTGCTCACCGACGCGTTCTCCACCGGGTACTTCGGCGCGCAGCTCGGCGACATCGCGGAGGGCGACACCGTCGCGGTCTTCGGTGCCGGACCCGTGGGTCTGGCCGCCGCCCGCTCGGCCTGGTTCCTCGGCGCAGGCCGGGTGATCGTCCTCGACCACCTGGATTACCGGCTCGACAAGGCCAGGGACTTCGCGTTCGCCGAGACGATGCACATCGGCGAGGTCGGCGACCCCGTGCTCGCCATGAAGAAGGCGACCGGATACCTGGGTGCCGACGTGGCGATCGACGCCGTGGGTGCGGAGGCGGACGGCAACCTCCTCCAGCACGTGACGGCGGCCAAGCTCAAGCTGCAGGGCGGCTCCCCCGTCGCCGTGAACTGGGCGATCGACTCCGTGCGCAAGGGCGGCACGGTGTCGCTGATCGGCGCGTACGGTCCGCTGGTGTCCGCTGTGCGCCTCGGCGACGCGATGAACAAGGGCCTCACGATCCGCGGCAACCAGGCACCGGTCCTGCGGCAGTGGCCGCGGTTGCTCGAGCACATCCAGGCTGGTCACGTGCGGCCGAGCGAGCTCCTGACGCACCGCTTCCCGCTCGAGCACATCGCCGAGGCCTACCACTTGTTCTCCAGCAAGCTGGACGACTGCATCAAACCCGTCATCACGATCGGAGAGGACTGAGCCATGCCGTACGAAGCGCACAAGCCGACGCTGGCACCGACAGCGGACGAGCTCCGCGACCGCATCCCGGGCTGGGGCACCGACCTTCCCCCCGAGCACCGCCGCACGTGGCAGCAGCTCGAGGATTACGGCGACACGGGTGCGCACTGGACGCGCCCGGATCCGCAGCCCGGCAGGGAGGGACGGGAACACTCCATCGAGCACGCGATGGTGCCTCCGGTGTTCGGTACGGCGCAACCGCTGCACGGCATCTCCGGAAGTGTGCGTCGCTTCGCCTACGACCACTTCAGCGAGACGAAGAACACGCGCTGGCTGCTGCTCGTGATCGGCGACCGCATCGAGGCCGTCGGGGCGCACGTGCGATCCCTGGCAACGCCGCGGCCCGACAACCCGATCACGCAGACCGGGATCCTCGCGGAGCCGCGGCACCGTCCGCTCACCTCGCGGTTCGGGCGGGGACGGGTCGACGTCCGGCACACCTGGCTCGACCCGATCATCGTGGCAGGGCCCTGGGTCGTCGCCGTCGTGATGACGGTCTCCCTCGTACGCACGGCGTTCCGCCGCGGTTGACCAGACGGTCGAGCGCTTCCCTGAAACGCGAAAAACCCCCGGGATCCCGGGGGTTTTTGGTGGTGCGCGATACTGGGATCGAACCAGTGACCTCTTCCGTGTCAGGGAAGCGCGCTACCGCTGCGCCAATCGCGCCCGTTGGGGCTATTCAGTTTCAGGTGAGGTGGCGACGGGATTCGAACCCGTGTAAACGGCTTTGCAGGCCGGTGCCTAGCCGCTCGGCCACGCCACCGTGTGGATTGACCCCACGTGCTGCCGATCTTCGAGAAGACCTACTGCACTCGAGCGGATGACGAGACTCGAACTCGCGACCCCAACCTTGGCAAGGTTGTGCGCTACCAACTGCGCTACATCCGCATTTCGTTCCCGGTTGTCCCGGGCACTCATGAAACATTAGCCGATGAATCCCCGCCTGCCAAACCCGGACCGAATCTCGCGCGTGTCTCGCGGAGTGGTCATCGGAGGCTCCGAGCGTCCGGTAGTATCGGTTGACGTACCCCGCGGGTATGGGCGATTGGCGCAGTTGGTAGCGCGCTTCCTTCACACGGAAGAGGTCATCGGTTCGAGTCCGGTATCGCCCACCACATTCTCCTTCGCAGGCTCACTGCCCGTCAGAGGATTCGTCCGTCTCCCGGTCGCGATACGCGCAGCCAGCGGTAGCCGTAAGCCGGCACCTCGAGCTCCACGGCTCCATCGTCGTCGAGCGTGATGCGCTGCGCCTCCAACAGGTCGACCAGCGCCGTCCCCGCGGGTTCATCCGCGAGGCGGAACCGCGTCGTGGCTGGACGCTCGGCGAAGTTATGCACCGCGATCATCCGGCCGACGTCGGCCCGCAGCGAGTGCACGAGGAGCGCGTCCACCGGCTGCTCGATCACCGCGAACTCGCCCCAGCCCAGCTCCGGTGACACCCGGTACCGCGACGTGAGCTCGCGGAGGAAGTGCAGCAGCGAACCGCGATCCTCCAGCTGCGCGGCGACGTTCACGTGCTCGGGCGCGTAGCCGTCTGCGGGTGGCTTCGACACCAGTCGGGACGGGGCGGCGTCCGAGAACCCGCCGTTCCGGTCCGCCGACCACTGCATGGGGGTGCGCACGGACTCCCGCCCGGCGATGTCGATGTTCTCCCCCATCCCGATCTCCTCCCCGTAGAACAGCACGGGGGTCCCGGGGAGCGTGAACAGCAGGCTGTACGCCATGCGGATCCGGCGGGGATCGCCCTCGAGCATCGGGGGCAGACGGCGGGTGATGCCACGCCCGAACACCCGCTGCCGCTCGTCCGGGGCGAACGCCTCGAACACCTCCTGGCGCTCGGCGTCGCTGAGCTTGTCGAGCGTGAGCTCGTCGTGGTTGCGCAGGAAGTTCGCCCACTGCACCTCGGGACCCAACGCCGGCCGCGAGGAGAGCGCCTCGACGAGCGGCGCCGGATCGCGCCGCGCCAACGACAGGTACAGCGCCTGCATCGCCACGAAGTCGAACTGCATCGTGAGCTCGTCGCCGTCCGTGCCGCCGAAGTACTCGACCTGCTGGTCGTAGGGCAGGTTCACCTCGCCGAGGAGGATCGCCTCGCTCGAACGCCGCTGGAGGAAGCGGCGCATATCCCGCAGGAGTTCGTGCGGGTCGGGGATGTCGGCTCCGGCCGGGATCTCCAGGAAGAAGGGCACCGCGTCGACCCGGAACCCGGAGATGCCGAGCTGCAACCAGAAGCCGATCACCTTCGCGATCTCGTCGCGCACGCGGGGATTGGCCACGTTCAGATCCGGCTGATGCTCGTAGAAGCTGTGCTGGTACCACTGCCCCGACTTCTCGTCCTTCGTCCAGATCCCGTCGGCCTGTCCGGGAAACACCGCGTTCTTCTGGCCCTTCGGCGGTGCGTCGTCTCGCCACACGAAGTAGTCGCGGTACGGCGAGTCCACACTGCGGATCGCGGCGCGGAACCACGGATGCCGATCGGAGGTGTGGTTGATGACCAGGTCGACGATCACGCGCATGCCGCGGTCGCGCGCCGTGCGGATCACCTCCACGAGATCGCCGTGCGAGCCCAGGCGCGGATCGACGCCGTAGAAGTCGCTCACGTCGTAGCCGTCATCGCGGTCGGGGGTGGGATAGAACGGCATGAGCCACAGGCACGTCACCCCCAACTGCGCGAGGTAGTCGATGCGCTGCGCGAGGCCCCGGAGGTCGCCCACCCCGTCGCCGCTCGTGTCGAGGAACGTCTCCACGTCGAGGCAGTAGACGACGGCGGTCTTCCACCAGAGGTCGCTCGTGTCGGTGATCTTCACAGCAGCTCCTTCATCCGGGGCAGCGCCGCATCGGCCGCGGCGGCCAGAAAGCCGGACTGCTCCTGTCCGACGTGGTGGAGGTACACGCGGTCGAAGCCGATCCGGGCGAGCGCGGCGACCCGTTCCGCGAGCGCCACGGGATCGTGCTCGACCAGTACCGCCGACCGCAGCGCCTTCTCGTCGACCGCGCCCACCGCGGCGTCGAAGTCCTCCGGCTGCTCGATGTTCCACGCGAGCGGCGGCGTGAGCACCCCCTGTCGCCACTGCGTGCGGGCGAGGTCGAGCGCCTCGGCGTCGGTGTCGGCCCAGCTGACGTGCACCTGCAGGACGCACGGCCCCTCGCCGCCCCCCGACCGGTACGCGTCCACCACGCGGGCGAGCGCCGCGGGCTCCTGCGCCACGGTCGCCAGGCCCTGAGCCCACGATGCCGCCCATCGCGCCGTCTCCGCGCTCACCGCGGTTGCGAGCAGGGGCGGCGGCTGCGTGGGACGGCTCCACACCCGCGCCCGATGCACGCGCACGAGCCCGTCGTGCGTGACCTCCTCGCCGTCCAGCAGCCGGCGGATCACGTCGACGCTCTCCCGCAGCCGGCGGTTGCGGACCTCCTTGCTCGGCCACGGGTCGCCCGTGACATGCTCGTTCATCGCCTCCCCGCTGCCCAGCGCCGCCCAGAACCGCCAGGGGAACATCTCCTCCAGCGTCGCGAACGCCTGCGCCATCACCACCGGGTGATACCGCTGTCCCGGCGCGTTCACCATCCCGATCGAGAAGCTCGTGCGTGCCAGCGCCGCCGCGATCCAGCTCGCCGCGAATCCCGACTCGCCCTGCTCCGGCAGCCACGGCGCGAGATGGTCGGAGCACATCGCGCCGTCGAACCCTGCGGCTTCCGCGGCGACGACGGCGTCGAGAAGCGCGCTCGGGGGGATCTGCTCGTGTGACGCGTGGAATCCGATGAAGGCCATATCGCGAGTGTGGCAACTCCGGCCGCGCCGGGCGCCGTGCTTGACATGAACGCTCGGTGATGGCAGGAGCGTTCGTTCTCGGTCGGTGCGCGCGAGGGCGACCGTGGACCGCGTGTCGGCCACCCTCCTTAGGATGCCGCTGTGCCCACCCCCGGTCCCCTCCCCTCCCCGTGCGGCCTCTGCGGTCACCCCACGGGAGTCCGCATCGACGGGGCCCTGCATTGCGCGGCCTGCGGATGGCGCTACGGTGATGCGCCTGACCCCGACCTCCCGTTCCCCCGCATCGACGTCGTCTACTACCTCCGCTTCGACGAGCGGGTCAAGATCGGCACCAGCCGCCGGCCACGGCAGCGCCTGGCGAGCATCCGGCACCACGAGCTGCTGGCCTTCGAGCAGGGCGGGCGTGCCCTCGAGCAGCAGCGCCACCGCGAGTTCGCCGCGGAACGCGAGGGCGGAGAGTGGTTCACGCTCACCCCTCGCGTGCGCGCACACATCGCCGGGCTGCGCGACGCGGGCGAGCCGTGGCTGCTCTACGCACGCTGGCTGAGCACGGCACTCCGCGCCTGATCCCGTACCACCGCCTCGGCTCCCGCACCAGGGCCTGGTCGCCGGGCGGCGATCGCGAGAGCATGCCGACAGCGGGACGCGACCGGCGACCCGTGCACGAGAGGAGCCGACATGACCGGACGAGAGAACACCCCCGCCGACGACCTGAGCGCTCAGGACCCCCTCGCGGGCGACGGCAGCGGCGACCCGAACACCGACCGGGAGTTCCTGCAGGATCTGCCGCCCGCGCAGGTCGACACCGAGCAGGTCGCCGAGCACGCCGCGGACGACGACGCCGAAGACGCCTGACCGGAGACGGAGGAGCCATGGGGACGCTGCGCTACTCGATCAACGTGACGCTCGACGGCTCGTGCCACCACGAGGCCGGCCTCCCGCCCGACGAGGAGTCGATGCGCTACTGGACCGCGCAGGTGCGCGAGACGGACGCCATGCTGTTCGGCCGGGTGACGTACGAACTCATGGAGTCCGCGTGGCGCCGCCCCGCCTCCGGCACGTGGCCGGAGTGGATGCGGCCGTGGGAGGTGCCGTTCGCCAGGGCCATCGACCGGGCGCGCAAGTACGTGGTCTCGAGCGGCCTCGACGCCGTCGACTGGAACGCCGAACTCCTCCGCGGTGACCTCGCCGAACAGGTCGCACGGCTCAAGACGGAGCACGCCCGACTGTCGGTCGGCGGCGTGACCCTCCCCGTGACCCTGGCTCAGCACGGACTCATCGACGAGTACGAGTTCGTGGTGCACCCGGTCGTCGCCGGACACGGACCGCCGCTGCTCGGCGGGCTCACGGAGCAGTTGCGCCTCGAGCTCGTGGAGCGCCGGGAGCTGCGCTCGGGCGCCGTCGTCACCAGGTACCGGCCGGCGAGCTGACCGGCGTCCCGCGCGCACGGAGACGGCGGGCGGCCGCTGTCTGGCTGACCACCCGCCGCCGTTCCGCGGGGATGTCACGCGGTCGCCGCGCGCCCCCGGGTGGTCTGCGGCTGCGGCTGCGAGAACAGCACGACCACGATCACGGCCGCGCCCACGACCACGTGCGGAAGCCAGACGTTCAGGGGCTGGTCGGCGAAACCGAACAGCCACGGCGAGAGCGCCAGGAACAGGCTCGCGACGATGTCGAACACCAGGTGCACGGGCATCGGGATGAGCCCGAACGGACCCCATTCGTACTTCGTGAACAGGCTGTAGACGATGAGCCCGACGCCGAGGACGATCGGGATGACGACGGCGGCACCGCCGACACTCGCGAAGCCGAACAGCCAGGGTGCGGCGATCAGGGCGATCCCGACGACGTAGTCGAGGATTCCGTGGACCTTGGTGGGGATGAAACGCATGATTCCTCCTTGTGTGGCGCCGCTGTGCGCGACTCACCAAGGGTTCGCAGCCATCACCCGATCGGATTGGATGTCGCGGATCGGTGCGCGCGTCAGGCCCGCGCCCACCCGTAGCGGGCGGCCAGGGCCGAGGCGACCCTGGCGTAGCGCTGGCGGTCGAGCGCAGCCGCCTCCCTCCGCAACCCGCGCTCGTGCACGCTGTACAACTGCTCGATGTCCACCCACGACTCGCGACCCTGGGCGTCCCAGGCGCCGGAGCCGATCGAGAGGTAGTCGCGGTCGCCGTCATGCGGACGGCTGGTCATCCGCACGGCGTACACACGGTCGTCGGACTGCCGCCCGATCACGAGCACCGGCCGGTCCTTCCCCCGCCCGTCCCCCTCCTCGTACGGCACCCACGTCCACACGACCTCGCCGGCGTCGGGGGCCCCGTCCCGTGCCGGGGCGTAGGCGACGCGGAGCGCGCGGATCCGCGCGGGGTCGATCCTGATCGTCTCGGTCCCGGCGGTCCGCCCGGCATCGAGCGTGTCCGCCTGTCGCGGTGAGCCGTGGCGGGCGGCCTGCTCCTCAGGTGTGCGCAGACGCGCGGTCGGGCGCCTCGGACCGGAGGTGGTCCGAGACGCCCGACCGGAGTTCACCGCCTTGAGCAGGATCTCCGCGAGTGTCGTCAGGATGCCGTTGGTCTTGCCCACACGGTCACCCTAACCGCGATCAAGCGTCCGCGAGCGCGTAGCCCTCCTCGCCGTGGACAACCTGGTCGACGCCGGCGATCTCGTCCTCGCTCGTGATACGGAAGCCGATCGTCTTCTGGATCGCGAAGCCGATCACGAAGGCCACCACGAAGGAGTAGATCAGCACGCCGAGCGCGGCGATCACCTGGACCGCGAGCTGACGGGCGTCGCCGCCCACGAACAGGCCGGTGGCGGTGGCGAAGAAGCCGAGGTACACGGTGCCGATGAGGCCGCCGACGAGGTGGATGCCCACGACGTCGAGCGAGTCGTCGAAGCCCAGGCGGAACTTCAGCTCGACGGCCAGGGCGCACACCACACCGGCGACCGCGCCCAGCAGCAGCGACCAGCCGGGCGTGAGGTTGGCGCAGGCCGGGGTGATCGCGACCAGACCCGCCACGGCACCCGAGGCGGCGCCGACCGAGGTCGCCTTGCCGTCCTTGATGCGCTCGATCAGGATCCAGCCGAGGATCGCCGCCGCCGTCGCACCGAGCGTGTTCAGGCCGATGAGCCCGACGCCGCCCATGTCCTCCGCGAGCCACTCGGCGCCGGCGTTGAATCCGAACCAGCCGAACCACAGCAGCGCGGCGCCCAGCAGCGTCAGCGGCACGTTGTGCGGCTTGAGGATGCCCTTCTGGAAGCCGATGCGCTTGCCGAGCACGAGCGCCAGGGCGAGAGCCGCCGCACCCGCGTTGATGTGCACCGCGGTCCCACCGGCGTAGTCGATGACGCCGATGCCGCTGTCCTCCCCGAACAGCGTCGTGCCGAGGTTCATGATCCAACCGCCACCCCAGACCCAGGCCGCCACCGGGAAGTAGCCGACCGTGGCGAACACGCCCGCGAAGATCAGCCAGCTGCCGAACTTGGCGCGGTCGGCGATGGCGCCGGAGATCAGCGCGACCGTGATGATCGCGAACGTGGCACCGTAGGCGACGCCCAGGAGCGCGACGTTCGATCCCTCGCCCGATGCCAGGTTGGACAGGCCGAAGTCGGCGAACGGGTTGCCCGCGAACGCGGTCGGGCTGTCGACGGCGCTCATCGAGAAGCCGAAGAGAATCCACAGCACGGCGACGAGTCCGATGGAGCCGAAGCTCATCATCATCATGCTGACGACGCTCTTCGCCTTGACGAGACCGCCGTAGAAGAAGGCGACGCCGGGCGTCATGAGCAGAACGAGCGCCGTCGCGGTGATCGCCCACGAGATGTTGCCGGGAGCATCCATAAGGAAAACCTCACATCCGAAGTAATTGAGAGCTTCAGTGTGACCACGCACGGTTTCGCCCATGCGTGAGGTTTGTTTCCCCGCTGTTACAGCGTGCGCTCCGGTGTGAACATCGCGTTACGCGGCCCTTCGGGCTTACGCAGAATGCGTGAGGGCGTTGAGGCGGGAGATGGCGCGCAGGTACTTCTTGCGATATCCGCCGGCGAGCATCTCGTCGGAGAACACCGCGTCCAGACCCAGGCCGGTCGCGACGATGGGGAGCTGCGCGTCGTACACCCGGTCGACGAACGCCACGAAGCGCAGCGCCTCGGACTGATCCGTCAGCTGGCGCACGCCGCGGAGGCCCACCAGCGCGAGGCCGTCGATGAGGCGGATGTACCGCGAGGGGTGCACCTGGGCGAGGTGCCGGATCAGATCGTCGAACGCGTCGTCGGACGCGGGCCCCTCGGCCCCGTCGATCGCTGCCGCGTAGGCCGCATCATCCCGGACGACCGCGTGGCCGTCGATCGCCCGCTGACGGAAGTCCACACCGTCGATGCGCAGCGTCTGGAAGCTGTCGGACATCGCGTGGATCTCGCGCAGGAAGTCCTGCGCGGCGAAGCGCCCCTCGCCCAGCGCGTTCGGCGGCGTGTTCGACGTCGCGGCGAGCTTGGTCCCGGTGGGCACCAGCTCGCCCAGCAGCCGCGTCATGACCATGGTGTCGCCCGGGTCGTCGAGCTCGAACTCGTCGATGCACAGCAGATCGGCGCCCTTGAGCAGGTCGACCGTGTTCTTGTAGCCGAGGGCCCCGACGAGCGCCGTGTACTCGATGAACGACCCGAAGTACTTCCGGCGGGCGGGCATCGCGTGGTAGATCGACGCGAGCAGGTGCGTCTTGCCGACACCGAAGCCACCGTCGAGGTAGACGCCCGGCTTGAGCTCCGGCTCCTTCTTCGCCCTGCTGAACAGTCCCCCGCGCTTGACCGGGGCGCCGCGGCCCGAGAAGCGCAGCAGCGTCTGCTTCGCCTCCTCCTGCGAGGGATACGCGGGGTCGGCGCGGTAGCTGTCGAACGTGGCCTCGTCGAACTGGGGCGGCGGCACCAGGCTCGCGAGCATCTCGGGCCCGGTGACGGTGGGCGTGCGGTCGGTGAGGTGCACGGTGCCGGTGCGGGTGGTCGGGTCGGTCATCACGGTCCTGAATCAGGCGGCGGCCTGTGTCGAAGTCTTACGGATCCGGTGCCGGGGGCACGGGGAGCATCTATCGTCGAAAGAGACGGATCAACACTACGCCGTCTTACCCGACCGCTCGCCCGCTCACCCGCTACGGAGACCCCATGGCCATCGAGTTCGACTCCTCCTCCAAGTTCGCCGAGTATGCCGAGCCCGGACGGCTCGTGACGACGCAGTGGCTGGCGGAGCGGCTCGGCGCTCCCGGGCTCGTCGTGGTGGAGTCGGACGAGGATGTGCTGCTCTACGAGACCGGCCACATCCCCGGTGCCGTGAAGGTCGACTGGCACACGGAGCTGAACGACCCCGTGGTCAGGGACTACGTCGACGGCGAGGGCTTCGCGGCGCTGCTGAGCCGCAAGGGCATCGCCCGCGACGACACGGTCGTGATCTACGGCGACAAGAACAACTGGTGGGCGGCGTACGCGCTGTGGGTGTTCTCGCTCTTCGGGCACGAGGACGTGCGACTGCTCGACGGAGGCCGTGACCGCTGGATCGCGGAGGGGCGCGAGCTGACCCGCGAGGTCACCGAGCGCCCGACCACCGAGTACCCGGTGGTGGAGCGCGACGACTCCGTGATCCGCGCCTACAAGGAGGACGTTCTCGCCCACCTCGGCAACCCGCTCATCGACGTCCGCTCCCCCGAGGAGTACAGCGGCGAGCGGACCACCGCCCCGGCCTACCCGGAGGAGGGCACGCTGCGCGCCGGTCACATCCCGACCGCGCAGAGCGTGCCGTGGGCCAAGGCGGTCGCGGAGGACGGCGGCTTCAAGAGCCGCGCAGAGCTCGAGGCGATCTACCGCGACGGCGCCGGGCTGAAGGACGGCGACGACGTGGTGGCCTACTGCCGGATCGGAGAGCGGTCGAGCCACACCTGGTTCGTGCTGAAGCACCTCCTCGGCTTCGAGAACGTGCGCAACTACGACGGTTCCTGGACCGAGTGGGGCAGCGCGGTGCGCGTTCCGATCGTCACCGGAGCCGAGCCCGGCACGGTCTGACCGTGGGACAATGGCGGGGATGAGCGCCACCGACCTGCCCGACACCCTCGCCGAGATCCGCGACGGGTTCCTGGAGACTCCCGAGGCCGACCGTCTCCTGCTCCTCCTCGAGTTCGCCGACGAGCTGCCTCCCGTCTCGGAGGAGGTCGCGAACCACCCCGAGATGTGCGAGCGCGTCGCCGAGTGCCAGTCGCCCGTGTACATCTACGTCGAGGTGAACGACGACATCGTGACGATGCACGCGACCGCACCGGAGGAGGCGCCGAGCACGCGCGGCTTCGCGAGCATCCTCGTGCAGGGCATCACGGGCCTCACGTCCGACCAGGTGCTGGCGATCCCCGAGGACTACCCGCAGTCGATCGGGCTCACGAGGGCGGTGTCGCCGCTGCGCATCGGCGGGATGACGGGAATGCTCATGCGCGCCAAGAACCAGGTCAGGCAGAAGCGCTGAGACCCTGGTCCGCCAGCCACGACGTGATCGCGGTGCTCCAGCCCCGCTCATCGTAGTTCCACAGCTTCGTGTGGCGGGCGACGGTGAACCGCGGCATCGTGACCAGATCGGGTCGCGCCTCCTGCAACGCCCGTGACGCGTCGACGGGCACGAAGCCGTCGTCGTCGCTGTGCAGGATCAGGATCGGTGCGGCGAGCTCGTCGGCGCGCGCGACCATGTCGAGCCGGTCGAACAGGATCGGCTCGTCGGCGCCGCTCAACCGCGCCGTGAGCGGCAGTTGCAGGGCGCTCATCGCCAGGTCGGGCAGCGGGGGCCGGACGCGGTTGAGCTTCGCCTGGAAGCGCAGCACCGTGCGCCAGTCGACCACTGGGGACTCGAGGATGACACCGGCGATCCGGTGCCGGTTGCCCGAGCTCACGGAGGCCTGCAGCGACACCGCGCCGCCCATGGACCAGCCCATCAGCACGACACGCTCGGCGCCGTGGCGCAGCGCGTAGGCGATGGCGGCGTCGACGTCGCGCCACTCGGACGCCCCGAGGGCGTAAGCGCCGGCCCGCGTGCGCGGTGCCTCGCCGTCGTTGCGGTACGACACCACGAGGTTCGGCAGCCCGGCGGCGTGCAGCACGGGCACCGCGCGGAGGCACTCCGACCTGGTCGTGCCGCGGCCGTGCACCTGGATCACCCAGGTGGACGACGACGCCGGGAAGAACCAGGCGGGGCACGGCCCGGCGGGCGAGCCGATCAGCACGTTCTCCCACCGCAGGTGCAGCTCGCTGGGAGAGGTGTAGTAGGAACCGCTGAAGGAGGCGCCGCGGTCGACGCTGGCGCCCGGCTCGATCTTGGTGAGCAGCTTGCGACGCACCGTCGTGCTGTCCGCGCTCAGCACGGCCCCCAGCTTCACGTAGCCGTAGGTCCCGGTGGTGAAGAGCCCGTAGCGCCCGGGCAGCTCGGTGTCGAGAGTGCGACCGAGCTCGATGGTCTGCGCACCGGTGTCGATCGCGAGGATCTCCGTGTCTGGCACCTTGCGCATCGGGGTGACCACGCGTCGCGCGACGGCGAGCACCAGGAATCCGGCGGCGGCTCCCAGCGCGAGGAGCGCGGGGACAATGAACTGGGCGGCGTGCCTGAGACTCTTCATCGCCTTCCGACTCTAGCCTGTTGCCGTGACCGCACATCCCGAGGCCGGGACGCCCTTCGACAGCGCCGTCGCCGAACTGCGTGAGACCGCGTTCCGCGATGACATCACGGTGCGCGAGATCCCGACGCCGCAGGGCCTCGCCCCGTTCGCGATCGCGCTCTCCGCCGATGTGCGGCCCGGCGAGGACGGCGACTCCGTGTACGGCACCGGCCGGTTCATCCTGCTCCACGATCCCGACGAGCCGGATGCCTGGGGCGGCGCCTGGCGCATCGTGATCTTCGCGCAGGCGCCGCTGGAGACGGAGATCGGCACCGACCCGCTGCTGGCCGACGTGACGTGGTCGTGGCTGGTGGACGCGCTCGACTCGCGCGGCGCGGTCTATCGCGCGCCGTCGGGCACCTCGACCAAGACGCTGTCCAAGGGTTTCGGCGGCCTGGCCGACGAGGGCGACGGGGCACAGATAGAATTGCGGGCGTCCTGGACACCGGATGGCCCCTTCCGACCGCACGTCGAAGCGTGGGCCGAGCTGGTCGGCATGCTGGCGGGACTTCCGCCGGGCTCCGAGGGCATCGCCGTGATCGGCGCGCGAAAGGCTGTACGTGACTGAATACTCCGTGATCTCCGACACCGGGGAGTTCCTGGCGGCGTGCGCGGCGCTCGTGGCGGGCTCAGGCCCCGTGGCGGTCGACGTCGAGCGGGCGTCCGGTTTCCGCTACTCACAGCGGGCCTACCTGGTGCAGGTGTTCCGTCGCGACAGCGGCGTCTTCCTGTTCGATCCTCCGGCGATCGGTGACATGGGCGCACTGCAGACCGCGATCGGCGATGTGGAGTGGGTGCTGCACGCCGCGAGTCAGGACCTGCCGTCGCTGCGGGAGCTGCACCTCGAGCCGCGCACGATCTTCGACACGGAGCTGGCGGCGCGGCTGCTCGGTCACGACCGCGTCGGGCTCGCGGCGGTGGTGGAGGACACGCTGGGCATCACGCTGAAGAAGGAGCACTCGGCGGCTGACTGGTCGACCCGTCCGCTCCCCGCCGCCTGGCTCGAGTACGCCGCGCTCGACGTGCTGCACCTGGTGGACGTGCGCGACGCCCTGGTCGCCGAGCTCGAGGAGCAGGGCAAGACCGACTTCGCCGCCCAGGAGTTCGCGGCCACGCTGGCGCGCACGCCCAAGGCCCCGCGCGAAGATCCGTGGCGGCGCCTCAGCGGGTTGCACCAGGTGCGCGGCGCCCGTAACCTCGCCGTCGCCCGCGCCCTGTGGGAGGCGCGGGAGATGTACGCGCAGCAGCAGGACATCTCCCCCGGAAGGCTCGTCCCCGACCGCTCGCTCGTGGCGGCCGTGCTCGCCAACCCCGCGTCGAAGCAGGCGCTGGCCGGCATCAAGGAGTTCCAGGGTCGCGCGAGCCGCACCCAGCTCGACCGCTGGTGGCAGGCCATCGTCGACGGTCGCGCGGCCGAGCAGCTGCCGCGCGAGCGCGTCCCCAGCGACACCCTTCCCCCGCCGCGCGCCTGGTCCGATCGGAACCCCGAGGCGGACGCACGGTTGAAGGCCGCACGCCCCGCGGTCGAGGCGGTGGCGGAGGAGCTGGGCATGCCCACCGAGAATCTCCTCACGCCCGACTACCTGCGCCGCGTGTGCTGGGACTCCCCCGGCACCACCGCGGCGGAGATCGGCGACGCCCTCGCCGCGCTCGGTGCGCGTCCCTGGCAGATTGAACAGACCGCACAGAAGATCGCGGACGCCTTTGTAGAGGCGGCGCAAGCGCCCGACACCACCTCCCCGACCGCTTCGTAGGTTCGATCCAACCGATTCCTCCCGGTTTTCACGGCTTCCTAGACTGAGGTCAACCCCAAGAAACCTGGAGGCAGAGTGGCCGAGATCTCGGACGTCTTCTTCGTCGATGGCGTGCGCACCCCGTTCGGGCGCGCCGGCGAAAAAGGCATGTACTGGAACACCCGCGCGGATGACCTCGCCGTCAAGGCGACCATCGGGCTGATGGAGCGCAACGCCGCCGTGCCGGCCGACCGCATCGACGATGTCGCCATCGCGGCGACCAGCCAGACCGGTGACCAGGGGCTCACGCTCGGCCGGTCCGTCGCGATCCTGGCCGGTCTCCCCCAGACGGTGCCCGGACTCGCGGTGGAGCGCATGTGCGCGGGCGCGATGACCAGCGTCACCACGATGGGCGCGTCGATCGGCGTCGGCATGTACGACCTCGCCCTCGCGGGTGGCGTCGAGCACATGGGCCACCACCCGATCGGCTCCAACGCCGACCCCAACCCGCGCTTCGTCGCCGAGAAGATGGTCGACCCTGGCGCGCTCAACATGGGTGTCACGGCGGAGCGCATCTTCGACCGGTTCCCGCACCTCACCAAGGAGCGCTCCGACCGCTTCGGCATGCTGAGCCAGCACAAGGTGCAGGCGGCGTACGACGCCGGCAAGATCCAGCCCGACCTGGTTCCCGTCGCGATCAAGGGCGCCGACGGCGCGTGGGGTCTGGCCACCGAGGACGAGGGCCGTCGCCCGCAGACCACGATGGAGGACCTCGCCGGACTCAAGACGCCGTTCCGTCCGCACGGACGCGTCACGGCGGGCACGTCCTCGCCGCTGACCGACGGCGCGACCATGTCGCTGCTCGCCGGTGGGCGTGCGGTGAAGGAGCTCGGTCTCGCGCCGAAGATGCGCATGGTGTCGTTCGCCTTCGCGGGCGTGCAGCCGGAGATCATGGGCATCGGCCCGATCCCGTCCACGGAGAAGGCGCTCAAGAAGGCCGGACTCGACATCTCCGACATCGGGCTGTTCGAGCTGAATGAGGCGTTCGCGATCCAGGTGATCTCGCTCCTCGACCACTTCGGCATCGCCGACGACGACCCCCGCGTCAACCAGTGGGGCGGGGCGATCGCGCTCGGACACCCCCTCGCGGCCTCCGGCGTCCGACTGATGATCCAGCTCGCCGCACAGTTCGCCGAGCGTCCCGACGTCCGCTACGGCCTGACCGCGATGTGCGTCGGCCTCGGTCAGGGCGGCTCGGTCATCTGGGAGAACCCGCACTACGACGGAAAGAAGAAGAAGTGAGCTACGACGACGTCGACTTCTCGCCCATCCAGGCGCTGACGGAGGGCGAGGTGATCACGCACTCCCCCGTGCGCGACATCCGCCTCCCCTCCGGCAAGGTCCTCGCCCTCATCACCCTCGACAACGGCCGCGACCACACGCGCCCGAACACGCTCGGGCCGGCCACGCTCACCGAACTCGGCGAGACGCTGGACGCGCTGAAGGCACGGGCGGCGTCCGGGGAGATCCAGGCCGTCGGCATCACGGGCAAGCAGTACATCCTGGCCGCCGGCGCCGACCTGTCCGACATCAGCAAGGTCGGCTCGCGCGACAACGCCCGCCTCATCGCGCAGCTCGGGCACCGGGTGCTCGGCAAGCTCGGTGAGCTCGGCGTGCCGTCGTTCGCGTTCGTGAACGGTCTGGCGCTCGGTGGAGGGCTGGAGATCGCGCTGAACTCCAGCTACCGCACCGTCGACGCCTCGGCCGCCGCCGTGGCGCTCCCCGAGGTGTTCCTCGGCATCATCCCCGGCTGGGGCGGCGCCTACCTGCTGCCGAACCTCATCGGCATCGAGAACGCGCTCGAGGTCGTCATCTCGAACCCGCTCAAGCAGAACCGCATGCTGAAGCCGCAGCAGGCGTTCGACCTGGGCATCTTCGACGCGATCTTCCCCGCCGCGAACTACCTCGAGAACTCGCTGACCTGGGCCGACGCGGTCCTCGGCGGCAAGAAGGTGGAGCGCAAGAACGAGCCGGGCAAGATCGAGCGGCTCACCAAGTGGCCGATCGCGATCAAGATGGCGCGCGGCATGCTCGAGTCGAAGATCGGCACCGTGCCGAAGTCGCCGTACGCGGCGCTCGACCTGCTCGACAAGGCCAAGAGCGGCACCAAGGCCGAGGGCTTCGCCCGCGAGGACGAGGCACTGGCCGAGCTCGTGACCGGCGATCAGTTCGCCGCCTCGATGTACGCCTTCGATCTCGTGCAGAAGCGGGCCAAGCGCCCGGTCGGCGCGCCCGACAAGGCGCTCGCGAAGAAGGTCACCAAGGTCGGCATCATCGGCGCCGGACTCATGGCGAGCCAGTTCGCGCTGCTCTTCGTGCGCAAGCTCCAGGTCCCCGTCCTCATCACCGACCTCGATCAGGCGCGGGTCGACAAGGGCGTGGCGTACATCCACGACGAGATCGGGAAGCTGGAGGGCAAGGGGCGCCTCGACGCCGACACCGCCAACAAGCTGCGCGCGCTGGTCACGGGCACGACCGACAAGAGCCTGTACGCCGACTGCGACTTCGTGATCGAGGCGGTCTTCGAAGAGGTCGGCGTCAAGCAGCAGGTCTTCGGCGAGATCGAGAAGATCGTGGCGGAGGACACCATCCTCGCCACGAACACCTCCTCGCTCTCGGTCGAGGAGATCGGCGCGACGCTCGCTCACCCGGAGCGCCTGGTCGGGTTCCACTTCTTCAACCCGGTCGCCGTCATGCCGCTGATCGAGATCGTCAAGACTCCGAGCACCTCCGAGGCCGCGCTGTCCACGGCGTTCGTGGTCGCGAAGAACCTGGGCAAGAACGCGGTCCTGACCGCCGACGCACCCGGCTTCGTGGTGAACCGTCTGCTGGCCAAGGTCATGGGCGAGGCTGCGCGCGCGGTCTACGAGGGCACCCCGATCGCCGAGGTGGAGAAGGCGTTCGCGCCGCTCGGCCTGCCGATGGGGCCGTTCCAGCTGATCGACCTGGTCGGATGGAAGGTCGCCGCCCACGTGCAGGACACGATGGTGCACGCCTTCCCCGACCGGTTCTACGCGAACGAGAACTTCCACGCCCTCGCCGCGCTCGACCAGGTCGTGGAGAAGGACAAGGGCGGCCGGGTGGTCGGCTGGAGCAAGCAGGCCGAGAAGGTCATCAAGCCCGCACTCGGCAAGAGTCCGGCCTCTGCGGCGACCATCCTGCAGCGCGTGCAGGACGGCCTGGCGACGGAGATCAAGCTGATGCTGGACGAGGGCGTCGTGCCCGAGGTGGAGGACATCGACCTGTGCCTCATCCTCGGCGCAGGCTGGCCGTTCATCGACGGCGGCGCCTCGCCCTACCTCGACCGCGAGGGCGCTTCGGAACGCGCCTTCGGCGGCTCGTTCCACACGCCGCAGATCCGCGGCATCGAGAACCGCTGATCAGTCCGACGACGGGGGCCGTGCCGAGCGCGCGGCCCCCGTCGTCGCGTCCTGGGCAGGGCGCTCGTCGGGCTCCCCGCGGCGCGGCCAGTGCGACATCGCCCGTTCCGCCAGGGCGGTGATGGTGAGCGACGGGTTGACACCGGGGTTCACGGGGACCGCAGCACCGTCCACGACGTGCAGCCCGGGATGACCCCAGACGCGGTGGTACTCGTCCACGACGCCGGTCTCGGGGGCCGAGGAGATGACCGCCCCGCCGAGGAAGTGCGCCGTCAGCGGGATACCGAACACCTCCGGCCACGACCCGCGCGCCTCGGCACGGATCCCGCTCTCCTGCTCGAGCCGCGCCGCGATCGCCTGCGCCGCGCGGTGTGCCTCCGGCAGGTGACTCGGGTTCGGCGCACCGTGCCCCTGCGCGCTGGTCAGACGCCAGCGCCCGAACCGCCGCCGCAGCGACAGCGTGAGGGAGTTGTCGGCGGTCTGCATGACGAGGGCGATGATCCCGCGCTCGCTCCACCGCCGGAGCGACCCGAGCCGGACCGCGGTGACCGGTGCGCGGAGGATTCCCCGCACGAGCGCTGCCAGGCGTCCGGGCAGCGACCTCTCCCCCGGCACGAGCACGGTGGCCAGAGCTCCCATCAGGTTCGACCCCGGACCGTAGCGGACGTTCTCGACGTGGGTGCGCTCGTCCACGTGGAAGGACGTCGTGATCGCCACACCCCGCGCGAGCTGAAGCTGCTCCGGAACGCGCACGGCCACGGCGCCGTCGAGCGCCTCGGAGTTCGTGCGGGTCAGGCGCCCCACGGCGTCGGGTATCCGAGGGAGCGCGCCGGTGTGCTTCATCCGGTGCAGCAGCTGCTGCGTGCCCCAGGTGCCGGCGGCGAGGACGACCTCCCGCGCCGTCACGGTGCGGGCCCGGCGCCGCAGCCAGGCCCCGCTGCGCACGGTCGTGATCGCGAAGCCGCCCGTCGCCAGCTCCCGCACCTCGGTGACCGTGCGGAGGGGCTCGATCGCGACCCCGCGTCGCTCCGCCAGCGCGAGGTAGTTCTTCACCAGGGTGTTCTTCGCGCCGACGCGGCACCCCACCATGCAGTTGCCGCAGAGCGTGCACCCCGTGCGGTCGGGACCCTCCCCGCCGAAGTACGGATCGGGCACGCGGCGCCCCGGCTCGCCGAACCACACCCCGACGGGTGCCCGGCGGAAGCTCTCCCCCACGCCGAGGTCGTCCGCGGCTCCCGCCATGATCCGTTCGACCGGCCCGCTGTGCGGATACGCATCGACCACGCCGAGCATGCGCTTCGCGGTGGCGTAGTGCGGAGCGAGCGCCGCCCGCCAGTCACGGATCGAGCCCCACTGCGGGTCGGCGAAGAACGCGGGGCCCGGCTCGTAGAGCGTGTTGGCGTAGTTGAGCGAGCCTCCGCCCACACCGGCTCCCGCGAGGATCATGACGTGCGGGAGGCGGTGGATGCGCTGCACGCCGAAGCACCCGAGCGCGGGCGCCCACAGGTACCGGCGCACGTTCCAGCTCGTCTTCGCGAAGTCGTCGTCGGCGAAGCGCCGCCCGGCCTCGAGCACGCGGACACGGTAGCCCTTCTCGCTCAGCCGCAGCGCCGCGACCGAGCCGCCGAAACCCGACCCCACGACCACGACGTCCTCATCGAACACGGGCGTCTCCCTCGCTCGGTGGGGTCATCATCGTCAGCGCACCCGTCCGCACGGAGATGGTGCAGACGTCCTCGCCCCGGCGCTCGCCGTCGGCGTACACCACGAGTCCGGGCGCGGCGACCGTGACGCGGCGCGCTGCCGTGTGCTGCACCTCGGGACGGGCCAGGTGGGCCCCGCGCAGCAGGAGGGGGAACAGCCGCACGAGTCGGGTGCGGCCGAGCGGTGCGACGCGGACGACGTCGAGCCGCCCGTCGTCGGGCAGGGCGCCGACGCACACCGGCATACCTCCGCCGTAGCTGGCCGTGTTCCCGATGGCCACCAGAGTCCCCCGGGCGGTGATCGGCCGTTCGTCGTCGACCGTGACGGTGAAGTCGAGCGGCCGCAGCCGGACGAGCTCGATGAGCAGGGCCAGGTAGTACCGGAGGGCGCCGGAGGGCCAGCGCAGACGGTTGGTGCGGTCGCTCACCCTCGCGTCGAAGCCCAACGCCACGACCGTGAGGAAGGCGGCACGACCCGCGCGCGTCTCAACCTCACCCACGTCGATCGCCCGGGGCGTGCCGGTGAGGGCGAGTTCGACGGCTGCGGCGGCGTCGTGTCGCGGCAGGCCGAGCGCGCGGGCGAGGTCGTTGCCCGTCCCGGCGGGCACCAGGGTGATCGGGACGGCGGCGGCGCACACGACATCGAGGATGCCCGACAGCGTGCCGTCCCCGCCGACCACCACGAGCCCGTCCGGCCCGCCCACGAGGGCTTCAGACGCCAGCGCCGTCGTGTCCGCCGCCGAGTCCCCGGCGTAGAGTCTGACGCTCGCGCCGCGCTGTCGAAGGTGTGCCACTGCGAGCTCGGTCAGACGGCGGCCGCGCCCCTTGCCCGCGCGGGGGTTCGACAGCACCGCGATGTGGCCCACGTCAGTCCCCCGCCGGGAGGGCAGCGGGGATCACGGCGCCCGGGTTCAGGAGCGCCTGCGGGTCGAGCTCGCGCTTGATCGCCGTGAGGATCCGCATCCCGGCCGGTCCGAGCTCCTGCGCCAGCCAGGGCGCGTGATCCCGTCCGACCGCGTGATGGTGGCTGATGGTGCCCCCGTGCGCGAGGATCGCGTCGTTCACGCGTGCCTTGACGGTCGTCCACACAGGGAGCGGATCGCTGCGGATCCCGGCCAGGACGGTGAAGTACAGCGACGCCCCCGTGGGGTACACGTGCGAGACGTGGCACATCACGGTCGACCGGGCACCCGCGTCGCGGAAGCCCTCGCGCAGGGCGGTCTCGACCGCGGCCTTCAGCGTCGCGAGCCCCGTCCAGGTGGTGGCGGTCTCGAGGGTCTCGCAGAACACACCGGCGTCGAGCAGGGAGTCGCGCAGGTAGGGCCCGTCGAATCGGCCGGCCGCCCACTCCTCCGCATCCCCTGCGCCCGACGACGTCCCGTCCGCCGCGCGCAGCAGCGCGGTCGTCCGGGCGCGCCGCGCGTCGATGTCATCGCCCTCGTACACGGTCACGACGCTGGCGCCGCGCGCGATCGCCTTCCCGATCCGGCCGACCTGCGCGAGACCGACGGCGGTCTCGGCCTCGTCGGACAGGCGGATCACGGTGGGACCCGCGCCGTGCTGCGCGACGCGGCGGAGTCCGTCGACCCCGTGCGCGAAGTCGGGAAACGACCATGACTCGAACACCCGCTCGGCCGGCACGGGGTGCACGCGCACGCGGACCTCGGTGATGACGCCGAAGATGCCCTCCGACCCCAGGAACAGCCGGATCAGGTCGGGTCCCGCGGCGGATCCGGGAGCCCGGCCGAGCTCGAGGTCGCCCGTCGGTGTCGCGACCCGGAGCCCGGTGACCATGGTGTCGAAGCGTCCGTACCCTGCGGAGTTCTGGCCCGACGAACGCGCGGCCGCGAAGCCGCCGATGGTCGCATAGCGGAAGCTCTGCGGGTAGTGTCCCAGCTCGAGCCCGTGCGCTGCCAGCTGCGCCTCGGCGTCGGGGCCGGTCGTCCCGGCCGCGAACACCGCCTCGCCGCTGAGCGCATCGACGCGCAGCAGGCCACGCAGGCGGCGCAGATCCAGGCTGATCACGGCGCGGTGCGGCCCGCGCTCCGGATCGAGCGCGCCGACCACGCTCGTGCCCCCGCCGTAGGGGATCACCGCGATGTCGCGCTCCCCGGCCACGGCGAGGCATGCCATGACCTGAGCGTGGTCGGCGGGGAGCACGACCCCGTCCGGCACGCGTTGCTCGTGCTCGCGGCGCCGCAGCAGGTCCGGGGTGGAGCGCCCGCCGGCGTGACGGATCCTCGCCTCGTCCGCGTGGTCCACCCCGTCGACGCCGACGACGGCCGCGAACGCCGCCCGGTCGTCGTCGGTGAGCGCGCTCGGTCGGACGCGCACCTCCGCGAGCGACGGCGGCGGCGCAGGGCGGCGCACTCGCCCCAGCAGCAGCGGGATCAGGGCTCGCACGGCGCGCGGAAGCTCCTTCGCCTTCGCCGGATCACCCCAGCCGTTCCACCGCATGGGCTCCTGTTCGGCGGCCCTGCCGATCTCGTCCTGCATGCGTTACAGTGTGACACATCATGGAAGAACGTCAACCTGTCGGAGTCCCACCCGTGTGGGAACCGACGCAGACGCGGGTCCTCGACGCGGCCGACGAGCTCATCGTGCGCACCGGCATCCACGGGGTCACGATCGCCGCGCTCGCGCGCCGCTCCGGACTCAGCCGTCCGACGATCTACCGCACCTGGAGCGACGCCGACGACGTGGTGCGCGCCGCTCTGCTGCGGCGCGTCGGCACCCTCATCGGACGCTTCTCCGCGGTCGCGGACACCCGAGCCGCCCTGGTCGACGACATCCTGACGTTCACGGCCCTGTTCCGCGCCGACGACGTCTACGCCCGGCTGCTCGACGAGGAGCCCGAGGCCTTCACGCGCTACACGCTGCAGCGCGTCGGGTCGAGCCAACGGCTCATCCTCGGCTGGCTCGCCGCGGCCATCGGAAGGGGCCAGAGGCACGGGTCCGTGCGGGCCGGAGCGCCCGAGGAGATCGCCGTGATGCTGCTCCTGATCGCCCAGTCGGCCGTGCTGTCGCACGCGACCGTGGCCGACCTGATCGACGAGGACGCATGGGAGCGCGAGCTCCGCGCCGCCGTAGACGGGCACCTGCGACCGTGACCGACCCCGCCACCGCCCTCCACGCCGCCCGCCGCCGACGCGATCTCGCCGCGGGAGCGGAGGAGACCTGCGACGTGCTGGTGGTCGGTGGAGGCATCACCGGTGTCGGTGCGGCTCTCGACGCCGCCTCACGCGGACTCCGCGTCACACTGATCGAGGCCGAAGACCTCGCGTTCGGCACGAGCCGCTTCAGCTCGAAGCTCGTACACGGCGGACTGCGCTATCTCGCCACCGGGGATGTCGCCACCGCGAACGAGAGTGCGCTCGAACGACACCTGCTGATGACGGTGATCGCGCCGCACCTCATCCGTCCGCTGCCGCAGCTGCTGCCGTTCGCCGCAGGGGTGACGCTCCGCCAGCGCTCCGCCGGTTCGATGGGCATGGCCATGGGCGACGCGCTGCGACTGCGCGCCAGGACGCCGCGTCGGGTGCTGCCACCGCCGCGACTGGTGGGGCCGCGCGAGGCCCAGCGGCTGTTCCCCGCTCTGCGTCGCCGTGACCTGCGCGGCGGCGTGCTCGGCTTCGACGGGCAGCTGGTCGATGACGCCGCGCTCGTGGTCGCTGTCGCACGGACGGCGGCGGGGCGGGGCGCGCGCATCCTCACACGGGTGCGGGCCGAGGAGCTGCACGACGGTGGAGCGACCGTCGTCGACACGCTCACGGGCGAGCGGCTCGAGCTGCGCGCCCGGGCCGTCGTGAACGCCACCGGCGTCTGGGCGGGAACGCTCGACGACAGCATCCGCGTGCGCCCGAGCCGCGGCACGCACCTCGTGCTCGACGCGGACGACCTGGGCCGCCCGACCGCGGCGTTGACCGTTCCCCGGGAGGGCTCGATCAGCCGCTACGTGTTCGCGCTGCCGCAGCGCCACGGGCGGGTGATCGTGGGACTGACCGACGAGGACGCCCCCGGGCCGGTCCCGCGCGTCGCCGCGCCCACCGAGCCCGAGATCGCGTCGCTGCTCGCCACGCTGAACCGACTGCTGGCGATCCCCCTCACGCGAGACCACGTCCGCGGGGCGTTCGCCGGGCTGCGGCCCCTGGTGGACAACGGCGCCGCGTCGTCCGCGGACGTGTCCCGGCGGCACCTGGTGCACATCTCCCCCGGCGGGTTCGTGTCGGTGCTCGGCGGGAAGCTCACGACCTACCGTCGGATGGCCGAGGACGCGGTCGACCTCGCCCTGCGTCACCGCGGGATCGACGCACCGCCCAGCAGCACCGCGGCTCTGCGGCTCGTGGAGGACACGGGCGCGCGGTGGGGTGCACCGGACGACACGTCGGATCCGCCCGCACTCTCACGCGCCGCGGTCGAGTTCGCCGTGCGGTGCGAGGGCGCGCTGACCTCGGACGACGTCCTGGAACGACGCAGCCGCCTCGCGCTGGTCGCCGCCGACGCGGAGCGCGCACGACCGACCGTCGAGCACATCGTCACGGAGACCCTCGCCGATCTGGACTGATCCCGCCGCGGGCCCCGGATCAGTGGCGCTCGTGCAGCGGGAGGTCGATCGTACCGGTCTCTCCCGCGTGGCGCGCCTTGGGGATGCGCGTCCCGAGCACCTGCGCCACCACGTCCTGGGCGATCTTCGACGCGGTGAGCCCCGCATCCGCGAGGATCTGGTCGCGCGACGCGTGGTCGAGGAACTCGTCGGGCAGCCCCAGCTCGTCCACGGCCGTGTCGATCCCGGCCTCGCGCAGCACCTGGCGCACGCGCGTGCCGATGCCGCCGACGCGGATGCCGTCCTCCAGGGTGATGACCAGGCGATGACGAGCGGCGTGCTCGACGACCGACGGCTGCACCGGGATCGCCCAGCGCGGGTCGAGCACCGTCGCACCGATGCCCTGCGCGCGGAGGCGGTCCGCCACATCGAGGGCGAGCTCGGCGAACGGGCCGATCGCGACGATGAGCACGTCTTCGCTCTCCCCCCTGGCCAGCACGTCGACTCCGTCAGCGAGGCGCTCGATCGCCGGGAGGTCGGGCGCGACCTCCCCCTTCGGGAACCGGATCACGGTGGGCGCGTCCTCGACGGCGACCGCCTCGTCCAGCGCCTCGGTGAGTCGCACGCCGTCGCGCGGCGCGGCGATGCGGATGTGCGGCACGATCTGCAGCATCGCGAGGTCCCACATGCCGTGATGGCTCGGACCGTCGGGACCGGTGACCCCGGCCCGGTCGAGCACGAAGGTGACGCCGGCACGGTGCAGCGCGACGTCCATGAGCACCTGATCGAAGGCGCGGCCCATGAAGGTCGCGTACACCGCGACCACCGGGTGCAGCCCGCCATAGGCGAGTCCGGCCGCCGAGGCCACGGCGTGCTGCTCGGCGATGCCCACGTCGTACACCCGATCCGGGAAGCGCTCGGCGAAGGGGGCCAGTCCGGTCGGCCGCAGCATCGCCGCGGTGATCGCGATCACGTCGGAGCGCCGTTCGCCCACGTCGACCAGCGCGTCGGAGAACACGTCGGTCCATCCGCGCCCGCCGGAAGACAGCGTCTCCCCGGTCGTGGGGTCGATGCGCCCGACCGCGTGGAACTGATCGGCGTCGTCGTCGCGCGCGGGCTGGTACCCGCGCCCCTTCTCGGTGATGGCGTGCACGATGACGGGCGCGCCGTACGACTTCGCGAGCTCCAGGGTCTCCAGCAGGGCCGGGAGGTCGTGGCCGTCCACCGGGCCGAGGTACTTGATGTCGAGGTTCGAGTAGAGGGCCTCGTTGTTCGTGAAGCGGGAGAGGAAGCCGTGCGTGCCACCCCGCACCCCACGGAACACGGCCCTGCCGACGGGGCCGAACGCGCGGAACAGACGGTCCGACTTGTGGTGGAGGTCCTTGTACGCGGCCGCCGTGCGGACCCGGTTCAGGTACCGCGACATCCCGCCGATCGTGGGTGCGTAGGAGCGGCCGTTGTCGTTGACGACGATCACCAGGTTGCGGTCGTTGTCGTCGGAGATGTTGTTCAGCGCCTCCCAGGTCATGCCGCCGGTGAGCGCACCGTCGCCCACGACCGCGACCACATGGCGGTCGGCGCGTCCGGTCGCGGTGAGGGCGCGGGACACGCCGTCTGCCCAGCTCAGCGAGCTCGAGGCGTGGGAGGACTCGACCACGTCGTGGGGGCTCTCGCCGCGCTGCGGGTAGCCGGCCAGACCGCCGCGCACGCGCAGTCCGGAGAAGTCCTGGCGCCCTGTGAGCAGTTTGTGCACGTAGGACTGATGCCCGGTGTCGAAGATGAAGGGGTCGTCGGGAGACGAGAACACGCGGTGGAGGGCGATGGTGAGCTCCACGACGCCGAGGTTCGGCCCCAGGTGGCCCCCGGTACGGGAGACGTTCTCGACGAGGAACGTGCGGATCTCGGAGGCGAGTTCTTCCAGTTGCTCTGGCGACAGGCGGTCCAGGTCGCGGGGTCCAGAGATGCTCGGAAGAATGGGCATCTGCGCCTCCTCACAGGCTTCGACAGAGACGCCCGTCACGGGTGCGAGCGCCTACCGATCCTACCTCGCGGAGTCGGAGAAGCCGCCGAGGACGACGCCCCCTTGACACGGCGAAGGGGCCCGTGTCCGTAGACCCGGGCCCCTCCGCGAGACGCGTCAGACGAGCGAGCGCAGCACGTACTGCAGGATGCCGCCGTTGCGGTAGTAGTCCGCCTCACCGGGGGTGTCGATGCGGACGACCGCGTCGAACTCGATCGGCTGCTTGCCCTCGGGCGAGTGCTCGCTCGGGGTGGCGGTGACCTTGACCGTCTTCGGGGTGACGCCGTTGTTGAGCTCCTCGAGGCCCGTGATCGAGACGATCTCGGTGCCGTCGAGGCCCAGCGACTCCCAGCTCTCGCCCGCCGGGAACTGCAGCGGGACGACGCCCATGCCGATGAGGTTGGAGCGGTGGATGCGCTCGAAGCTCTCCGTGATCACGGCCTTGACGCCCAGCAGGCTCGTGCCCTTGGCCGCCCAGTCGCGCGACGAGCCGGAGCCGTACTCCTTGCCGCCGAACACGACGAGCGGGGTGCCCTGCTCGGCGTAGTTCATGCACGCGTCGTAGATGTACGACTGCGGACCGCCCGGCTGGGTGAAGTCGCGCGTGAACCCGCCCTCGACGACCTGACCGTCGTTGACGGCCGAGACCATGAGGTTCTTCAGGCGGATGTTCGCGAACGTGCCGCGGATCATCACCTCGTGGTTGCCTCGGCGCGAGCCGAAGGAGTTGAAGTCCTTGCGGTCCACGCCGTGCTCGGTGAGGTACTGCGCCGCCGGGGTGCCCGGCTTGATGTTGCCGGCGGGCGAGATGTGATCGGTCGTGACCGAGTCGCCCAGGGTCGCCATGACGCGCGCGCCCTGGATGTCCTGCACCGGGGTGAGCTCCATCGTCATGCCATCGAAGTACGGCGCCTTGCGCACGTAGGTCGAGTTCTCGTCCCACTGGAACGTGTCGTCGTCGGGCGTCGGCAGGTTGCGCCAGCGCTCGTCGCCGTCGAACACCGTGGCGTACTGCTTGATGAACTGGTCGCGCGAGATCGACGAGTCGACGATCTCCTGCACCTCTTCCGGCGACGGCCAGATGTCCTTGAGGAACACGTCGTTGCCGTCGGCGTCCTGACCCAGCGCGTCGGTGTCGAAGTCGAAGTGCATCGATCCGGCGAGGGCGTACGCGATGACCAGCGGCGGGCTGGCCAGGTAGTTCATCTTCACGTCGGGGCTGATCCGGCCCTCGAAGTTGCGGTTGCCGGAGAGGACGGCCGTCACGGCGAGGTCGTGCGAGTTGATCGCCTCCGACACCTCCTCGATCAGCGGGCCGGAGTTTCCGATGCAGATCGTGCAGCCGTAGCCGACGGTGTAGAAGCCGAGGCCCTCGAGATCCTTGTCGAGGCCGGACTTCTCGTAGTAGTCGGTGACGACCTTCGATCCGGGGCCGAGCGTCGTCTTGACCCAGGGCTTCTGCTTCAGGCCCTTCTCGCGCGCCTTGCGTGCGAGCAGACCGGCCGCGATCATGACCGACGGGTTCGACGTGTTCGTGCACGACGTGATGGCGGCGAGGGTCACAGCGCCGTTGTCGAGGATGTACTTCTCGCCGTCCGGGGTGGTGACCGGCACCGGGTTGGAGGCGTTGACCGGGGCGCCGCTGCTGATGTGCACCGGACGCGTGGTCGGCTCCTCCTCGCCGGGGACCTGCCCGGGGTCGGACGCGGGGAACGAGTGCTTCGACTCGAGGTCGACGATGTCCTCGCTGGTCGAGGGCGAGGCGTAGGCCAGGATGTCCTGCTCGAACTGCGACTTGGCCTCGGACAGCAGGATGCGGTCCTGCGGACGCTTCGGGCCGGCGATCGACGGGACGACCGTGCCGAGGTCCAGCTCGAGGTACTCGCTGAACACGGGCTCGCGCGACGCGTCGTGCCAGAGCTGCTGCTCCTTGGCGTACGCCTCGACAAGCGCGACGGCTTCCTCGCTGCGGCCGGTGAGGCGCAGGTAGTCGAGCGTGACGTCGTCGATCGGGAAGATCGCGGCGGTGGAGCCGAACTCCGGCGACATGTTGCCGATCGTGGCGCGGTTCGCGAGCGGCACCGAGGCGACGCCCTCGCCGTAGAACTCGACGAACTTGCCGACCACGCCGTGCTTGCGCAGCATGTCGGTGATGGTGAGCACGACGTCGGTCGCGGTCACACCGGCGGGGATCTCGCCCGAGAGCTTGAAGCCCACGACGCGCGGGATGAGCATCGACACGGGCTGGCCGAGCATCGCGGCCTCGGCCTCGATGCCGCCGACGCCCCAGCCGAGCACGCCGAGACCGTTCACCATCGTGGTGTGCGAATCGGTGCCGACGCAGGTGTCGGGGTACGCGCGCAGCACGCCGCCGACCTCGCGGTCGTAGATGACCTTGGCCAGGTGCTCGATGTTCACCTGGTGGACGATGCCGGTGCCGGGCGGGACGACCTTGAAGTCGCTGAACGCCGTCTGGCCCCAGCGCAGGAACTGGTACCGCTCGCCGTTGCGCTCGTACTCGATCTCGACGTTGCGCTCGAGCGCGTTCTCGGTCCCGAAGAGGTCGGCGATGACGGAGTGGTCGATCACCATCTCGGCGGGCGAGAGCGGATTGATCTTGTTGGCGTCGCCGCCGAGCGCCGTGACTGCCTCGCGCATCGTGGCGAGGTCGACGATGCAGGGCACGCCGGTGAAGTCCTGCATGACCACGCGCGCCGGCGTGAACTGGATCTCGGTGTTCGGCTCGGCGGTGGCATCCCACGAGCCGAGCGCCTCGATCTGCGCCTTCGTCACGTTCGCGCCATCCTCGGTGCGAAGCAGGTTCTCCAGCAGGACCTTGAGGCTGAAGGGAAGCTTGTCGAAACCGGGCACCGTGTCGATGCGGAAGATCTCGTAGTCGGTGCTGCCGACCGTCAGGGTGCTCTTGGCACCGAAGCTGTTCACCGTGGACACGAATCCGTCTCCTTCTATTCGGATGGGAGCGACAGGCGCCTCCATCTTGCTCGCCCGCGCACCCCGGCGGCTAGGAAGGCGGACCTAACCAGTCTGCTCCCCGCGACGCGTGGGCGAAAGCCTGCGATTTATCTTGATGTCGAGATAAATCTATCACGCCGCGGCGGCATCCTCGCGCGAAGGCGCGCGGGGATACAGCGCACGGACCACCAGCCAGGTGACCGCGATGAGCGGCGCGAACAACGGCAGTCCCATCACCAGCTTGAGCGTTCCGAGCGCCGTCACGTCGCCCGCGAGATACAGGGGGAACTGCACGGCCAGTCGCGCGAAGAAGAGGGCCGCCCACGCGATGCCGAGCCAGAAGAAGGCGCGACGCTTGCGGCGGTCCGTCCGCCACGCGGTGCCCTCGCCCATGAGGAAGCCGGCGGCCAGACCGATGACCGACCACCCGATGAGCGCCGACACGAGGATGGCCGATCCGTACACGGCGTTGGTGATGAGCCCGGGGACGAAGTTGTCCTCGCCGCGCCCGGTCCAGAGCGCCAGTCCTGCGGCGGCGACCGCGGCGATCAGGCCGCCGAGCGCCGCGGACGGTGGCGACTTCTGCACCAGGCGCACGATCGTGAAGATCGCGGCAAGCCCGACGGAGACGCCGAGCGGAAGGATCAGCGGCTGCGGGCGGAGGGTGAAGAGGATGACGAACGCGAGGCTCGGGAGCACCGATTCGACAATGCCGCGCCAGCCGCCCATCGCCGACCACACGACCGTGTGCGTGCTCGCGCTCTGCGCGGGATCGAGGCCCGCCTTCCTGGCCGCTCCCCCCAGCGCGGCACCCAGGATCTCCGACGCGGTCTGCGGGCGCTCCGGCTCCTCGGGAACCGGGGAGCTCACGCCGAGCCCGGGGTCGCCGGCATCTTCAGGGGGATGAGGTCACGCGGGGGCATGGGGGCGCCGCCACGCACGACGACGATGGAACGGAACAGGTCCTCCACCTTCGCGGCCGCCTCGGGATCGGACGCCGCCGCCCCGCCGATCACACCGCGCAGGAACCACCGCGGGCCGTCGATGCCGATGAAGCGTGCCAGACGCAGGCCGGAGCCCTCGGCCGCCGTGGCCGGGACCTCGGCGAGCAGCTCCTTGCCCAGCGGGCCCTCCCGCTCCTCGACCCGTCCGCCCTGCGCCTTCACCTGATCACGCAGCTGCACGCGGGTCTCGTCCCACAGGCCGCCCGATCGGGGCGCCGCGAACGGCTGCACCTGCAACGAGGACTCCGCGTAGTCGAGACCGACGGCGACGATGCGCTTGGACTGCTCCTCGACCTCGAGGCGCAGGTTCAGGCCCTCGCGCGGAAGAATCTTGATCCCGCCGAGGTCGATGTACGGGCGGACCGGGTTCGCCTCGGAGTCGTCGAAAGGACCCTCCGTGGCGCGGTTCTCCGGCGCCGACTTGGAGGGGGTCGCGTTGTTGTCGCTCATCTCGCCTGTCCTGCTTCGTTCGCGGTGGCCTGTGCCTGGTAGCCGGTCGATCCGAATCCCCCGTCGCCCCTGACGCTGTCCGGGAGCTCCTCGACCGGCAGGAACCGGGCGCGGGTCACGGGCATCACGACGAGCTGGGCGATGCGATCGCCGACGGCCACATCGTACGCGCTGTGGATGTCCGTGTTGATCAGGCTCACCTTGATCTCACCCCGGTAGCCGGCGTCGACGGTGCCCGGTGCATTGACGATGGAGATCCCGTGCTTCGCCGCGAGACCACTGCGCGGAACGACGAAGGCCGCGTAGCCGTCCGGGAGGGCGATGCGCACGCCGGTCGGGACGAGAGCCCGCTCCCCCGGCTCCAGGTGCACGGCCTCCGCGGCGACCAGATCGGCGCCCGCGTCACCCGGGTGCGCATAGCCGGGGACCACTGCGGCGATAATGGGGACATCAACGGAATCGGTCACCCCATGAGGCTAATGCAGAACCCCGCCACCGCCGCACGTCCCCGCTACCGGGAGCGGCTCGCACCGAGCCTCTGGCTCCTCGTCACCGTCGCTCTCGCCGGACCGATGGTCTCGCTCATCTTCGTCCCGGTCGGATCGACGGTCGCGCTCGTCCTCGGCGCGCTGGTCTCCGCCGCGCTCGTCCTCGCGGTCATCGGTCTTGCCCCGGTCGTCTCGGTCGAGGACGGCGTGCTCCGCGCCGGTCGCGCGCACATCGACGTGACCCACCTCGGCGAACCGCTCGCGCTCGATGGAGCAGACGCACGTCACGCCAGAGGACCCGGACTCCCCGCCCGCGGGTGGCACCTCATCCGCGGCGGCATCGACGGCCTGGTCGTGGTGCCCAACCTCGACGACGCGGATCCGGTCGTGGCGTGGACCATCTCGACCCGCACCCCCGACCGCCTCGCTGCGGCGATCCGCGCCGCGAAAGGCTGAGCCACCCGCCAACGACAGCGCGCCCCTGACCGGATGGTCGGGGGCGCGTCATGCGTCGCTCGGAGGACTGCTCAGGCAGCGCACTCCTTGCAGATGGGGCCGTCGGGTCCCTCGTGGTCGAGCTGCGAACGGTGCTTCACGAGGAAGCAGCTCATGCACGTGAACTCGTCCTGCTGCGCGGGCAGCACGACGACGTCGAGCTCGAGGTCGGAGAGGTCCGCGCCCGGCAGGTCGAAGTTCGAGGGGTTGTCGGAGTCCTCGTCCCCCGTCGTGCCGGACAGCTTGTCCGGCACACGCTCCTTCAGGGCTTCGATCGACTCGGAGTCGTCTTCACTCTTTCGGGGAGCGTCGTAATCGGTTGCCATGCGGTGAATCTCCACTTTCATGGTGCGAGTGGGCGGGTGTGCCGTCGGGTAATCGGCGGCCATAGTTTGCATGACGGTGGGGCATTTCGCAAATGCCTCCGCATGCGACAGGGCAAACTCACGGCACGCCCGCGATATTCCCTGTTCCGCCCCCTCCCCCGTGACACCATGAACGCACACCCATCAGAGGGGCATTCGCATGGAAAACGTCACCATCGTCGGCACTGAAGCAGGAGTCCTCGTGCTCGCGACCGAGTCGGGCGAACGCTTCGCGCTGCCCATCGACGACGTGCTGCAGCGGGAGATCCGCCGCGCCACCCGACAGGCCGAACCGACCGCCCAGAAGCTCGCCGCGAGCCCGCGCGACATCCAGGCGCAGATCCGCGCCGGTCTCACCGCACCCGAGGTCGCCGAGCTGCTCGGTATCGCGGTCGACGACGTGGTCCGCTTCGAGGGGCCGGTGCTCGCCGAGCGCGAGCACATCATCGGCCAGGCTCTCGCCGTGCCCGTGCTCATCGGCAGCGAGGTCGAACCGGACGCCCAGCCGACGTTCGGCGCGGCCGTGCGCGCCAAGCTCGCAGAGGTCGCGGCGACGTCCGAGCGCTGGGCGAGCTGGAAGGAGGACACCGGCTGGATCGTGAAGCTCGAGTTCACAGCCAACGACGTCGATCACGACGCCCGGTGGAGCTTCGACCCCCGGCGCAGCGCGCTCTCGCCCCTCAACGCCGACGCCACTCAGCTCTCCCGCCAGGGCTCGCTCCCCGAGGGACTGATCCCCCGGCTCCGCGCAGTGGAAGCCGACCGGACGACGTCGCCGTACAAGGACGACAGCCGTTTCGACTCCGGTGCCTTCGGACCGCGCCTCGTGCCCACCCCGGAGGCGGAGGTCGAAGAGCCGTCGCTGCCGGAGCGCTCCGCCCCCGCCGTCCAGGACGCGGCGATCAACCGCGCCCCCGACTCCAGCGCCCCGAGCGCCGAGACCGCCGACCTGCTGGAGGCCCTGCGACGGCGTCGGGGTCAGCGCGAGACGTCACCGCTGCTCGAGGAGCACGAGGAGAGCCGCGAGGAGTCGAGCCCGATCTCTCTCTTCGAGGCCTTCGACGATGTCAGCGAGCCGGAGACGACGGAACCGGACTCGCCGCGCAGCCCCGCCGAACCGGCGGAGAGCGGCGGCCGTCGTCGTCGTCGCAACGCCATGCCGTCGTGGGACGAGATCGTCTTCGGAGCGCGCACCGACGAGTGAGTCGCGCTCTCCGCGGTGGCGTCGGCGTCACCGTGCGAAGGCACCGAGACGGATGAGCGGCACCCGCGTCTCCTCATCGGTCATGGCACCGTGCTGTCCGATCATGCCGCGATTGCGCTGATCCGCTGCGGTGCCGTCGTACACCGCCCAGGACCCGCGCGCGATCACGAGCACGTCCCCCACCCGGGCAGCCGCGGCCTCCGTCACCGCGGGACCGAACAGGCCGGCCCTGATGGCGTCGTCGCGCGTCACGACATCGGCGGCGCCCTCCAGGTCGGTGCGCAGCCGGGAGAGCACCGCGCTCTCGTCGGCGGCCGGCTCCAGGTACAGGTGCAGCATGCGCGGCTCGCCGCCCAGGTGCCGCACCCCGCGCAAGTGCGATTCATCGAGGACCGCCTGCCGATGGGCGGGGACATCGACCATGCCGTGGTCGGAGGTCACCAGGACGCCGACGCCCGGAGGCACACGAACGCTCAGGGCGGCATCGATGCGCTCCAGCGCCGCGACCCACTCCGCGGAGGCGATCCCGTAGCGGTGCCCCGCCTTGTCGACCTCGGGCAGATAGCAGTAGACGAAGGAGCCCGGATGGTCGTGGGCGAGAGCGAAGGCCGCCTCAATCCGATCCTCCGGGGTCAGCGCGGGGACGAAGGTCGCGCCGCGCAGCGTCGCGCGCGTGAACCCGCTCGTGGCGTACGCGGCGAGCCCCACGGCGAACGTCTCTCGGCCCGCGGCAGCCTCCCGCTCGAAGACGGTCGGCACCGGCTGCCACGCGAGCGGGTCGAGCCCGTCGCTCTCCCACCCGCTGAGCTGGTTCACGAGCACGTCACGCTCGCGGTCGAGGACGCGGTACCCCACCAGCCCGTGCTCGCCAGGCCACGCGCCCGTCACGATACTGGTCAGCGCGGCAGCCGTCGTCGACGGGAACACGCTGTGCGCGACATCCCGCTTCGTCATCGCCCCGCTGAGCGTACGCGCATGACCGGAGTGGCCGCGGAGACCGAGCGCGCCCAGGCCGTCGACCACCACCAGCACGACCGACTCCGCGCGCGGGAGCAGCTCCGACTCGCCGCGGAGAGCGGCGCTCAGGTCGCCCGCCACCCCGACGACGCTCCGGGCGCTGGGCGAGGCGGACGGTAGCATGAGGGACATCCGAGCCAGTCTGACACAGGCTCCCGTACGCCCCCAGGAAGTCCATGCCGAAAACCCCGCCGTCCGAGCCCGTCGACGAACGCATCCAGGACATCGATCTGTCTCACGAGATGCAGGGCTCCTTCCTCGAATACGCGTACTCCGTCATCTACTCCCGCGCCCTTCCGGACGCGCGGGACGGGCTCAAGCCGGTGCAGCGCCGCATCCTGTTCCAGATGGCCGAGATGGGTCTGCGCCCCGACCGCGGTCACGTCAAGAGCGCGCGCGTCGTCGGCGAGGTGATGGGAAAGCTGCACCCCCACGGCGACTCCGCCATCTACGACGCGCTCGTGCGGCTCGCCCAGGAGTGGGCGCTGCGCGTGCCGCTCGTCGACGGGCATGGTAACTTCGGCTCACTCGACGACGGCCCGGCGGCCGCCCGGTACACCGAGGCGCGACTCGCGGCCGCCGCACTCTCCCTCACGGAGAACCTCGACGAGGACGTCGTCGACTTCATCCCCAACTACGACGGCCAATTCCAGCAGCCCGCCGTGCTGCCCGCGGCCTTCCCGAACCTGTTGGTCAACGGCGCCAGCGGCATCGCCGTCGGCATGGCGACGAACATGGCCCCGCACAACCTCATCGAGGTCGTCGCCGCAGCCGTGCATCTCCTCGAGCACCCGGACGCCACGACGGAAGAGCTGATGGAGTACGTGCCCGGCCCCGACTTCCCCTCGGGCGGCATCCTGATGGGCCTCGAGGGCGTGAAGGACGCGTACACCACCGGCCGCGGCGCCCTGAAGGTCCGCGGCAAGACATCGATCGAGCCGCTCGGCCCCCGGCGCACAGGCATCATCGTCTCCGAGCTGCCCTATATGGTCGGCCCGGAGCGACTGATCGAGAAGATCCGGGACGCCGTCCAGGCCAAGAAGCTGCAGGGCATCAGCGACGTCACCGACCTCACCGACCGCAACCACGGACTGCGCGTGGCCATCGGCGTGAAGACTGGGTTCGATCCGAACGCGGTCCTGGAACAGCTGTATCGGCTGACACCGCTGGAAGACTCGTTCAGCATCAACAACGTCGCCCTGGTGGACGGGCAGCCGCGAACCCTCGGCCTCAAGGAGATGCTGAGCGTCTACGTCGGGCATCGCATCGAGGTCATCACCCGCCGCAGCCGCTACCGCCTCGCCCGGCGCGAGGAACGTCTCCACCTCGTCGAGGGCCTCCTCATCGCGATCCTCGACATCGACGAGGTCATCCAGGTCATCCGCTCCTCCGACGACTCGGAACAGGCGCGCACCCGCCTGCGCTCGGTCTTCGATCTCAGCGAGCCGCAGGCCGAGTACATCCTCGAGCTGCGGCTGCGGCGCCTGACCAAGTTCTCCCGCATCGAGCTGGAGACCGAGCGCGACGCGCTGCTCGCCGAGATCGCGGACCTGCGAGAGCTGCTCGGCAGCCCCGCGCTGCTCCGCGCCGCCGTCGCCCGCGAGCTCGACGCCGTGGCCGAGGCATACGGGACCCCGCGACGCACGCTGCTGCTCAACGCGGCTCCGCCGAAGCCCCGCGCCGCCAAGGGGGCCGCCGACCTGCAGATCGCCGACGCGCCCACCACGCTCGTGCTGTCCACCACCGGTCGTGCCGTCCGGGTCGACCTGGGCGACGGCCAGGAGCTCACGGCCCCCACCCGCCGGAGCAAACACGACGCCATCTTCGCCACGGTCGAGACCACGGTGCGCGCCGAGCTCGGTGCGCTCACGAGCAGCGGACGGGTCGTGCGCTTCTCCCCCGTCGACCTTCCGTCGGTTCCGGCGAGCTCCGTCCAGCTGGCGGCCGGCGCCCCGCTGCGCGACTACCTCGGCATCACCACGAAGGGCGAGCGCATCCTCGGGTTCGTCCGCTTCGACAGCGACACGCCGATCGCCCTGGGCACCGCGCAGGGCGTCGTGAAGCGCATCGTGCCGTCGGCGCTCCCCGTCCGCCCGGAGCTCGAGGTGATCGGCCTCAAGCCCGGCGACACGGTCGTGGGTGCGGCGGAGTCCCCCGACGACGCCGAGCTCGTGTTCCTCACCTCCGATGCGCAGCTGCTCCGCTTCGCTGCCGCGAGCGTGCGACCGCAGGGCGCTGCCGCCGGAGGTATGGCCGGCATCAAGCTCGGGGCCGGCGCCACGGTGCTGTTCTTCGGGGTGGTCGCACCGGGGGTCGACGCGGTCGTGGCGACCGTGTCGGGTGCCGAGAGCATCCTGCCCGGAACCGATCCAGGACGCGCGAAGGTCTCGTCGTTCGCGGAGTACCCCGCCAAGGGACGAGCGACCGGCGGGGTGCGCGCCCACGCCTTCCTGAAGGGCGAGGACCGGCTGACGGTCGCGTGGGTCGGTCCCAACCCGCCGCTCGCGGTCGACCCGACGGGTGCCGTCCGCAAGCTCCCGGAGTCCGGCGCCCGACGCGATGCCTCCGGTCAGCCCATCGACGGCGTGATCGGCAGCATCGGGCGCACGATCGTCTGAGCGCGCGAAGAGCCGTCGAGCGGGGTGCCCGGGCTTCGGGCTCCCCGCTGCGTGTCAGGCGTCGATGGACTCGCGCGACAGCCGGTCGGCCGAGTCGATGATGAACTCGCGCCGCGGAGCGACCTCGTTGCCCATCAGCAGCTCGAACACGCGACCGGCGGCCTCCGCGTCCTCCATACGGACGCGACGGAGCAGACGCCCGGAGCGGTCCATGGTCGTGTTCGCGAGCTGCTCGGCGTCCATCTCCCCGAGACCCTTGTAGCGCTGGATCGGCTCGTGCCACCGCTTGCCCGCCTTGCGGAGCTTCGCCAGCAGCGCGTGCATCTCCTGCTCGGTGTACGTGTAGATCGTCTCGTTCGGCTTGGACCCCGGGTTGATCACGATGATGCGGTGCAGCGGAGGAACGGCGGCGAACACGCGGCCGTGCTCGATCAGTGGTCGCATGTACCGGAAGAACAGCGTGAGCAGCAGGGTGCGGATGTGGGCGCCGTCGACGTCGGCGTCGCTCATCAGGATGATCTTCCCGTAGCGCGCCGCCTCGATGTCGAACGTGCGACCGGAGCCCGCTCCGATCACCTGGATGATCGACGCGCACTCCGCATTGGAGAGCATGTCCCCGACCGAGGCCTTCTGCACGTTGAGGATCTTTCCGCGGATGGGCAGGAGTGCCTGGAACTCGCTGTTGCGCGCGTTCTTCGCCGTGCCGAGAGCGGAGTCGCCCTCCACGATGAACAGCTCGCTGCGTTCGACGTCGTTGGTGCGGCAGTCGACGAGCTTCGTGGGGAGCGTGGACGACTCCAGCGCGTTCTTGCGGCGCTGTGTCTCCTTGTGCGCCCGCGCGGACACCCTGGCCTTCATCTCGGACACGATCTTGTCGAGGAGCTGCGTGGCCTGGCTCTTGTCGTCGCGCTTCGTCGACGTGAAGCGCTGCAGGAGCTCCTTGCGCATGACCTGGGCGACGATCTGCCGCACCGCCGGCGTGCCGAGCACCTCCTTGGTCTGGCCCTCGAACTGCGGTTCGGGCACGTTGACGGTGAGCACGGCCGTGAGCCCGGCCAGCACGTCGTCCTTCTCCAGCTTGTCGTTGCCGACCTTCAGCCGGCGGGCGTTCTGCTCGACCTGCGCGCGGAGAACCTTCAGCAGCTCCTGCTCGAAGCCCTGCTGGTGCGTGCCGCCCTTGGGCGTGGAGATGATGTTGACGAACGAGCGGATGCGGGTGTCGTAGCCCGTGCCCCAGCGCAGTGCGACATCCACTTCGCAGACGCGCTCCACCTCGGTCGCGACCATGTGGCCGTCCGCCTGCAGCACGGGCACCGTCTCGCGGAACGTGCCCTCGCCCTGGATGCGCCACGTGTCCGTCACCGGCGGGTCGATGGCGAGGTAGTCGACGAACTCGGAGATGCCGCCCTCGTACAGGTACGACGTCTCGATCGGCCCGGCGGGAGCGCCGTCGTCGCCGACGGGCGCCGTACCGGCGCGCTCGTCGCGCACCACGATCTCGAGGCCCGGGACCAGGAACGCCGTCTGTCGCGCACGCGTCTCCAGCTCCGCCAGCTGGAACGCGGCGTCCTTCGTGAAGATCTGCCGGTCGGCCCAGTAGCGCACGCGCGTGCCGGTGACGCCGCGCGGCGCCTTGCCGATGACCCGCAGCTCGCTCTTCTCCTCGAACGGCGTGAACGGCGCGTCGGGCCGCTTCTCGCCGGAGTCGCGGAACACGCCAGGCTCGCCGCGGTGGAACGACATCGCATAGGTCTTGCCGCCGCGATCGACCTCGACGTCGAGACGCTCGGAGAGGGCGTTGACCACCGAGGCACCGACGCCGTGCAGTCCACCGGACGCGGCGTACGAGCCGCCGCCGAACTTCCCGCCGGCGTGCAGCTTGGTGTAGACGACCTCGACGCCGGACAGCCCGGTGCGCGGTTCGACGTCGACCGGGATGCCGCGGCCTCGGTCGTGCACCTCGACGCTGCCGTCCTCGTGCAGGATGATGTCGATGCGCGACCCGTTGCCGGCGACGGCCTCGTCGACGGAGTTGTCGATGATCTCCCACAGGCAGTGCATGAGCCCGGGCGAACCGTTCGAGCCGATGTACATGCCCGGTCGTTTGCGGACCGCCTCGAGTCCTTCGAGCACCTGGAGATGATGGGCGGAGTACTCGGCATTCACAATCTCCGAGTCTATTCGCGCGGGCACCGTGGACTCGGCCGACACTCCCCACGCGTCGGCAGTCGGCGCCGGCCCGTACGCGCTGAGCGAAACACGCCGACAACCGGGCATGCCCACAGGCGGGGCGTGGTTGTATTGAGCACGACCAACAAGGACGCCGACACCCGAGGAGGCCCCGAGATGAATGCAACGACCGAACGTGAGACCTCCGCTGTCGAGTTCCGGCTGACCGCGATGGACCGGTGCGACTCCTGCGGTGCGCAGGCCTACATCGCCGCCGAGGTCAACGGCTCCGAGCTCCTGTTCTGCGCCCACCACGGCCGCAAGTACGAGGAGAAGCTCCGCAGCGTCGCCACCAGCTGGCACGACGAGACCGCTCGCCTGGTCGAGACGGTCTGACCGCGCGGGTGGAGTGAGCCGGACCCGCCGGCTCAGTCCACCGGCACGCGGCGGATCCGCGGGCTCAGCCGCGTGAGGATCTCCTCACCCACCGTGTCGATCCGCTCCGCGAGGGTTGTGGCCGACGACTCGCCCGCCTCTCCGGGACCGAAGATCGTCACCTCGTCCCCGACGGACAGTCCCTCCCATTCCTCGACCTCCGCGGAGAACGGGTCGATCCGCGCGAGCGCGCGTGCTCCGGCCGGCGTGCCGACCGGGGCCCCGACGAGCGTCGACGGCAGTCCGTCGAAGGCACCGACCTCGATCACCGCACGCCCCTCGTCCACGCGTGCGACCGGCGCCACCAGTCGCGCGACCGGGCGCACACCCTCCAGCTCGGGCCCGTCCGCGGAGCGGATGCCGTAGCAGAACGCACCGATGCGGGCGACGGTGCCGCGCAGCTCAGGGCGCCACCACGACGCGGCGGACGCGGTGAGGTGAAGAGCCGCGGGAGTGGGGCCCGTCGCCTCAGCCGTGCGGACCGCATCCAGGAACACGGCCTGCGCGTCGTCGTCCTCGCGATCGCTCGCCTCCGCGATGTGGCTCCAGATCCCCGCCAGGTACAGCAGTCCGGCAGCCTCTGCAGCCCGAGCCTGCGCGATCGCCCCCGGCCAGTCCTCCGGGAGCACGCCGTTGCGGTGCAGGCCCGTGTCGATCTTCAGGTGCACGCGCGCGACAGCCCCGAGCGCCTCGGCCCGCGCGATGATGCGGTGCAGGTACTCCACAGTGCCCACGCCGAGGTCGATCCCCTGGAGCAGCGCCTCGTCGATCTCCGCATCCGTCGAGGTGGCCCACGCGAACACCCTCGCCTCAGGGCCAACGAGCCGTCGCACGTCGAGGCCGCCCCGCACGTCGTAGCTTCCGAACGACGCCACCCCCGCCTGTACGGCCGTCTCCACGGTCCAGGTGAGGCCGTGGCCGTAGGCGTCGTCCTTGAGCACGAGCATGAGCTCGCAGCCGTCGAGGCGGGAGGTGACCGCCGCGATGTTGTCGCGGAGCGTCCGCGCGCTCAGCCGCAGCTCGGGGCGGCTCATGCCTCCCACCCCCGCACGGCATGCGAACCGGCGACGGCGACCAGCTCCGCGGCGGACATGTCCGTCGCCGAGGACCATCGGACGATCTCGTCTCGGGCGGGTCCGGTGCCACCGAAGTACGTCACCTCGGCGCCGACCGGGGCCTCCGTGCCCTCCAGATCGACGACGCAGACGTCCATGGCCACGCGGCCGACGATCGGGCGGAGGATGCCGTCCACCTCGACCAGGGCGACGTTGCCGAGCGCGCGCACGATGCCCTGGGCGTACCCTCCGGTCACGAGCGCGACCGTGGTGTCACCCGACGCGCGGAACGTGTAGCCGTAGGAGACGGCGTCGCCCGCGCGCAGCGGCTTGGTCGACATCACGCGTCCCGTCAGCCGCAGGACCGGTGTCGCGTCGTGATTGCTGCCGGGGAGGCCGTAGAGGATCGACGGGTCGATGTCCGGTTCCCCCGTGGTGACCCCCGCGATGCCCTCCAGCCGCAGCATCTCCACCTCGCCCTCGCTGTCCACGCGCACCTCGCGGGCACCGGCCACCGTCACGGCGTGGGCCACGGCGAGCAGCCCGTGACCCCAGGCGTCGCGGCGCAGGTCTGCTCGCACTCCCCCCTCGCGGACGGCCGCAACCGCTGCGGCGGTGAGGGCGGAGCGGGAGATCAGCGCCCGCGGAAGCGCACTCGAGGTCGTGTCACACACGTGATCCAGCCTAGCTTCGTGTTCCGGGATCCCGGTGTGACTCCCCCGTAGACTGGACGGCATCCCCAACCCCCGGAGCTCCATGACTCGTCTTTCTCTCGCGCCCCGCATCCGCTACCTCCTCGGCCGCGCCCGTCGCATCGACGTCGGCTCCGTCGTCGAGCGAGCGAAGGAGGCCTCTGCACAGCACCACAAGCCCGTACCGACGATCGTCGTGGACATGCTGTGGTCCGCCGCGCGGCACAACGTGGGGTTCCAGGACTACATCGACTACGACTTCGCGATGCTCACCCGTGCCGAGCGCGACACCTACATGACGCACCCCGTGTCGAACCAGCTCTCCCAGAAGTACGACCACCCGGACTTCCGGTGGATCTTCCAGGACAAGATCGAGTTCAACCGGAAGTTCTCCGAGCACCTACATCGCGAGTGGCTGGTGGTCGAAGAGGGCAACGCCGCCGAGGTGCGCGCGCTCACGGAACGCCTGGGGACCATCGTCACCAAGGAGCCGGTCGGCCAGGCGGGCACCGGTGTGCACCGGTACCACGCGGCCGATATCGACGACTGGGATGCCTTCCACCGCGGGCTGCTGAGTCGCGGCGAGCTCCTCATCGAAGAGGTCATCCGACAGCACGACGACCTCGCCGCCGTCTGCCCTGGCACCGTGAACACGACCCGCATCACCGCGTTCTTCGACGGCGAGAAGGCGCACATCCTCGCGATGGCTCAGAAGTTCGGGCGGGGCGCCGTGAGTGATCAGATGACTTTCGGGGGCTTCTACACGATGCTCGACGAGAACGGACACGCGGTCGGCGCGGGGTACGACTCGCACGGCCACGTGCACGAGACGCACCCGGACTCGGGCTTCCGCATCGCGGACTTCCAGCTGCCCTTCATGGACGAGGCGCGAGCCTTCATCGACCGCGTGGCCAGGGTCGTGCCCGAGGTGCAGTACGTCGGCTGGGACGTCGTCGTCACGCCGGACGGTCCCGTGCTCGTCGAGGGCAACTGGGGCGCCGGCGTGTACGAGAACAAGCCCAGCGTCACCGGGATCCGCACCGGCCACAAGCCGCGCTACCGCGAGGTCATCGGGTTCTGACCACCACGACAGAACGCCCCCGGATTCCTCCGGGGGCGTTCTCGTCGAACCAGCAGATCAGACCGCGCGGACGATGCCGAGCGGCGTGGACTCCAGTCCCTGGCCGAGCGGATTGTCGCCGAGGATCTTCACCAGCCGGGCTTCGCCGGCCTTGTCGAGCGTCGATCCGAGGATGTTGCCGCCGAGGTCGTTGATGTCCACCACCGCGACCTCCACCTGCCCACCGAGCAGGCCCTTGAGCCGTGCTGCGACGCCGTCCGGGTCCTTCGGGCCGAGCACCACGGCCTGGTTGTATGGCGGGATCGTGTGCTTGGTGGGGCCATCGATCGCGCGCGCCTTGTCCCCGGCGATGCGATAGAAGTCACCCTTTCGTCCGAACGCCTTGGTGACCGCCGAGACGGCGGCGGCGAACAGGATACGCGGCGTGCCGCACTCCCGCAGTGCCATCTCCATGGTCTCGGGCATGCCGAGCCCGATGCCGTAGGGCGTGCGCGTGACGTACTTCGAGAGGAACAGCGCGAGCTTGCGCGGCGTGATCTCGTCCAGGCTGTACGACCGACCCTGCGTGATCGCCACGATCTTCTCCGTGACGAACAGCAGGTCTCCCGGCTGCACGGCGTCCTTCGCGTATTCGGTGATGACCGCGTCGAGGTCGTCGTCCGGCATCACCACGCGGGTGCGCAACGGGATGCGCGCGTAGCTCGTGCCGTCGACGCTGGTCTCGAGCGCCTTGCCCTCGTTCGCCTGCATCACTCGAGGTAGTCCCGCAGCGACTGCGAGCGGCTCGGGTGGCGCAGCTTCGCCATCGTCTTCGACTCGATCTGACGGATCCGCTCACGCGTCACGCCGAACGTGTCACCGATCTGGTCGAGCGTCTTGGGCTGACCGTCGCCAAGGCCGAAGCGCATGCGGATCACGCCCGCCTCCCGCTCCGAGAGCGAGTCGAGCAGCTGCTCGAGCTGGCGCTGCAGCATCGTGAAGCCCACGGCATCGGCGGGGACGACCGCCTCGGTGTCCTCGATCAGGTCACCGAACTCGCTGTCGCCGTCTTCACCGAGCGGAGTGTGCAGGGAGATGGGCTCACGGCCGTACTTCTGCACCTCCACGACCTTCTCCGGGGTCATGTCGAGCTCGCGGCTCAGCTCCTCCGGGGTGGGCTCACGACCCAGGTCCTGCAGCATCTGCCGCTGCACGCGGGCGAGCTTGTTGATGACCTCGACCATGTGCACGGGGATGCGGATCGTGCGGGCCTGGTCGGCCATGGCGCGCGTGATCGCCTGACGGATCCACCAGGTCGCATAGGTCGAGAACTTGAAGCCCTTGGTGTAGTCGAACTTCTCGACGGCGCGGATCAGACCGAGGTTGCCCTCCTGGATCAGGTCGAGGAACTGCATGCCGCGACCGGTGTACCGCTTGGCGAGCGAGACGACGAGCCGCAGGTTCGCGCCGAGCAGGTGGCTCTTGGCTCGCTGGCCGTCGCGGGCGACCCACTGGAGGTCGAGACCCAGCTGACTCGACTTCTCGGCCGGGGTCATCGCGGACAGCTTCTCCTCGGCGAACAGACCCGCCTCGATGCGCATCGCGAGCTCGACCTCTTCGGCCGCGTTCAGCAGCGCGACCTTTCCGATCTGCTTCAGGTAGTCCTTGACGGGGTCGGCCGTGGCGCCGGTGATCTGCGTCGAGTAGACGGGGACGTCTTCGTCGTCGTTCGACGAGATGACGATCGCGCCGGTGGGCAGCGGCTCGGTGAACGCCGGCTTGGCGTCCTCCTCCTCGTCGTCCCCCGCGCTCTCCTCGGCGGAATCGGTCGCGGCGTCGTCTTCCTCGACGACCTCCTCCGACTTCTTCTTCTTCGCCGCGCCGCGCTTGGCGGCACCGCGCTTGGCGGGCGCTGCCTCGTCGAGGTTCTCGACCTCGATCTCCTCGTCGGGCGTGGGTTCTTCGGCGGCCTTCTTCGTCCGTGTGTTCTTCGTCGTGGCAGGAGTCACGTTTCGCCTTTCACGGAGCCGATCACGGGCCCCGGGACATTTCGGACACTAGTAAGACCCTTGTCAAGTCCGGAGTTCGAAAACGCCGATTGACAACGGGTCGGACTCCTAGTATCGCACACGTGTGGCGCTCCGGATGCAATCCGGCGAAGTTCGCGTCGATCCTGCTCAGCCGCGGCCGGGCTTGTCCTCGTCGCCCGACGGTCGCGTGGCCAGGTAGCGCTCGAGCTCCGCCGCCAGCTCGTCCGCGCTCGGCAGGTCGCGCTCGCTGAACCCGCCCTCGTCGTAGCTGTCGTCCTCGGGGTCGCGGCCTGCCATGTAGGCGTCGTAGCGGCGCTCCAGGTTGTGGACCATCTGCTGCAGCTCGTCGTTCGCCGCGACCTGCTCGTCCACCCTGGCGATGTAGTCCTCCCGGCGCTCGCGCACGGCGTCGAGCATGAGCACCAGTCCCGTGGATGCCATGAGCTTCTCGGCCGCGGCGCTGACCGCGTCGGGGTTCTCCGTCTCGGCGAGGTAGTGAGGCACGAGCAGCACGAAGCCCACCACTCGTTCGCCGCGCTCGGCGAAACGGAACTCCAGCAGATGCCCCGCGGTCGCCGGCACCTGCGTACGCGGGCGCCACACCGAGTGCGAGACCACGAGGTCACGACGGTTGCCGCTCACCGTCGTGCCGATGGGGCGGGTATGCGGCACGGGCATGGCGATCGAATGCACCCAGTGCAGTCCGGATGCCTCGTACTCCGCGGCGAGGTCGAGCACGGTCTCGGCGAAGGCGTTCCACGCGAAGTCCGGTTCGTAGCCCGCGAGGAGGAGGAACGGGCGACCGAGGGCGTCCGTCGCGAGCGAGAGCTCCAGCCGAGGCGGCCGGAACTCGGTGAGGTGGTCCTGATCGAAGGAGATCACCGGACGGCGGGCCCGGTAGTCGAGGAGCACATCGTTGTCGAAGATCACGAGCGGCTGCGGCGATGTGGACTCGCGGAGGTGGTCGATCAGTCCGGACACCGCGCTCCCGGCATCCGTGAAGCCGGTCAGGAGCACGACGAGGGGCAGTCCGTGCGGCACCGTCGGCGCGTTCGCGACGCGTTCGTGGATCTCTCCGGAGAAGGGCATGACTCCATGCTACGAGCAGGTCCCGACGAGGGGCCCCGGGCCGTCTCGCTGAGAGCGAACACGCGGGGGCACGCGGGGCCGCCCGGTCGCAGAGGTCCTCCTAGGATGGAGAGCATGACGCTTCCCGTGCTCTCGCACACCACCGATCAGTTCCCCGGAAGCGCTGCCGATGCCGCAGTGCTCGTCGTTCCCGATCTCTCGGATTCGGCCGAGTCGCTGGGGGCCTACCCCGGCCTCGCCGAGGTCCTCGAAGGCATCGGATTCACCGGTGCCGCCGGATCGTTCGCCCGCGTGTACGCGCCCGACGTCTCCACCCTGCCGTTCGCCGTCGTCGGTGCAGGGAAGAGCATCGACGACGCCGCGATCCGCAGCGCCGCCGGTGTCGCCCTCCGCTCGCTGACCGGGTTCCCGCACGTCGCGCTCGGGCTCGCCTCCGGCCTCGACGGCCACGCCGCCGCCGCCGCCGAGGGGGCCGTGCTCGGCGGTCACCGCTTCGACGGCTACCGCACCGAGAAGGGCAAGGCGCGCGCCGAACGGATCACCGTCCACGCCGACCTCGACGACGAGACGATCACCCGAGCGCAGACCCTGGGCGAAGCCGTCGCGCTGATCAAGGATCTGGTGAACGTCCCCGCGGAGTGGCAGAGCCCCGCGCAGCTCGCGCAGAGCGCGGCCGACAGCGTCGCCGAGCTCGACGTCACCGTCGACATCTTCGACGAGGCCGCGCTGGCGGAGCAGGGCTTCGGCGGAATCCTCGGGGTCGGGCAGGGGTCCGACCGGCCGCCGCGTCTGGTCCGCCTCGACTACTCCCCCGCAGACGCCGTGCGGCACCTCGCCCTGGTCGGCAAGGGCATCACGTTCGACACCGGTGGCCTCTCCCTCAAGCCGGCCGCCTCGATGGTGGGCATGAAGTTCGACATGGCCGGGGCCGCGACGTCCCTGGCCGCCCTTCGCGCCATCGCCCGACTCGGGCTCCCGGTGCGCGTCACCGCCTGGCTCTGCATCACCGACAACATGCCGTCCGGCCGGGCCCTGCGCCCCGGTGATGTCATCCGCATCCTCGACGGCACGACGGTCGAGGTGCAGAACACCGACGCCGAAGGGCGCCTGGTCCTCGCCGACGGCCTGGTCGCCGCCAGCCGAGAGCACCCCGACGTCATCATCGACGTCGCGACGCTGACCGGTGCGATCGTCGCCGCCCTCGGACACCGGCACACGGGCGTGTTCGGCGACGACGAGACGGTGACGCGGTTCCTCGCCGCGGCGGAGCAGACCGGAGAGCCCGCCTGGCACATGCCGCTGCCCTCGTACATGGAGGAGTCCCTCGAGTCGCCGATCGCCGACCTGCAGAACGCGAACATGGGCGACCGGATGGGCGGCGCCTCGTTCGCCGGTCTGTTCCTGCGACGCTTCGTCGGACCGGTCTCGGACGCCGAGGACGCCGCCCGCATCCCCTGGGTGCACCTCGACATCGCGGGCTCTGGCGAACACGCCGGTGCGCCGTACGGCTTCACGGAGAAGGGTCCAACGGGGGCGATGGTCCGATCGATCGTCGCCTTCGCCGAAGCAGCATCCCACACGGAGGCATAACACCGATGACAACCCACACCTTCGACATCGTCGTGCTCGGCGGTGGCAGCGGCGGCTACGCGGCCGCGCTGCGCGCCAGCGAACTCGGCAAGTCGGTCGCGCTGATCGAGAAGGACAAGGTCGGAGGCACCTGTCTGCACCGCGGCTGCATCCCGACCAAAGCGCTGCTGCACGCGGCGGAGGTGGCGGAGCATGTGCGCGACGCCGCAGCGGTGGGGATCTCGGCCACCCTCGACGGCATCGACGCGGCGGGCGTGCGGGCATACCGCGAGGGCATCGTCGCGAAGAAGTACAAGGGGCTCGAGGGCCTCGTCAAGGCGCGTGGCATCACCACGGTCACCGGGACGGGACGGCTCAACGCAGACCGGAGCGTCAGCGTCGGCGACGACGTGTACGTCGGGACGGACGTCGTGCTCGCCACCGGCTCGTACAGCCGCACGCTTCCAGGGCTCGACATCGGCGGCCGCATCCTGACCAGCGAGCAGGCGCTCGCGCTCGATGTGATCCCCGAGCGCGTCATCGTGCTCGGCGGCGGTGTGATCGGCGTGGAGTTCGCGAGCGTCTGGCGCTCCTTCGGTGTCGAGGTCACGATCGTCGAGGCGCTGCCGCACCTCGTGCCGAACGAGGACATCGCGATGAGCAAGGGGCTCGAGCGCGCGTTCCGGCGCCGCGGCATCCAGTACTCGCTCGGAGTGCGGTTCCAGCAGGCCACCCAGGACGACACGTCCGTCAGCGTGACCCTCGAGAACGGCACGGAGCTCACCGCGGACTACCTGCTCGTCGCAGTCGGTCGCGGTCCCGCCACGGCCGATCTGGGCTTCGAGGAGGCGGGCGTCGTCCTCGACCGCGGATTCGTCACGGTCGACGAGGAACTGCGCACCGGGGTTCCCGGGGTGTGGGCCGTCGGCGACATCATCCCAGGACTCCAGCTCGCCCACCGGGGCTTCCAGCAGGGCATCGCGGTGGCCGAGCGCATCGCCGGCCTCTCCCCCGCGACGGTCCCCGACGTGCAGATCCCGAAGGTCACGTACTCCAGCCCCGAGGTCGCCTCGGTCGGGCTGACCGAGGAGGCGGCCGTGGCCGCGCACGGCGCCGACGCGGTGTCGTCCTACGAGTACAACCTCGCCGGCAACGGCAAGAGCGAGATCATCGGAACGGGCGGCCTCGTCAAGGTCGTCCGCCAGAAAAACGGCCCGGTGCTCGGCGTGCATCTGATCGGTGACCGCGTCGGCGAGCTCATCACCGAGGGTCAGCTCGCTGTGGCCTGGGAGGCGCACCCCGAGGACATCGCTCCGCTCATCCATGCGCACCCCACGCAGAGCGAAGCGCTCGGCGAGGCCTTCCTCGCGCTGGCCGGAAAGCCCCTGCACGCCCTCTGAGCACCAACCGGTGCCCGAGTCACTAAGCTAGACAAGCGTCATACAACTTCTGAAGGAGACTCAGTCATGAGCACATCCGTGGTCCTCCCCGCTCTCGGTGAGAGCGTCACAGAGGGTACGGTCACCCGCTGGCTCAAGCAGGTGGGAGACACCGTCCAGGCGGACGAGGGCCTGCTCGAGATCTCGACCGACAAGGTCGACACCGAGATCCCCTCCCCGGTCACCGGCGTGATCGAGGAGATCCTCGTCGCCGAGGACGAGACCGTCGAGGTCGGTGCCCTGCTCGCTCGCATCGGCGACGGCAGCGCCGCAGCCCCGGCGGGCGACGCGCCCGCTGCGGCCGCCCCCGAAGCGGAGGCCGCCCCTGCCGAGGCCCCTGCCGTGACCGAGACTCCTGCTGAAGCGCCGGCTCCGGCCGAGGCTCCTGCGGCCGAGACTCCCGCTCCCGCCGCCGAGGCTGCGCCGTCCGGTGACGCCACCGACATCGTGCTCCCCGAGCTCGGCGAGAGCGTCACCGAGGGAACGGTCACCCGCTGGCTCAAGCAGGTCGGTGACTCGGTCGAGGTCGACGAGGCTCTTCTGGAGATCTCGACGGACAAGGTCGACACGGAGATCCCCTCGCCCGTCGCCGGCGTGCTCCAGGAGATCGTCGCGGCCGAGGACGAGACCATCGCGGTCGGCGCCGTCCTGGCCCGCGTCGGTTCCGGCGCTGCCCAGCCTGCCGCCACCGAGGCACCTGCCGCGCCGCAGGCCGCGCCCGAGGCGCCCGCCTCCCCGGCACCCGCTGAGGCTCCGGCCGCACCGCAGGCGGCTCCCGCCCAGCCCCAGGCTCCGGCCGCGGCCCCTGCACCGGCTGCCCCTGCTCCGGCGCAGGCCGCACCGGCTCCCGCAGCGACCGAGGCGCCCGCTCCGAAGCTCTCGCTGCCGACGGAGAACGACAACCTCTACGTCACCCCGCTGGTGCGCCGTCTGGCCGCACAGCAGGGCGTGGATCTCGCTTCCGTGACGGGTACCGGTGTCGGCGGACGCATCCGCAAGGAGGATGTGCTCAAGGCTGCCGAGTCCGCATCGCAGGCTCCGGCCGCCACGAATGCGGCTCCGGCTCCCGCACCGCTCGAGGTCTCCCCGCTGCGGGGTACGACCCAGCCGATGTCGCGTCTGCGCAAGGTGCTCGCCAAGCGCGCGGTCGAGTCCATGCAGCAGACGGCGCAGCTCACCACGGTCGTGGAGGTCGACGTCACCGCGCTGGCGGAGTACCGCGACAGCGTCAAGGGCTCGTTCCTCGAGAAGACCGGCGACAAGCTCTCGTTCCTGCCGTTCTTCGCGCTGGCCGCCGCCGAGGCGCTGCAGGCCTTCCCGATCGTGAACGCGACGGTCGACGGTGAGCAGATCGTCTACCCGGCCACCGAGAACGTCTCGATCGCGGTCGACACCGAGCGCGGGCTGCTCACTCCGGTGCTGCGCGACGCCGCGTCGAAGAACATCGCTCAGATCGCTCACGAGATCGCCGACCTCGCGGCCCGCACGCGCGACAACAAGCTGAAGCCGGACGAGCTGGCCGGCGGAACCTTCACGCTGACCAACACCGGTTCCCGCGGTGCGCTGTTCGACACGCCCGTCGTGTTCCTTCCGCAGTCCGCCATCCTCGGCACCGGCACGGTCGTCAAGCGTCCGGGTCTCGTCAAGGTCGGCGGAACCGACGCGATCGCGGTCCGTTCGTATGTGTACCTCGCTCTGTCGTACGATCACCGCATCATCGACGGTGCCGACGCGGCGCGCTTCCTCGGTGCGGTGAAGGCGCGCCTCGAAGCGGCGCAGTTCGCCCCGCAGCTGGGCGCCTGACCGAACGATCATTCTGGCTGGTCCGCGACGTCGTACACGTCGCGGACCAGCCATTTGTCGTCCTGCCGCACGAGTACGACCATCGCGGTGCGACTCGCGGCGTCCGCCTCCGCCGGCCGAGCGACGCGGGTGACCGCGACGTCGCCGTACTCATCGACCAGCTCGACCGTGAGCTCACCGCTGAGCGCGCGCACGGCGTCGACGGTTCCTGCGGAACCGGGCGCGATCGCGGCGACGCACTCCGTGTCCCCTGCGGAGTGACAGGCCTCAGCGGCGGAGACGAGCGTCGGGACGGCGGCGGCGGGGTCGCCCGCCTCCGCGACGCGCGGCGTGGGGGCAGCAGACGCGTGCTCGGCTCCTGTCGTCGATGACCCGCCTTTCGCCCGACCATCCCCGGTCGACGTCGGCGTCGGCGCCGTCCCCGCCGCGGTGGAGGCACCTCGGGCGTCGCTCCCGCCGTCGCCGCTCGGCCACATCAGCCCGCCCACGAGCACGACGGCCGCACCCGCTGCCGCGATCAACAGCAGTCGGCGACGGGGTGCGCGGGGAGCCGCGGCCCGATCCCGCCCCCTACCGCTCGTCGCCCGCCGCACGCGGACGGCCTCCCTGGCGTCGGCGATCCGCGACGCGATGTTCTCCCGCAACATCCGCACGGCGCTGCGGACTCTCGCCCGGGTGGTCCGTGGGGTACGGACCGCGGACCTCCGCGTCGCGAGGCTCCTCCGCGTCGGGGCGACCCCGCCCACAGCGGGCTCGACGACGCGGGAGAGGTCTCGCGCCCGCACCGGCTTCGTCGTCTGATGCTCCAGGGGACGTGGGGACACGAGGGCGAGAAGCTCGCACTCCCACTCGTCGAGAAGCCGCCGCGGAACCCGGGGGTGCTCCAGTCGTTCGCCCAGTCCATCCCCCACCCGGTCGAGAACACGCCTCAGCGCTCGATCGGTCTCGCAGTCCCTGAGCGTCTCGACGATCGTCGCCGCTGCGGACCGGATCCCGCTCCCCTCACCGATGACGAACAGGGGTCGCCCGCCGTCGGTGAGCCACCACGTACCCTCGACGCCGCTGCCCACGCGCGCCAGTTCACCGATGCCGCGCAGCAGACTCACCGCCACCGTGCACACCTCACCCTGACGCAACCGCTGCCCCGAGGCGGACCGTCGGTCGATGAACGCCTGCAACCGATCGGTGCACCAGGGCAGCAGCACATCGTGGCCGTCCGCACGTCGGACGATGTCCAGCGGTCCGGCGACGTGCTGTGCGCCCGCGAAGTGCCAGCCCGCCCATCCCGCGAGCTCCTCGCTCGGACACCGCACCGCCACGCCGTCGCCGCTGGTGACGAGCGCCCCCGCGGAGGGGGTGTCCGGCGACGACAGCATCCGCAGCGTGCGGTGCGCTCGTGCCAGCAGGGGCGGTGGGGCCGTCTCGATCGTCTGGGCGTCGGTCATGCGCCCATCTCACCCGAGGGATCGTGCGCCCGGAGCCATCCACGGCGTGAGCGGAAAGGTCCGCCGGCTGCGGCTGGCTGTGCAGAGCGAGTCCTCGTGCTGCTCCGCTCCGCGCGAACGACGACATCGTCAGGGTCCGGGACTCGGTAGGCTGGATGTCATGGCAAAGCGTGCTCCCGAACCCGAGAAGCGTCCTGGGTTCTTCTCCCAGATCAAGTCCCTCTTCCGGTTCACGCGCGAGGCCTACCCGTGGCTCCCCTGGGCGCAGGCCGGCATCCTCGTCGGCGGCATCCTGCTCGGCCTCGTCGCCGGCTACCTCATCCCGCCGTTCCAGGTGTGGACGCTCGTGCTCTGGGGCATCACCGGCCTCATGCTGGGCGTGCTCGGCGCGCTGTTCCTCATGACGCGACTGTCGACCTCGGCGATGTACACCAAGATCGACGGCATGCCCGGCGCGACCGGTCACGTGCTGAGCACCAGTCTCGGGCGTCGCTGGCAGGCATCGGAGACCCCGGTGGGGATCAACCCGAAGACCCAGGAGGCCGTGTACCGCACGATCGGTCGCGGCGGCATCGTGGTGGTCGGCGAAGGTGCCCGCGGCCGCCTCACGCGCCTGGTCAACGAGGAGCGGAGCAAGGCGCAGCGCGTCGCGCACGGTGTCCCCGTGACCGTGCTCTACGTCGGGCACGGCGAGGACGAGGTACCCATCGCCGACCTCGCCAAGACCATCAAGAAGCTTCCCAAGGCCATCGACAAGGCCACCATGGCCGCGGTGATCCGTCGCGTCGACTCCGTGTCGCAGTCGCTCTCGTCGCTGCCGATCCCGAAGGGCATCGACCCCACCAAGGTGCGCCCGCAGCGTCCGCGCTGACCCGCACGATCGACGCGCGGCCGTCCTCCTCGGAGGGCGGCCGCGCGTCGTCACTCCGACAGCGGCTGCTTCGGCAGGCGCCGCACCTTCGCCCGGCGACGACGACGCTCCGGGATCATCGAGCGCATCTCTTCGAGCTTGCCGAAGCAGAACAACCGGTCGTCCGCCTCCAGCACGACGTGCTTGCGCGGGTTCGGGATCACGCTCACCCCGCGGTGCAACGTGAGCACGGTGATGTCACGCTCCCACAGTCCGGCTTCACCCAGGGTCTTCCCCACCAGGTCGGCGGCGCCGTGCACCATCAGCTCCGCCACGCCGTACCCCGTCGACACCGTCAGGCGCTGTCGCACGTCGATCTCGGGGAACGCCACCTGCCCGGCGATGTAGTCGATGATGGCGCCGGCGACGTCGAGCTTCGTGGCCGTCTCGATGCCCTGCAGTCCCGGCGAGGAGTTCACCTCCATGACGAGCGGTCCCTCGTCGCCCTCGAGCATGTCCACTCCCGCCACCCTCAGCCCCATGATCTGCGCCGAACGGACGGCCGCCCGCTCGTACACCGGGTCGAGCTCGATCGCCTCCACCGATCCGCCGCGGTGCACGTTCGAGCGGAACTCGTCGCCGGCCGCCGACCGCCGCATCGCCGCGACGACGCGGTCGCCCACGACCAGCGCACGGATGTCGCGCCCACGACTCTCGGAGATGAACTTCTGGATGAGCACGTTCTGCTTCGTGGAGTGCAGGGTCTCGATGATCGCCTCGGCGACCTTGACCTGTGGGGCGAGGATCACGCCGATCCCCTGCGTGCCCTCGAGCAGCTTGATCACGACCGGGGCACCGCCGACGCGCTCGATCGCCGGGCGCACATCGGCGCGGTTGCGCACGAAAGCGGTGGGCGGCATCGCGATGTTGTGCCGGGAGAGGATCTGGTTGGCGCGGAGCTTGTCGCGCGCGCTCGAGATGCCGTTGGCGGTGTTCGGGGTGTACACGTCCATCTGCTCGAACTGGCGGACCACCGCCGTACCGAAGTAGGTGATCGAGTTCCCGATGCGCGGCAGGATCGCGTCGTAGTCGCTCAGCTGGCGTCCCCGGTAGTGCAGGTCGGGTTCATCGGAGGTGAGGTCGATCGCGAAGCGAAGGGTGTTCAGCACCTTGACGTTGTGCCCCCGCTGCAGCGCGGCGGCCCGGAGGCGCTGGGTGGAGTACGCCTGCGGCGCACGGGACAGCACTGCGATCTTCACGGGGGATTTCCTGCCAGGATGTATCAGGTGAGTAGGTCTACCCATTCAAACACCCTCACGGGGTGGCGAGAGTGGGTCAGCCTGCCCGATCTCGGCGTCGACTGGATCAAGGCGAAGATCGACACCGGCGCGCGCACCTCATCGCTGCACGCGTTCGACGTGCACGAGTTCGAGCGTGAGGGCGAGGCGTGGGTCCGCTTCCGGGTGAACCCGTGGCAGGACAGCCAGGACGACGCGGTCGTCGTCGAGTGCCCTGTGCACGATCGCCGCGCCGTGCGCAGCTCGTCCGGGCACGCGCAGGAGCGTCTGGTGGTGCAACTGATCATCCGCCTGGTCGACCGCGAGGTGCTGGCCGAGGTCACCCTCAGCAACCGGGACGAGATGGGGTTCCGCATGCTCATCGGTCGCGAGGCCCTGCGTCACGGCTACGTCGTGGACCCCGCGCGCTCGTTCCTCGGTGGAAGGGCACCGCGCGAGGCACGCCGCCGCAACCGGGGACGCGCCTGAGGGAAGCGGGCGACCCGACGCGGCTCAGGCGCGGATGAGGACGGTGCCGACCGCCTTGTCGTGCAGGCCGCGCTGATCCGCATCCCAGACGACCGCCGGGATCACGACGAGCAGCAGCAGCGTGCGAACGACCGGCCGCCACAGCCCGATCCAGGCGCCGTCGAGACGCACCAGGCGCATGCCGAGGATGCGGTGACCCGGGCTACCCCCCGCGGTGGGGATGAACAGGATCTGCAGGACCGCGAACACCAGCAGCGGAGCGAACTGCGTCAGACCCGCCTCGGACGGCAGCGCGAACTGGTCGAACCCGAGGAAGCCGGTGGCGATGATCGTGGCGGCCGCGTAGTCGATCACGAGAGCGCCGATGCGTCGTCCGGGACGGGCGATGCTTCCCGTTCCCGACTCCGGGAGTCCGAGTCGTTCACCGGGGTACCTGTTCACCGCATCCGTCACCACACCAGCCTACCGAGCCGTCGGAACCGCGCCTTCCGCCCTCACGCTGTAACACGCTCGAAACAAAGCGGATACCGTGGAGAAATCCCCCGTCCGTACTGTGCAGAGTGGCCCCGAAGCCATCGATCCGCATCACAGGAGTCGTTACATGTTCAAAGATTCGTCCGAGGTACTGGCCTACATCAAGGAGAACGACGTCAAATTCCTTGACATCCGGTTCACCGATCTCCCTGGCGTGCAGCAGCACTTCAACATCCCTGCGGCGACGGTCGACGAGGCCTTCTTCACGGACGGGCAGCTGTTCGACGGCTCCTCGATCCGCGGCTTCGCGAGCATCCACGAGTCGGACATGCAGCTCATCCCCGACGTGACGACGGCCTACATGGACCCGTTCCGCGAGGCGAGCACCCTCGTGATGATCTTCGACATCTACAACCCGCGCACCGGCGAGATCTACTCGAAGGACCCGCGTCAGGTCGCCAAGAAGGCCGAGAAGTACCTCGCGTCGACCGGCATCGCCGACACCGCGTACTTCGCGCCCGAGGCCGAGTTCTACATCTTCGACGACGTGCGCTACTCCGTCACGGCGGGCGAGAGCTTCTACAAGGTCGACTCCGAGGAGGCCGCGTGGAACACCGGTCGCGAGGAGGAGGGCGGCAACCTCGCCAACAAGACCCCGTACAAGGGCGGCTACTTCCCCGTGAGCCCGGTCGACAAGACGGCCGACCTGCGCGACGACATCACGCTCAAGCTGATCGAGGCCGGCTTCATCCTCGAGCGCTCGCACCACGAGGTCGGCACGGCGGGCCAGCAGGAGATCAACTACCGCTTCGACACGATGGTGCACTCGGCGGACGACATCCTGAAGTTCAAGTACATCGTGAAGAACACGGCCGAGGAGTGGGGCAAGGTCGCCACCTTCATGCCCAAGCCGCTCTACGGTGACAACGGCTCCGGCATGCACACGCACCAGTCGCTGTGGAACGACGGCAAGCCGCTGTTCTACGACGAGGCCGGCTACGGCCAGCTCAGCGACATCGCCCGCTGGTACATCGGCGGCATCCTGGCGCACGCTCCCGCGCTGCTCGCCTTCACGAACCCGACGCTGAACAGCTACCACCGTCTGGTGAAGGGCTTCGAGGCTCCGGTCAACCTGGTGTACTCGGCCGGCAACCGCTCCGCCGCGATCCGTATCCCGATCACGGGCTCCAACCCGAAGGCCAAGCGCATCGAGTTCCGCGCTCCCGACGCCTCCGGCAACCCGTACCTCGCCTTCGCGGCGCAGCTCATGGCAGGTCTCGACGGCATCAAGAACCGCATCGAGCCGCACGAGCCGGTCGATAAGGACCTCTACGAGCTTCCGCCCGAGGAGGCCAAGAACATCCCGCAGGTGCCGAACTCGCTGCTCGACTCGCTCGAGGCGCTCCGCAACGACCACCAGTTCCTCCTCGAGGGCGGCGTGTTCACCGAGGAGCTCATCGAGACCTGGATCTCCTACAAGTACGAGAACGAGATCCTGCCGATCGCGCAGCGTCCGCACCCGTTCGAGTACGAGCTGTACTTCGGAGTGTGACCCGCACCGCGAAGCGCCCGCCGGGATTCCTGGCGGGCGCTTCCGCGTGTCCGGGGGTCATTCCACACACCCTCTTGCAGGTCCCTGCCCCGGAGTCAAGCCCGAAGACGGGAATCGTGCAGGGCCCTAGCGTGAGAGAGTCGCCGGGCTACCCGACCCGGCGACGGGGAGGCTGCACCATGTGGACGCAGGAGGCGACGCCGACCGAGGCTCTGCTCGACAGCCGATACCGGCTGGGCGATGCCGTGGGCGTCGGCGGCATGGCGACCGTGTACCGCGCCGAGGACATCGCGCTGGAGCGCACGGTCGCGGTCAAGATCTTCCGCACCTCGGACGATGCCGTGACCTCGACGGACCGTGCGCACTCCGAGAAGGCGCTGCTCGCCTCCCTCAACCACCCCAACCTGGTCACGCTCCTCGACGCCCGCCTCGACCCCGGCCGGGCGATGTACCTGGTGATGGAGTTCGTTCCCGGCCCCACGCTCAGCAGCCGCCTCTCCCGCTCCGCCGTGACCCCCCAGGAGGTCGCGACCATCGGTGCCGACGTCGCCTCCGCCCTCCATGCCGCTCACGCGGCGGGCATCGTGCACCGTGACGTCAAGCCCTCCAACGTTCTCCTCACCCCGCCGGCGTCGGGCAGCGACCGGTGGACGGCGAAGCTCGCGGATTTCGGGATCGCGTGCATGATCGACACGTCGCGGGTCACCGCGCCGGGCATCGTCCTCGGCACCCTCACGTACATGGCGCCCGAGCAGCTGCGTAACGGCGAGGTACGGCCGTCGGTCGACATCTACGCGCTGGGCCTTGTGCTCCTGGAGGCACTGACCGGCACACCCGGCTTCGCGCCCACCCTGAGCGTCGAGACCGCCCTCGCCCGCCTGCACCTGGCGCCGGACGTTCCCGCGTCGCTCGGACAGGACTGGGGGCGGCTGCTCACCGCGATGACGAGCATCGACCCGGCCGAACGGCCGCACGCCGCCGAGGTCGCGGTCGAGCTGCGGCGGTTGAGCGCAGCACTCGCGGAGGCCGACGAGCGCGCCACCGCTCCCCTTCCCGCCGTCGTCGCGCCCGCCGCCACGCGCGTCCTGCCCGTTCCCGGCATCCCCTCGCCCGCCGCATCCTCGGCGCCCGTGGCCCCGCTGGTCATCCCTCCCGTGCCGCCGCTCCCCGCCCCCGCGGCTCCGGCTCGGCCGCTCACCCGTGCCCAGGCCCGGCGGCGGCTCGCCGCCCGTGCGGTCGCTGCACCGCGCCGGACACCGCGGCGACGCGACAGTCTGCTCTTCGCCGCCGTCGTCGCCATCGGAGCCGTCACCACGATCGCGGTGTCGCTGTCGGGCCAGGGCACGCAAGCCGTGGCGAGCTCCGGCGCCGTGCTGCGCGGGGCCTCGTCCTTCGAAGCGCCCACCGCGACGGAGAGCACCCCGCCTTCCGTGGTCGAAATGCCCGCCGCTGTCGCCCCGGCCCCCGCCGAGTCCGTCACCGTCGAGTCTGTCGACGACGAGCACTCGACCGAGCAAGCGGACAAGGAGACGCAGAACGGGGCGGAGAAGCAGAACAAGGGCAAGGGTAACCAGAACGAGGGCGCGAAGGGCAAGGGCGAGGAGACGGGCCCGGGTGGAAAGCCGGGCTCCGCAAGCCAGACGAAGGTCGACACGTCGACGGTTGTCGAGCAGCCCGCCTCACCGGCCACGGATGATGGAGCCGCGGTCGAGACGCCGGGCAAGGGTGACAAGGGCAAGGGCTCGCAGGGCAAGGGCTCGGACGACTAGGCCCGGCGTTCAGCCGCACGCCCTCGGGTGTCGCTGAGCGCGCCGGGCCCCGGTGTGGAGCAAGATCGAGTGCGAGCACGCACAGTTGGAGGGGACATGCGCCGCAGGAGAATCATCGCGACCGACGAGGCGCAGACCGTATCGGCCCAGCGCCGCTCCCCCACCTCGGTGGTCGCAGGGGCGAGAGCGAACCCGTTCATGTTCGGGCTGCTGGGAGCCCTGGGCGTCCTGGTCGCTCTCGCGATCGGCGGCATCGTCAATCAGCTCGCGACCGTACTGGTCTACATCGGCGTCGCGATCTTCCTCGCGCTCGGACTCGACCCCATCGTCACCAGCATCGAGCGCAAGCTCCCCCGTCCCGCCGCCGTCGCGATCGTCGTCGCCGGCGTCGTCCTCGCGTTCGCCGGGATCATCCTCGCCATCGTCCCGATCCTCGTCGAACAGATCACCAACCTGATCAAAGACGGTCCGAAGATGATCGAGGACTTCATGAAGACGGACTGGTACAAGGACATGAGCGCCCAGTTCGGCTCGACCATCACCGATGCCGTCAACGGCGTGCTCGGCTTCGTGCAGGACCCCGACAACTTCTTCGACATCGGCGGCGGTGTCTTCGCGGTCGGCGCCGGGATCGCCGGAGGCATCACCGGCGTCACCATCGTCCTGATCCTGACGCTGTACTTCATGGCGTCGCTGCGCAGCATGAAGCGTGTCGCCGCTCGCTTCGTGCCCGCCTACCAGCGCGACACGTTCAGCGAACTCCTGGAGGACGTCTCGAGCGCGGTCGGTCGCTACGTGATCGGTCAGGCGAGCCTCGCCCTGACCAACGGCGTGCTCAGCCTGATCTTCCTCAGCATCATCGGCGCACCGGTGCCGGCGCTGCTGGCCCTCATCGCCTTCATCGGCTCGATGATCCCGCTCGTCGGAACCCTGTCGGCATCGATCATCATCTCGCTGATCTGCCTGTTCGAGTCGCCCACGACCGCGCTCATCGCGATCATCTACTACCTCGTGTACATGCAGATCGAGGCATACGTGCTGTCGCCCCGCATCATGAGCCGCGCGGTCGCCGTTCCGGGGGCTCTCGTGGTGATCGCGGCCGTCGCGGGTGGTGCGCTCGGCGGGATCCTCGGCGCGCTGGTGGCCATCCCGATCGCGGCGAGCATCATCATCATCGTGCAGAAGGTGGTGTTCCCGACACAGGACCGGAAGAAGACACCACCGGCCGTGACGGTCGCGTGATCAGCGGACGGTGACGGCGCCCGCCTGCACGCGCACCGCGAACGACGAGATCTCCCCGACCTCCTCGCCGTCGATCTCGAACCTCTGCGGAGCCGCAAGGCGCACCTCGATGCGCTCGGCGGAGACGTGCGTGGTGGAGTCCGTGCTCACCGCCTGATCGACACTCCCGAGAATCCGTCGGATGCCGTTGTCCCACACCACGGAGCGGACGGTATCGAGCCACTGGAGGGGTCCGTCGGCGCTGATCAGCAGCATGTCGAGGAGCCCGTCGTCGACGAGGGCGTCGGGCAGCAGCCGGATACCGCCCTGCAACATGCCGCAGTTTCCGATCAGGAGGGTGTGCCCACGCAGCTCCTGCGGCTCACCGTCGTCCAACTGCAGCGTGATGTCGGTCATCTCCGTGCCGGCGAGTGCCCGGCCCATCGCCTCGACGTACGCGAGCCATCCCGCGCGGTCCTTGAGGTCGTCATTGGTCTCCACCAGCATCTGGGCATCGACGCCGAAGCCCACCATGACCGAGAACGCGTGCTCCTCCCCGTCGATCTCGACCCATCCGAGGTCGATGTTCCGCGGCTCGCTGTCGCGGACGTGCTCCAGCGCGGGAAGGACGCCCTCCAGGGGGATGCCGAGGTTGCGGGCTAGGAGGTTGCCGGTGCCCTGCGGCACGATGCCGAGGGCGACCCCGGTCTCCGCGAGGGCCTCCGCGACCGCTCGGATGGTCCCGTCTCCGCCCACCGCGATGACCGGGTCACAGCCCTCCGCGACCGCCTCCGCCGCCATGCCACGGCCCGCGTCCTCCGGGGTGGTCTCCCACCAGCGGACCTCCGCATCATCGCCGAACGCGAGCCGGACGGCCTCCTCGAGAACCGCCCTGTCCGACTTCGTGGGGTTCCAGATCACTGCCAGAGGAGAAGACGTCATGCGCTCAGCCTGGGCGACCGGAGCCGTTCCCGCAACTCGGTTGACAGTCACCCGTAGAACAGGTGCTCGAAGGTCCGCCGAGCCCGGCGCGTGACACCCAGGTAGTCCTCCTCGAGCTGCGTGGCCGCGCGGTTCGGGTAGCCCAGCAGCCGCGCCAGCGCGTCGAGCTGCCGGCGGTCGGCCGGGAGCACGTCGCTGGTCTGTCCGGTGAGCAGGGTGATGGCCGACCGGAGCCGGCTCGACAGCAGCCAGGCGGCGCGCAGACGCTCCGCGTCCTCCTCCTCCACGAGCCCGGCAGCGACCGCCGCGTCCAGCGCCCGCAGTGTCGAGGTGGTGCGGAGTCCCGGCACCTCCGCCGCATGCTGCAGCTGCAGCAGCTGCACGAGCCACTCCACGTCGCTCAGGGTTCCCGGTCCGAGCTTGAGGTGCCGTCGCGGATCCGTGCCCTGCGGCAGCCGCTCCCCCTCGACCCGCGCCTTGATGCGCTTGATCTCCCTCAGCCCCTGGAGGTCGACCGTGTCGGGGTAGCGGATCGAATCGGCGAGCTCCGTGAACCGCGCGATCAGCTTGACGCTCCCCGCGACGCCCTGCGCGCGCAGCAGCGCCTGCGCCTCCCACGACAGCGACCAGCGACGGTAGTACGCCGTGTACGCGTCGAACGAGCGCACCAGCGGACCGTTGCGCCCCTCCGGACGCAGTCCGGCGTCGAGCTCCAGCGGCAGCCGGTGGTCGGTGAGGTGCTCGCGCAGACCCGCCACGATCTTCGTGGCGAGCTTCTCGGCGCGCTGCGGATCCACGCCGTTCGCGTCGTACACGTACAGCACGTCCGCGTCGGAGCCGAACCCGAGCTCGCCACCGCCGAACCGGCCCATCGCGATCACGGCGAAGTCGAGCGCCGCGTCCTCCGGCGGCACGACCTCACGCATCACCGCGCGCAGCCCGGCCTGGATCGTCGCGGCGGTGATGTCGGTGAGGGCCGTCGCCACCTCCTCGATCGTGAGCACGTCGAGCACCGCGCCCATGGCCGTGCGCAGCAGCTCGCGCCGCCGCAGGGCCCTGACCGCCCGCAGCGCGTCCGCGACCGTCTCGTGCCGCGTCTGGATCGCCCGCGCCTCCTCGTCCAGCGCCTCCGCGCCACGTGGTCGCAGGCGCTCCGTGCTGTCGAGCCAGGCCACGGACTCCGGGATCCACTCGAGCAGCTCCCCGATGTAGCGGGACGACGACAGCAGCCGCGTGAGACTCTCGGCCGCGCCGGAGGAATCCCGCAGCATCCGCAGGAACCACGAGGTGTCGCCCAGCCGCTCGCTGATGCGACGGAACGCCAGGAGCGCGTAGTCCGGGTCGCTGCCGTCGGCGAACCAGCGCACCATGATCGGCATCAGGTGCCGCTGGATCGTGGCCTTGCGGCTCAACCCTCGCGTCAGGGCACCGATGTGGCGCAGCGCCCCGGCCGGGTCGCGGAACCCGATCGCCGCGAGCCGGTCGTGCGCCTGCTCCAGCGACAGCGTGCGCTCCTCCTCCGGCAGACCGGCGACCGCGCTCAGCAGCGGGCGGTAGAACAGGCGCGTGTGGATCTCGCGCACCTCGCGGCGCACGGCCTCCCAGCGCGCCCAGATGGCGTCGCCGCTGTCGGCCAGTCCGGTCGCGCGGGCGAGGAACCGTCGTCCGGCCGGCGTGCGGGGCATCAGGTGCGTGCGGGAGAGCTCGCGCAACTGCAACCGGTGCTCCATGAGCCGCAGCACGCGGTAGTCGGCGGCGAAGGTCGCCGCGTCCGCCCGGCCGATGTACCCGCCGTCGACGAGGGCGTCGAGGCTCTCCAGCGTGCCGCGGGTGCGCAGCGTCTCGTCGGTCAGCCCGTGCACGAGCTGCAGGAGCTGAACCGTGAACTCGATGTCGCGCAGACCGCCCGCGCCGAGCTTGAGCTGGTACGGCGCGTCCTCCGGATCGATGTGCTCCATGACCCGTTCGCGCATGCGCTGCACGTTCTCGACGAACTCCTCGCGCGCGGCGCTCGACCACACGAGGGGCTGCACGGCCGCGATGTACTCCGCACCCAGCACGGGGTCGCCCGCGAGCGGCCGTGCCTTCAGCAGCGCCTGGAACTCCCACCCCTTCGCCCAGCGGTCGTAGTAGGCGGCGTGCGAGGCGAGCGAGCGCACCAGGGCCCCCTGCTTGCCCTCGGGCCGCAGCGCCGCATCGACCTCCCACAGGGGCGGCTCGACCTCGATCGCGCTGAGGGCACGCATCGTCTCGCGCGCCAGTCGCGTCGCGATGTCGATGGCCCGTGCCTCCGACACGACCGCGTCATCGGCGGTTCCCGCGACGAAGATGACGTCGACGTCGCTGACGTAGTTCAGCTCCCGCGCGCCGGCCTTGCCCATGCCGATGATCGCGAGCCGGGTCGCGGCGAGCTCGTCGTGGCCGGTGCTCGCGCGCAGCCGCGCCCGCGCTACCGCCAGCGCCGCCTCCAGCGCCGCACCGGCGAGGTCGGCAAGCGCCGCGGCGACCGCGGGCACCGCGTCCTCCGGGCGCTCGTGCGCGAGGTCGAACGCGGCGATCGCGGCGAGCTCACGCCGATACGCCACGCGCACCGCCACGACCGCGTCGTCGTCGCCCGCCGCCGCGACACCGTCGCTGGCGTCCACGGCGGCGAGGAGGCGGCTGCGCAGCGCGTCGGCCGATGACAGCGCCGACACGGGCTCGCTGAGCACGGAGAGCTGTGCGGGGTGGCGCAGGAAGAACTCGGCGAGCCCGGTCGAGGCGCCGAACACCCGCCACACCGTGGGGCGGGCCTCCGCATCGTCGACGAGCGGCCGCACCGCCTCCGGGTCACGGCGCGCCACCCGGAGCAGACCGCGCACCGCGGCATCCGGGTCTGCGGCGCCCATGCCGTCGAGCAGCCCCGCACGGGGTCGGCCCAGCAACGACTCCAGCTCTGCCAGCGACGCGGCGGCCTCGGACAGCTCGGAGAAACCGATCCGTGCGAGCGCGGAGAGCGAGACGGAGGCGTCGGGTCGGGCCATGCCGCGCCTCAGAGGAGCTCGAGGTTGTTCTTCAGCTCCAGCGGCGTGACCTGCCCGCGGTACGCCTCCCACTCCTTGCGCTTGTTGAGCAGCACGTAGTTGAACACCTGCTCGCCCAGCGTCTCGGCCACGAGCTCGGACTCCTCCATGTACTCCAGCGCGTGGTCGAGGCTCGCGGGCAGGGCGGAGTAGCCCAGCGCACGGCGCTCGGCGTCGCTCAGCGCCCACACGTTGTCCTCGGCCTCCGGCGGCAGCTCGTACCCCTCCTCGATGCCCTTGAGGCCGGCGGCGAGCATGAGCGCGTAAGCCAGATAGGGGTTCGCGGCCGAGTCGAGCGCGCGGTACTCCACGCGCGACGACTGCCCCTTGTTCGGCTTGTACATCGGCACCCGGACGAGCGCCGAACGGTTGTTGTGACCCCACGTGATGAAGCTGGGGGCCTCGTCGCCGCCCCACAGCCGCTTGTACGAGTTGACGAACTGGTTGGTCACGGCGGAGATCTCGTTCGCGTGCCGCAGGAGCCCGGCGATGAAGTGACGGCCCGTCTTGGACAGCTGGTACTTCGCCCCCTCCTCGTAGAACGCGTTCTGATCGCCCTCGAACAGCGACATGTGCGTGTGCATGCCGCTGCCGGGCTGACCGCTGAGCGGCTTCGGCATGAACGTGGCGTACACGCCCTGCTCGATGGCCACCTCCTTGATCACGGTGCGGAACGTCATGACATTGTCGGCCGTGGTGAGGGCGTCGGCGTAGCGCAGGTCAATCTCGTTCTGGCCGGGACCGCCCTCGTGGTGGCTGAACTCCACCGAGATGCCGAGGTCTTCGAGCATGCGCACCGAGCGGCGCCGGAAGTCATGGGCCGTACCGCCCGGCACGTTGTCGAAGTACCCGGCGGAGTCGACCGGGACCGGACCCTCCGGCCCGAACGACGAGGACTTGAGCAGGTAGAACTCGATCTCCGGGTGCGTGTAGAACGTGAAGCCCGCGTCAGCGGCCTTCGCGAGCGCACGCTTGAGCACGTGACGCGGATCCGCCACCGCCGGCTGCCCGTCCGGGGTGGTGAGGTCGCAGAACATGCGCGCCGTCGGGTCGATCTCCCCGCGCCACGGCAGCGTCTGGAACGTGGTCGGGTCGGGCTGCGCCAGCAGATCGGACTCGTACGTGCGGGTGAGGCCCTCGATGGCCGAGCCGTCGAAGCCGATGCCCTCCGCGAACGCCCCCTCGACCTCGGCCGGCGCGATCGCGACCGACTTCAGCGTGCCGATCACGTCGGTGAACCACAGCCGCACGAACTTGACGCCGCGCTCCTCGATCGTGCGAAGCACGAAGTCCCTCTGCTTGTCCATGGCTACTCTGCGCCCTGGCCCTTCGCGTCGGAGCCGAAGCCGCTCGACGGCTTCGCGTCCCAGCCCTGCTCCGCGGCCTCCTCCTCGGCCCAGGCACGCGACCGCTCCTGGAGGACCTCGGGCGCACGACGCGCCTCGGCCTCGGTGTCGAAGGGGCCGACGCGGTCGATCGAGGGCGACAGCATGCCGAACTCGACCTCGCCAGTGGCGGAGTTGTACCAGTACTTGTGATCGCCGTCGGTCATGGCTTCTCCTTCTTCCCGCGAGTCGTTCGGGTGATGTCATCGATCCTACTGGCGCACACAGCGGTCGCTAAGCTATCGGCCATGGCAAAAGCGATCGGCGTCGACATCGGCGGCACGGGTATCAAAGCGGGAATCGTCGACCTCGAACACGGCACCATGGCCTCGGATCGGGTACGCGTGCCCACCCCGGAGGGTGCGGCGCCGGAGGACGTGCTCCTCGCCGTGCAGACCGTGCTCAAGACCCTCGACGTGCACGAGTCGACGCTCCCCCTCGGCGTGGCCTTCCCGGCGATCGTCAAGCGCGGCAAGACCCTGTCCGCCGCCAACGTGTCCAAGAAGTGGATCGACTTCGACGCGGAGCGGTTCTTCCGCGACGGGCTCGGCCGCAACATCGTGTTCGTGAACGACGCCGACGCGGCGGGTGTGGCCGAGGCTCGCCACGGTGCCGCGCGCGACGTGATCGGCTTCACGCTGCTCACCACTCTCGGAACCGGGATCGGCTCGGCCTTCCTCTACGACGGCGTGCTGCTGCCCAACACCGAGCTCGGCCACCTCAACTTCCGCGGCTTCGAGTCGGTGGAGACCTGGGCGGCCACCTCCGCCCGCGAGCGCGAAGGGCTCAGCTGGGCCGAGTGGGCGGAGCGGCTGCAGGAGTTCTACTCCCACATCGAGTTCATCTTCAGCCCCGACCTGTTCGTGGTCGGCGGCGGGGTGTCGAAGAACGCGGGCGACTTCCTCCCGCTGCTCGACCTCAAGACCCCGATCGTCCCGGCGATCCACCGCAACAACTCGGGCATCATCGGCGCCGCGTCACTCGCCGGCGACTGACACCAGCGCGACTCGTGGAAGGCCCCGCAGAGCATCTGCGGGGCCTTTCCTCGTGGGGCGAATGGGCCGGCCTGTACGCCGGGTTCTGTTCCGGGGTTCTTCGCCCCTTCGACGGCCATCTCTCTCGGCGACACGTTGCCGTGCCGCTCCAGCGGTCTACCCGAGGACTCGGCGGGCCGCGTCAACATCCTCTGTCTGACCTTGCTCCGGGCGAGGTTTACCTGGCGGGCCGTGTCACCACGGCCCCCGGTGGTCTCTTACACCACCCTTTCACCCTTACCCGCGATCCGAGGATCACGGGCGGTCTGCTCTCTGTGGCACTTTCTCGCGGATCACTCCGGGTGGGTGTTACCCACCGCCCTGCCCTGTGGAGCCCGGACGTTCCTCGGTGCGGTCACCCGCCACGCGACCGTCCAGCCGACCCATTCGCCCCACCAGTCTACGGCGCTCACTTCTCCGCGGAATCCGCGATGCGCAGGTCGAGCGGCACCTCGATCGGGAACGTGCCGAACAGGCGGGTCGTCGCGACCTCCGCCGCCTCCCGCACCGCAGCCGCAGCAGCCTCGGCGTGCTCGCGCGGAGTGTGCACGACGATCTCGTCGTGCAGGAAGAACGCCAGATGCGGCTCGCGGGCGAACGGGCCGGAGGCCTCGGCGGCCCCGAACACGGGCGGCAGCTGCTGCAGCCGGTGTCGGATCTCGGCGAGCCAGATGAGCGACCACTCGGCCGCCGTGCCCTGCACCACGAAGTTGCGGGTGAAGCGTCCCCAGTCCCGGGCTCGCCGACGAGCGAGGGCCACCACGGCGGGATCGGCCTCCGCGGCCGTCGCATCCGACTGCAACCGCATCCACTCGTCCGACGGCCGCGGCGAGGACCGGCCCAGCCACGTCGAGACGATCCCGCCGTCCTCTCCCGTGCGCGCCGCCTCGTCGACGAGGGCCATGGCGCGCGGGTAGACGCGGCGCAACCGTGGCACCAGACGGCCGCTGTCGCCGCTCGTCGCGCCGTACATGGCCCCGAGCACCGCGTACTTCGCCTCTTCACGGGTCGCGACCGCGCCCGACGCCACGACACCCGCGTAGAGGTCGCCACCGCGCGCCGCCTCGGCCATCGCTTCATCCGCCGCCATGGCCGCCAGCATCCGCGGCTCCAGCTGCGCGACATCCGCGACCACCAGCGTCCATCCGGGGTCGGCCCGCACGGCGGGTCGCAGGTTCCGCGGCAGCTGCAGCGCTCCCCCGCCGGCCGAGGCCCAGCGCCCCGTGACCACGCCACCGGGGATGTAGACCGGACGGAACCGCCCCTCGTGCACCCACTCGGACAGCCACGTCCACCCGTTCGCGCTCAGCAGCCGGGACAGCTTCTTGTACGCCAGCAGCGGCTCGACGACGGGATGGTCCTGCGTCGACAGCTCCCACTTGCTCGTGGACTCGACCTGCACTCCGACGCGATGCAGGGCGCGCAGCAGCTTGGGCTGGCTGTCCAGGTGGAGAGTCGCATCGCCGAGGAGCGCTCGCACCTCGTCCGCACGCTCCACCATGTGCCGGGGAAGACCGCCGCCCGCGGGCCGGGCGCCGAGGGTCTCGGTGAGGATCGCGTCGTGCACCGCCGTGTCCCAGGGCAACCCGGCGGCGCGCATCTCCTCGGCGATCAGGCCACCTGCGGACTCGGCGGCGCACAGGAGCGTCAGCCGCCCGTCCCGCGCGGCGGCGATCACCCGGCGTTGCGCGCGGTACTGCTCCAGGGCCGCGACGACCGCGGTCTCCCCCGATTCCTCGTCGAACGCGTCGAACAGGGAGGGCGTCGCGTCGGCGGGCTGCCGCGGCTCCCAGGCGGCAGACGGAGGCAGCGGCGCGGGCACCGTCGCGGTGTCCCGCAAGATCGCATGGCACAGGACCAGGTCGTGACTGCGGCCGATGCGGACTCCCTCCCGCAGCAGCAGTGCGTACACCTCGGCGGCCGAGCGCAGGATCCACCGGGGGCCGTCCTCCGCCTCCGTCGCGGCGACCCAGGACGCGAGTTCGCCCGCGGGCACGAGCGTCCGACCGCTCTCCCGGTCGTGCTCGTCGAGCTCGACCGCCGCGTACTCGGCCGCCCCGAGCGCGATCAGGGCGATGCGGCGCTCCGTGCCCGACGCCGGCACCGTCATCGGCGGTGCACGACGGATGCGCTCACGAGAGCCCCGACTCCTCGGTGCGGACGAGGATGCAGCCGCACTCGGGGCAGGAGACCACGGCGTCCTCCGGGGCTCGGCGGATCTCGTTGAGGTCGGTGCCAGGGAGCATCATGCGGCAGCCCTCGCAGGTGCCGCGGGTGAGGAGCGCCGCCCCCGCGCTGTTCTGCGCGCGGCGGTCGTACTCCGCCAGCAGCGGGGCGGGGATCGAGCCGGCGACGGCCTCCCGGTCACGCGTCAGCTGAGCGCCGAGCTCGGTGGCCGCCGCCACGTCGGCCTTCGCCTGCGCGGTCAGGGCCGTGCCCTCGGTCGTGGTCGTGTCGAGCAGCGCCTGCTGAGCGGCGACGGCGGCATCGGCCTCTTCCACGCGCCCCATCACGTCGAGCTCCGCGTCTTCCAGATCGCTCAGGCGCTTGGCCAGGCTGGCGAGCTCGTGCTCGAGCGCCTGCGCCTCCTTCGCGTTGGTCGCCGCCGCCAGACGCGCGGTGTCGCGGTCCCGGCGCTGTTCGGCCAGGGACACGTCGGACTCCAGCCGCGCGAGCTCGGCCCGCGCATCGTCCCGCGCGCCGGTGAGAACCGTGAGCTCGCGGAGCTGCTCCTGGCGGACGGCGACGAGCTCGGTGATCCGCGCCGCCTGACTCGGCTGGGTGCGGGCGCGCTCGGCCTGCGCGATGCGCCGGTCGAGGTCCGCGATGTCGAGCAGGGTGCGCTGGTTCTCCGGGGTGGCGTTCACGCTCTCAAATCTAGTCGGTCGGCCGTCGTCCGGGCCTCAGCCGATGACGCCGTCGACGTAGAGCCACATGCGGCCCTCGCGGACGAATCGGCTGCGCTCGCGCAGGGAGCCGCGCTCGGCGCCGTGCCGCCAGAACGCCTCGAACTCCACGACGCCGTCGCGGTCGAGCGGTCCCCCGGCCACGCGGTCGACGATCAGCAGCCGACGCCACTCCAGACCCCGGTCGAACTCGACGTCGCGGGGCCGCGTGCTCGGATGCCAGGTGCGCAGCAGGTACGCGGCGTCCTCCCGGGAGAAAGCGGTGTAGCGGGAGCGCATGAGCCGCTCAGCGGTCGGAGCGGGCGCACCTCCGAGAAGGGGCGCGCAGCACTCGTCGAACGGGTTGCCGGAGCCGCAGGGGCAGCGTGCGGACGACATCACGAGAGCGCGACGATCAGGGTCATGCCTGCCAGCATCACGCACACCGGGGTCATGGTCCACCGTTCCGCGGGACTCTGGGAGATCGCATTGAGCAGGATCCCGATCACGAAGTACGCGAACAGCACCCAGCACGACACGACGACGACGGGCAGCTCACCCCCGGCGATGACTCCCGCACGGCTCAGCAGCAGTGCGGCGAACCCGGCGTAGAGGACGACCGAGACGATGCTGCCGACGCGGAGCCGCACGGGCAGAACGCGGTGCGCACCGCCCCAGGCGAAGCGGCCGAGCGGCGCGCCGAAGATGAGGGCGACCTGGAACAGCGTCAGAGCCGCGAGAAGGACGAGGGCGCCCGTCAGAGCGACGGCGAGCATGCGGAGACCTCCAGGGTGTCGGGAGTCATGCGGACAGGTCGAGATCGTCGAGCCAGGAGAGCGCGAGCCCGTGCGAGCGGAGACCGTAGTCGAGGGTCGCGCGACGGAAGCGGTACAGCTCGCGCACGGCCTCAGGCACGTCGGTCGCATCGAGCTCCTCCGCCAGCGCGGCGAGCCGGGACTGGTCCTCCGCGATCCGTGTGCGGATGACCTCGACGCACAGCGGACGCTCCGCGGGCGGGAGGTGTCCCAGGAGGTGGATCCGCGCGAGCATCAGGGGCTCGGGGTCGGATCCGGTGAGCGGCGACGTCATCCACGTGTGCCAGGACCGACGCCCCTCCGCCGTCACGCGGTACAGCTTCCTTCCCCGACCGTTCGCGGCCGCCTCGTCCACGCGTGCCCAGCCCTGCGACTCGAGCTGACGGAGGGCGCGCTGGATGCTTCCGAAGCTCGCGGCGTAGAAGAGCGAGATCCCGGCGCGGAACCGCTTGTGCACGTCGTAGAGCGTGAGCGGAGCGTCCAGAAGGATCCCGAGGATGAGGAACTGCATGCTCCAGATATACCTCTTAGGGATATTGCGGACAAGGCCTACGCTGAACACAAGCCACCCGAAGGAGCACCGATGCCCGCCATCCCCACCGTCACCGCCCACAACGGCTTCACCCTTCCCGCGATCGGGCTGGGCACCTATCGCCTCGACGGCGATGCGGGAGCCGACGCCGTCGCCGCGGCCATCGGCGCGGGCTACCGCCTCATCGACACGGCCTTCAACTACGAGAACGAGGGGTCCGTCGGGCGCGGTGTCGCCGCCGCCGACGTCGAGCGCGCCGAGATCATCGTCACCACCAAGCTGCCCGGCCGACACCACCCCGCCGACCGGGCGCGGATCAGCATCGAGGAGAGCCGCTCCCGGCTCGGGCTCGATGCGACCGATCTCCACCTGATCCACTGGCCGAACCCGCACCAGGACGAGTACGTCCCCGCGTGGACCGCGCTCGTCGAGGCCCAGTCCCGCGGCGTCGTGCGGCAGATCGGCGTGTCGAACTTCCTGCCGGAGCACCTGGAGCGCATCGAGAGGGAGACCGGCGTCCGCCCCGTGGTCAACCAGATCGAGGTGCACCCGTACTTCCCCCAGGAGGAGCAGCTCGCCCACCACCGCGCCCAGGGGATCATCACCGAGGCGTGGAGTCCGATCGGCCGGGCGAAGGCGCTGCTCGACGAGCCCGTGATCAGGGAGGTCGCCGCCGCACACGACATCGCACCGGCGCAGGCGGTGCTGGCCTGGCACGTCGCCCGGGGGACCGTGGCGATCCCCAAGGCCTCGTCGCTCGCTCACCAGCTCGACAACCTCGCCGCGGCGGAGATCGTGCTCGACGACGCCGAGGTGGCCGCGATCACCGCACTCGGTCGCCCGGACGGACGGCTCTTCGACGCGGACCCCGCCGTCCACGAGGAGTCCTGACCGCGGGAGCGCTCAGACGGTCTGCGTCCCCAGCACCCGCAGGAACTCCAGCTTGCCGGCCGCCTCGCTCCCCCGCGGCGCGGTCAGCACGATCAGCGCCTGCGACTCGTCCTCCGTGAACAGCGCCTGGCAGTCGACCTCGATCTCGCCGAGCTCCGGGTGCACCATCACCTTGTGCTGCTCGAAGCGACGGCTCACCTCGTGCGCCTCCCACAACCGCACGAACTCGTCGCTCATGGCCGAGAGGGCCGTGACCATCTCGCAGGCGCGGGAGCGCGCACCGGGGACCGCATGCGCGGCCCTGAGCGTCGCCACGAGAGACCGCGACTGCCGCACGTGATCGACCTCGCGATAGCGGAGGCGCTCCGTCTCCGGGGAGGCGAACCAGCGGTAGATCCCGCTGCGATCCATCCCGGTCAGGCTTCCCGCATCGCCGATCAGCGCCCGGGAGGCGTCGTTCTGCACGAGCACCTCGTCGAGCACCGACACCACGAACGCCGGCGTGTCGTGCAGCCGGTCCAGCACCCGGAGGATCCCCGGCCGCACGTAGTCGGTCGCCGTGACGCGATCCGGGGCGCTGTGGCCGCTCAACCGGAACAGGTAGTCGCGCTCGTCCTCGGTCAGCCGCAGCGCCCTGGCGAGCGAGCCGAGGATCTGCACGCTCGGCTGTGGTCCTCTCCGCTGCTCCAGGCGTGCGTAGTAGTCCGTCGACATCGTGGCCAGCTGGGCCACCTCCTCGCGCCGCAGACCGGCGGTTCGGCGGCGCGCTCCCGCGGGCAGCCCCACGTCGGCGGGCGTCAACGCCTCCCGGCGGCGCAGCAGGAAGTCGGCCAGCGCATCACGATCCATTCCTGAAGTATCCCCCCGCCGCGGCACCCGAACCAGGGATCGGCGGTCCCTGGACGATCCCTCTCTGGAGCGACCAGCCGCCGCCGTCGACGCTGGAACCATGGACATCACCGGAAACACCATCTTCATCCCCGGCGCGACCAGCGGCATCGGCCTCGCGCTGGCCCTCCGACTCCACGAACGCGGGAACACCGTGATCGTCGGCGGGCGGCGTGCCGACCGGCTCACCGCGATCGCCGACGCGCACCCCGGCATCCACACCGTGCAGATCGACACCGCGGACGCCGACAGCATCCAGGCAGCCGCCCGCACCGTCCTCGCCGAGCATCCGGCGCTGAACGTGCTCGTCACCATGGCGGGCATCATGCGCGCCGAGGACTGGCGCTCACCCGACGGCTTCCTCGCGACCGCCGAGGAGATCGTGACCACCAACGTCCTCGGGCCGATCCGTCTGATCGCCGCGTTCGTCGAGCACCTGCGCGCGCAGCCCGCCGCGACGATCATGACCGTGACGTCCGGGCTCGCGTTCGTCCCGCTCAAGGCGACGCCGACCTACAACGCCAGCAAGGCCGCGATCCACATGCTCAGCGAATCCCTCCGCCTGCAGTTCGCCGGCACGAGCATCTCCGTCGTCGAGCTGGAGCCGCCGGCGGTGCGCACCGCTCTCATGCCCGGGCAGGAGCAGGACGAGTCGGCGATGCCTCTCGTCGAGTTCGCCGACGAGGTCATGGCGCTCATCGAGACCGACCCGGAGGCGCCCGAGGTGCAGGTCGAGCGCGTCAAGTTCCTGCGCCACGCCGAGGCGAGGGGGGACTACGCCCGCGTCGTCGCCGCGCTCAACAGCACCGATCGTCACGCCCGCTGAGGCCGGGGCGGTGCCCGCGCACCGCCCCCAGTTCACGCCTGCAGGGACCCCGCGACCGCGGTGAGAGCATCGGCCGACTGCCGCAGCTGCTCCAGCTCGCGCTCCGAGAAGGAGGTGGCGCGGATCGGCTCGGCCCCGGCGGCGCTCACGATCGACGGCACCGACAGGGCGACGCCGTCCAGGCCATGGAAGTCGCGCAGCACCGTGCTCACCGGCATCACGGCGTGCTCGTCGCGGAGGATGGCCTCCACGATCCGCGCGCTCGACAGCCCGATCGCGTAGTTGGTCGCCCCCTTGCCGCGGATCACCTTGTACGCGGCGTCGCGCACCTCCACCGCGATCTCGTCCAGCTCCTCCAGCGTGAACCGCGGGTGTCCTGGCGTCTCCCACTCCAGGATCGGCACCGTGCCGATCGTGGCGCGGGACCACAGGGGGAACTCCGTGTCCCCGTGCTCGCCGATGATGTGCGCGTGCACGCTCGCAGTCGACACTCCCGCCCGCTCGGCGAGCTTCCATCGCAGACGCGACGTGTCGAGCACCGTGCCGGAGGCGAAGATCCGCTCCGGCGGCAGCCCCGTCTCCTGCTGAGCGATCACGGTGAGCACGTCGCACGGGTTCGTGACGATGACGTACACCGCGTTCGGTGCGACGGCGAGCAGGTCGGGCATCATGCGCCGGATGATGCCCGCGTTCACCCCGGCCAGCTCGGTGCGGGTCTGCCCCGGGTTCTGCTTGGCCCCGGCGGTGATGACCACCACGTGCGAGCCGGCCGCGACCGAGATGTCGCTGCCGCCGACGATCGCGCTCGACCCGGTGAACTGGGTCCCGTGGGCGAGGTCGAGCACCTCGGCCTCGACCTTCTCGGTGGCGATGTCATAGAGCGCGACGTGACGGGCGGAGCCGCGGATCAGTGCGGCGTACGCGACGCTGGAGCCGACGCTCCCCGCACCCACGACCGTGAGCTTCGAGTTCTCGATGATCTCCATGCGCCCATACTGACAGCGGGCTCGCCGCTCCGGGAGGGGGCGAGCCGTGCGAAAGCGCGCAGGTCAGACCGCCGCGGCCACCGCATCCGCCGCGGTCCGGTGGGTGAACCGGAACCCCGAGCGCTCGAGCACCTCCGGGCGCACATCGGCATCCGGCAGCAGGAGCGAGTCGGCCGCGTCCCCGAGCGCCAGGCGCAGCGCCCAGCGGGGAGCGCGAAGCCAGTACGGGCGATGCATCCGCGCGGCAAGGGCGCGTCCGATGTCGTTCATGGTGGCGGGCGTCGGACCCGCGAGGTTCACCGGACCGGTGAGCTTCGCGTCGAGCGTGTGCCGGATCGCCCGCACCTCGTCCTCGAGCGAGATCCAGGGCCACGTCTGCGTGCCAGGGCCCAGCGGTCCCGCGACCCCGAGCCGGGTGAGCAGCACCAGCGGCCGCAGGACGCCGCGGCGATGGATCACGGGGGCCGTGCGCAGCAGCGCGACCCGGGTGAGGTCCTCCACCCGTCTGGCCTCGGCCTCCCATCGCACGCAGAGGTCGGCGAGGAACGTGTCGCCCGGCCGCGAGTCCTCCGTGAGGGTCTCCCCCGGCGCGGAGCCGTAGTAGCCCACGGCCGACGCGGAGACCAGCGCCGGAGCGTCGGAGCCGAGCGAGCGCAGCGCCGTCGTGAGGGTGTGCGTCGCATCGAGCCGGGACTCCACCAGCTCCCGGCGGTACCGCAGCGTCCACGGGAGCCGGCCGACGCTGGCACCGCCCAGGGCCACGACCGCCTCCGCACCCGCGAGCACGTCGGGGTTGAGGGAGCTCACACCGGGCATCCACTGATGCTCGCCGTCCTCCCGGGGCGGGTGACGCACGAGCGTGTCGACCTCGATCCCGTCGCCTCGCAGCGAGGCCGCGAGGGCGGAGCCGATCAGGCCGGATGCCCCGCTGATGACGATGCGTCGCGCCATGGTCGCTCCCCCGGTCTCCTCGAGACGGTGGGCCCTGCCGGGATCGAACCGACGACATCCACGGTGTAAACGTGGCGCTCTACCAGCTGAGCTAAAGGCCCTGGTGCGCTCAGTCTATCCGGCGGCGCATGCGCGCCCACGTCGTGGAAGAGGGATAGGCTGAGGTCGGCGCGCGTTGTGCACGGCCGACAAGGCTGCCCGTGTCGCTTCCCGTTTCCTTGGCATGACCTGCCAGCTTGACGAAAGGTTCCCCCGTGACCGTCCACGACCAGGATCCGTACTCTCAGGGCCCCCTCGACAGCGATCCGGAGGAGACCGGCGAGTGGCAGCAGTCGCTCGATGAGCTGGTGGATGCCAAGGGACACGGCCGCGGCCGTGAGATCATGCTCAGCCTGCTCAAGCGCTCCAAGGAGCTGCACCTGAACGTGCCGATGGTCCCCACCACGGACTACATCAACACGATCGCGCCGGAGAACGAGCCGGAGTTCCCCGGCGACGAGGAGATCGAGCGCCGCTACCGCGCCTGGATCCGCTGGAACGCGGCCATCACGGTGCACCGGGCGCAGCGTCCCGGCATCGGTGTCGGCGGTCACATCTCCACGTACGCCTCCTCCGCCGCCCTGTACGAGGTGGGCTTCAACCACTTCTTCAAGGGTGCAGACCACCCCGGCGGTGCCGACCAGATCTTCATCCAGGGTCACGCCTCCCCCGGCACCTACGCCCGCTCGTTCCTCGAGGGTCGTCTGACCGAGGACCAGCTCGACGGCTTCCGCCAGGAGAAGTCGCACGCCCCGAACGGCATCCCCTCCTACCCGCACCCGCGGCTGATGCCCGAGTACTGGCAGTTCCCCACCGTGTCGATGGGGCTCGGCCCGATCAACGCGATCTACCAGGCGATGTCGAACAAGTACCTGGAGAACCGGGGCATCAAGGACACCTCGCAGTCGCACGTCTGGGCCTTCCTGGGCGACGGCGAGATGGACGAGGTCGAGAGCCGCGGTCAGCTGCAGGTCGCGGCGAACGAGGGCCTCGACAACCTGACCTTCGTCGTCAACTGCAACCTGCAGCGTCTCGACGGCCCCGTGCGCGGCAACGGCAAGATCGTGCAGGAGCTGGAGTCGTTCTTCCGCGGTGCCGGCTGGAACGTCATCAAGGTCGTCTGGGGCCGCGAGTGGGACGACCTGCTCGCCCGCGACACCGACGGCGCGCTGCTGAACCTGATGAACGTCACGCCCGACGGCGACTACCAGACCTACAAGGCGGAGTCGGGCGCGTACATCCGCGAGCACTTCTTCGGGCGCGACGAGCGCACCGCCGCCCTCGTCAAGGACTACTCCGACGACGACATCTGGAACCTCAAGCGCGGCGGCCACGACTACCGCAAGGTCTACGCCGCGTTCAAGGCCGCGACCGAGCACAAGGGCAAGCCGACCGTCATCCTCGCGAAGACCGTCAAGGGCTACGGGCTCGGCCCGCAGTTCGAGGGCCGCAACGCGACCCACCAGATGAAGAAGATGACGCTGGACAACCTCAAGACGTTCCGCGACGCGATGCACATCCCCATCACGGACGCGCAGCTCGAGGAGAACCCGTACCTTCCCCCGTACTACAACCCGGGACCGCAGGACGAGACGATCCAGTACATGCTGGAGCGCCGTCGCGCGCTGGGCGGCTTCCTGCCGGAGCGCCGCTCGACCCACGTGGGGCTCTCGCTCCCCGAGGAGAACGCGTACGCGCTGCCGAAGAAGGGCTCGGGCACGCAGGAGATCGCCACCACCATGGCCTTCGTCCGCCTGCTGAAGGACCTGCTGCGCTCGAAGGAGTTCGGTCACCGCATCGTGCCGATCATCCCCGACGAGGCGCGCACGTTCGGCATGGACGCCTACTTCCCGACCGCGAAGATCTACAACCCGAACGGTCAGCACTACACGTCGGTCGACCGGGAGCTGCTGCTCGCCTACAAGGAGAGCCCGCAGGGCCAGATCGTCCACGTCGGCATCAACGAGGCGGGCGCCCTCGCGGCCTTCACCGCGGCCGGCACGTCGTACGCCACGCACGGCGAGCCGCTGATCCCGATCTACATCTTCTACTCGATGTTCGGCTTCCAGCGCACGGGCGACGCCCAGTGGGCGGCGGGCGACCAGATGGCACGCGGCTTCATCATCGGCGCGACCGCCGGACGCACCACCCTGACCGGTGAGGGCCTCCAGCACGCCGACGGCCACTCGCACCTGCTGGCCGCGACCAACCCGGCTACCGTGTCTTACGACCCGGCCTACGGCTACGAGATCGCGCACATCGTCCGCTCCGGTCTGGAGCGCATGTACGGCGGCGAGCACGAAGACCCGAACGTCATGTACTACCTCACGGTGTACAACGAGCCGATGGTGCAGCCCGCCGAGCCGGCGGACGTGGACGTCGACGGCATCGTCCGCGGCATCCACCGCGTCTCGGTCGGCGAGGGCGACGGGCCTCGCGCCCAGCTGTTCGCGTCGGGCGTGGGACTGCCGTGGGCGATGGAGGCGCAGGAGCTGCTCAAGAACGACTGGGGCGTGATCGCCGACGTGTGGTCGGTCACCTCCTGGACGGAGCTGCGCCGCGACGGTCTCGCCGCCGACGAGCACAACTTCCTCCACCCCGAGCAGGAGCCGCGCACGGCGTACCTCACGCAGAAGCTGCAGGGCGTCGAGGGTCCGGTCGTGGCGGTGAGCGACTTCATGCACGCCGTCCAGGACCAGATCCGTCCGTGGGTGCCGAACCGCTTCGCCACGCTCGGCGCCGACGGTTTCGGCTTCTCCGACACGCGTGCCGCTGCTCGTCGCTTCTTCAAGATCGACGGTCCGTCGATCGTGGTGCGCACGCTGCAGTCGCTCGCGGAGGAGGGCACGGTCGACCGTTCGCTCGCCGCGCAGGCCATCGAGAAGTACCGTCTGCACGATGTGAACGCCGGCACCAGCGGTAACGCAGGCGGGGAAAGCTGAGCCTTCGGTGACACCGTCGTCTGCCGCCGGCATGGACAAGGCCGCGACACTCACCTGGCTGCGCCGGATCTCCGGTGACATCGCCTCGGTGACGATCAAGCGGCTGGAGGACACGCTCCCGTGGTACGCCGACATGCCACCGGCCCGCCGTTCTGCGGTCGGGCTGGTGGCGCAGGCGGGCATCACCTCGTTCATCCAGTGGTACGACGACCCCACCTCGACCCCGTGGATCGCGGCGGACATCTTCGCCGCCGCGCCACGGGAGCTCCTGCGCAGCGTGAGCCTGCAGCAGACGCTCCAGCTGATCCGCGTGACGGTGGAGGTGACCGAGGAGCGCGTCGCCGGCAAGGGTGAGCATCTCCGCGAGGCCATCCTGCTGTACTCGCGCGACGTCGCGTTCGCCGCGGCCGACGTGTACGCCCGCGCCGCAGAGGCCCGCGGCCTGTGGGATGCGCGCCTCGAGGCACTCGTGGTGGACTCGATCCTCACGGGAGAGGCCGACGAGGAGCTGCCGAGCCGCATCGCCGCCCTGGGCTGGCACGGACACGGCGAGGTCGCGGTGCTGGTCGGCACGACGCCTCCGCAGTTCGATGTGGACCTCGTGCGTCGGACGGCGCGGAAGCTCGCGGTCGACGTGCTGATCGGCGTTCAGGGCTCACGGCTCGTCCTGGTGCTCGGCCGTGCCCGCGTGGCCGGACAGGAGGGCGAGGACGAGGAGCTGGGCTTCCAGGAGATCGCCGCCCGGCTCGAGCCGTCGTTCGGGCCCGGCTTCGTCGTGCTCGGACCCGCGGTCGCCGCCCTCGTCGATGCGAGCCAGAGCGCCAGGGCGGCCCTCGCCGGCTTCGCGGTGGCTCGCGCCTGGCGGAGCGCACCGCGACCGGTGGAAGCCGACGACCTGCTCCCCGAGCGCGCTCTGGCGGGCGACCCCCTCGCGAAGCAGACGCTGGTCGAACGCATCTTCCGCCCACTGCAGGCCCATTCGACCGATCTGGTGACGACGCTGTGGAGCTACCTCGACAACGGCCGCTCGCTGGAGGCGACCGCGCGCGAGCTGTTCGTGCATCCGAACACCGTGCGCTACCGCCTCAAGCGCGTGAGCGAGGTGATCGGGTGGGACGCCACGGGCCCGCGCGAGGCCCTCATCCTGCAGACGGCCCTCATCCTCGGGTCCATCGGTGCCGCGGAGCAGGTGCGTCGCCGCCCGTCCGCACGGCGCCCGCCGCGGTGACGCCGCCGGGCCCTGTGCGCCACACACAAGGGATCCTCGCAATCTTGTGATGGATCATCCACCGCTCGTCGGCAATCGTTGGCAGACTGGGTGGGTGATTGTCGTCGTCTGCCCTGGACAGGGCTCGCAGACCCCCGGTTTCCTCGCCCCCTGGCTCGACCTCGACGGCGCCGAGGAGCGTCTCGCCTCCTTCTCCGAGGCGGCCGAGGTCGACCTCCGCACCCACGGCACCGAGTCCGACGCCGACACCATCCGTGACACGCGCATCGCGCAGCCGCTGATCGTCGCCGCGTCGCTCCTCGCCGGAGACGCCCTCGTGCAGCGGTCCGGCCGCCGTGCGGACGGCATCGCCGGTCACTCGGTCGGCGAGGTCGCCGCCCTCGTGGGCAGCGGGGTGATCGACGAGACGACCGGCATGCGTCTGGTGGGGATCCGCGGCCGCGCGATGGCCGATGCCGCCGCGCAGACCCCCACGGGCATGAGCGCGGTGCTGGGCGGCGACGAAGACGCGCTGCTCGCCCGCCTGGCCGAGCTCGGCCTGTCCCCCGCCAACTACAACGGCGGCGGCCAGATCGTCGTCGCCGGACCGCTGCCGGCACTGGCCGCCCTGGCCGAGGAGCCGGTGAAGGGCGCGCGCGTGGTGCCGCTGCAGGTCGCCGGCGCGTTCCACACCTCGTACATGGGCTCGGCGGTCGCCGCGCTCCGCGACGCGGTGGCCGACGTGTCCCCCGTCGACCCCGACATCACGCTCTGGACCAACCGCGACGGCTCCGTGGTCTCCGACGGCGCGCAGGCGCTCTCGTATCTCGTCGACCAGGTGTCGTCGCCGGTGCGCTGGGACCTCTGCATGGCGTCGTTCGCCGAGGCGGGCGTCACCGGGGTCATCGAGCTCGCCCCCGCCGGCGCCCTCGTCGGCCTCGCCAAGCGCGGGCTCCGTGGTGTGCCGACCGTCGCCGTCAAGACCCCCGAAGACCTCGACGCAGCCGTCGCGCTGCTGAACGGAGACGCCGCATGAGCGCCACGCTCGCCCAGCTCACCGGCCCCGCGTACACCCGCATCTACTCGTACGGTGCCGCGCGCGGCGAGAACGCCGTCCCGAACGACGACCTGATCGGTCCGATCGACTCGAGCGACGAGTGGATCCGCCAGCGCACCGGCATCGTGACTCGCGTGCGCGCCGACAAGGGAACGGATGCGATCGACCTGGCCACCGCCGCGGCCGCCGAGGCCATCGAGAAGTCGGGCGTCCCCGCCGACCAGGTCGACCTCGTGATCGTCGCGACGATCAGCAACCCGAAGCAGACGCCCTCGGTCTCGGCGATCGTCGCCGACCGCGTCGGTGCGAACCCGGCGGCCGCCTACGACATCAACGCCGCCTGTGCGGGGTATGCGTACGCGATCGCGCAGGCCGACGCGCTCATCAAGGCCGGTACGGCACGCCACGCTCTCGTGATCGGCACCGAGAAGCTGTCCGACGTGGTCGACCCCACCGACCGCAGCATCTCGTTCCTGCTCGGCGACGGTGCCGGCGCTGCACTGATCGGCCCCAGCGAGACGCCGGGCATCTCCCCCGCCGTGTGGGGTTCGGACGGCTCCAAGGCCGACGCCGTGGGCATGAACGCCACCCTCACCGAGTTCCGCGACGGCGAGGTGCCGTGGCCCACGCTGCGCCAGGAGGGCCCGACCGTCTTCCGCTGGGCGGTGTGGGAGATGGTGAAGGTCGCCCGTGAGGCACTGGACAAGGCGGGCGTGACCGCGGAGGACCTCGCCGCGTTCATCCCTCACCAGGCGAACATGCGCATCATCGACGAGTTCGCCAAGCAGCTCGGTCTGCCGGAGACCACGGCGATCGCCCGCGACATCGAGACGACGGGCAACACCTCGGCCGCCTCCATCCCGCTCGCGAGCCACCGCCTCCTGGCTGAACACCCCGAGCTTTCGGGTGGGCTGGCGCTGCAGATCGGCTTCGGCGCCGGTCTCGTGTTCGCCGCACAGGTCGTCGTCCTCCCCTGAGTCCGCGCCGACCTTCCCTAGACTGTTCCACGGTTCCTAATACACCCCGTAAGAAAGAGGAAGACCACCATGGCTTTCACCAACGATGAGGTCCTCTCCGGCCTCGCAGAGCTCATCACCGACGAGACCGGCATCAACGCCTCCGAGGTCGCCCTGGAGAAGTCGTTCACCGACGACCTCGACATCGACTCGATCTCGATGATGACGATCGTCGTCAACGCCGAGGAGAAGTTCGGCGTGACCATTCCCGACGACGAGGTCAAGAACCTCAAGACCGTCGGCGACGCGGTCAACTTCATCGTCGCGGGCCAGGAGTAACACGGCAGGATGCCACCCCCGCTGCGGCGGGGCGTGGCATCCTCCGCTCTGCCCATCTCCCGCACGACTCCCGTTCGACAAGGAACCACCTTCATGACCAAGCGCATCGTCGTCACCGGCATCGGCGCCACGTCCGCCATCGGCGGGACGGCTCCCGAGAACTGGACCAACCTCCTCGCCGGGGTGTCCGGCACCCGCACGATCGAGCACGACTGGGTGCAGCAGTACGAGCTGCCCGTCACGTTCGCCGCCTCGGCGATCGTCCGCCCCGAAGAGGTGCTGCCGCGCCACGAGGCCAAGCGTCTGGACCCGTCTTCGCAGTTCGCGTTGATCGCGGCACGCGAGGCCTGGGCCGACGCCGGTTCCCCCGAGGTCGCCCCCGAGCGCCTCGGCGTCGACTTCGCGACCGGCATCGGCGGCCTGTGGACCCTGCTGGACGCGTGGGACACGCTGCGCGAGAAGGGACCGCGCCGCGTCATGCCGCTGACGGTCCCGATGCTCATGCCCAACGCTGCCGCGGGCAACCTCTCGCTGCAGTTCGAGGCCCGCGCCTACGCGCAGACCGTGGTGAGCGCCTGTGCCTCGAGCACCGAGTCACTCATCCACGCCTTCCACCACCTGCAGGAGGGTCTCGCCGACGTCGTGATCGCCGGCGGCACCGAGTCCGCGATCCACCCCATCACGATGGCGGCGTTCGCCTCCGCGCAGGCCCTCTCCCGCCGCAACGACGACCCGGCCCACGCATCGCGTCCGGGCGCGATCGACCGCGACGGCTTCGTGATGGGCGAGGGAGCGGCCGCGCTGATCCTCGAGACCGAAGAGCACGCCAAGGCTCGCGGCGCCAAGATCTACGGCTACATCCTGGGCGGCGGCGTCACGGCCGACGCCTACCACATCACGGGCAACGACCCGGAGGGCAACGGCGCGGCCCGTGCGGTCACGCAGGCTCTCGAGGAGGCCGGCATCACGGCCGACCAGGTCACGCACATCAATGCCCACGCCACCTCGACGCCGGTGGGCGACCCGAACGAGTACACAGCGCTCAAGAAGGTCTTCGGCGACCGGATCGATGAGATCCCGGTGTCGGCCACCAAGGCGTCGACCGGGCACCTGCTCGGCGGCACCGGCGCGCTGGAGGCGATCTTCTCGATCCTCGCGCTGCGCGATCGGGTCGCCCCTCCGACGATCAACATGACGGAGCCCGACCCCGAGGTCCCGTTCCGCCTGTCCGGAGAGCCGATGCCCCTGGGCGACGGACCGCAGATCGCGATCAGCAACTCCTTCGGCTTCGGCGGACACAACGCGGTGCTCGTGGTGGGCAGCGCCGACTGACGACCCCGTACGACACGACGAGGCCCCCGGGACGTCCCGGGGGCCTCGTCCTGTCTCGACGGACCCGGCTCAGCCGTTCGAGACGGCGAGCCGCTGCGACCGGGCCCTGCGGCGCCGCTCGATGCGGGGAAGGAACCAGCCGATGAGCGGACCGACGCCGAACGCGAAGAGCACGGTCCCCACACCCACCGGGCCGCCCAGCAGGAATCCGATGAGGAGCACCGAACCCTCGATCACGGTCCTGGCGAGCCAGACCGGCCATCCGGTGGTCCGGATAAGACCCGTCATCAGTCCGTCCCGCGGGCCGGGACCGAAGTCGGCGGCGATGTAGAGCCCGGTGGCGAAGGCCAGCAGCACGAGTCCGAACACGAACATGGGCGCGCCGATCCACACGTTCGGCGGGGAGGGCAGTGCCAGCAGTGCGAGATCGGCGCTGGGGCCGATCAGGAGGGCGTTGAGCAGGGTGCCGAGACCGACGCGCTGGCGCAGGGGGATCCACAGCAGCAAGACCACGATCGACACCAGCACGGTGACGGCGCCGTAGCCGAGGCCGCTCCGTCCCGCGACACCGAGCGCGAGCACGTCCCACGGCGCCACACCGATGCCCCCGCGGACCATGAACGCCAGCGCGATGCCGTAGAGCATCAGTCCGATGACGAGCTGGACCAGGCGCTCCGCGAGGTCGCGAGGGCTCGTGGCGCGGACGGGCAGGAGGATGGAGCGCAGGAGCATCTCTCCATCGTGGAACGACGGGAGCCGCGGTCGCCGAGACCACTGCGACAAAAGTGGCCTGCGTATAGCAGTCCACTTTGCGGCAAGCTGGAGTCATGTCCTCACGACTCGTGGAACAGCTCGGAGCGCGCAGCGTCGCCGGCGCCGCGGCCACCGCCCTGGCCCGCCAGATCACCGCGCTCATCCTCGACGGCCGGCTCACGGTGGGGGAACGACTGCCCAGCGAGCGTGCTCTCGCGGTCGAGCTGCGCCGCTCCCGCTCGACCATCACGCGCGTGTACGGCCTGCTGGAGGCGGACGGCTACGTCACGCGCCACCACGGCGGCAGCACCCGGGTCGCACTCCCCCACGGCCCCGCGCTGCCGGGACAGGACGGCGACGGCGACGCGATCGACCTCTCCATCGCCTCGATGGACTCCACCCCCGGGCTGTACGACGCGACCGTGCGCTCACTCCCGCGACTCGCGGCGCTGCGCGGCACGAGCGGCTACTCGCTGCAGGGGCTTCCGGAGCTGCGCGAGGCGCTCGCGCAGCGCTTCACGGAACGCGGGGCCGACACCACCGCGGACGAGATCATCGTGACGTCCGGAGCGCTCAACGCCGTGAACCTGATCCTCACCGCGATCGGGCGTCGGGGCGAACGCGCACTCGTGGAACAGCCCACCTTCCCCCACGCGCTCGAAGCCCTCCATCGGCACGGCTACCGCCTGGTGCCCACGCCGGTCGACACGGACGGCTGGGACACCCGCCACGTCACGGACACGCTGCTCAGCGCGCGCCCCCACGTCGCCTATCTCATCCCCGACTTCCACAACCCGACCGGTGCCACCCTTCCGCAGGAGGAGCGCTCCCGCATCGCCGCCACCGCGCGCCACGTGGGAACCCATCTGATCGTCGACGAGACCACAGCCGAGCTCGACATCGACCGCGGCTGGGCTCCTGTCCCCCTCGCCGCGGAGGGGCCGCACGTCATCACCGTCGGTTCGATGTCGAAGATCGCGTGGGGCGGGATGCGCATCGGGTGGATCCGGGCCGAGCGTTCCGTGATCGCGCGCCTGCTCGCCGTCCGCCCCTCGTTCGAGCTGGGCACCGCGCTGCTCGAGCAGTGCATCGCGGTCGAGCTGCTGCGCGACATGCCTGCACTCGGCGCGCACGTGCGCAGCCGGCTCACGGCGGGACGCGCTGCCGTCGCCGAGGGCCTCACGCACCTGCCCGGCGTGCGGATGCCGCGCACCCCGGGCGGCCTGTCGGCCTGGATCGATCTGGGCGCGCCGGTCTCGACGGCGTTGTCGCTCGCCGCCCGCGAGCAGGGCCTGATCCTGCCCCCAGGGCCGCGCTTCACGACCGGCGGGGTGCTGGAGCGCCGGCTCCGCATCCCGATCACCCTTCCGCCGGAGCGCACGGCGGAGGCGATGGCCCGTCTCGCCCTGGCGTGGGGTGACCTGGTGGGAGGCAGCCGACAGCCCGCAGCGGAGATGCGCCACGCGGCTGTCATCTGACGACGAAGACCCCGCCGCGTCGTCCGTGGCGGGGTCTTCGTCGAGCGGGGCGAGGATACGTCTTCTCAGCGTCCGGGATCACTCACCGGAATCCGATACTCACGCCTCCCGCGCCCCCGGTCTGCGGGCCGGTCAACCGACCTTGTGGAGCCAGACGACGCGCGCATCGTCACTGGCGTGGCGGAACGGTTCGAGCTCCTCGTCCCAGGCGGAGCCGAGCGCGATGTCCAGCTCGCGCTGCAGCTCGACGGCGTTTCCTGCGGCGATCTCCATCGCGTAGCGGATGCGGTCCTCGCCGATCACGATGTTGCCGGCGGCGTCGGTCTGCGCGTAGTGGATGCCGAGATCCGGAGTGTGCAGCCAGCGTCCGCCGTCACTGCGGGGCGTCGGGTCTTCCGTGACCTCGAAGCGCAGGTGCTCCCAGCCGCGGATCGCGGTCGCGAGCGCAGCACCCGTGCCGACGGGGCCGTCCCAGTAGAACTCGGCGCGCCGGGCGCCGTCGAGGACCGGCTGCTCCGTCCAGTCGAAGTTCACCGCACGCCCGATAGCGCGACCGACCGCCCATTCCAGGTGCGGGCAGAGCGCGCGAGGCGCCGAGTGGATGAACACCACTCCGCGTGCGTAAGCCGTCGCCATGATCTCTCCGTTTCATCAGGTGCGTCTTCCCCTACGACCTGACCCACGAAGTGGCGAGAGTATGCGGTTGTGCGCCCATTCTCGCGGAGTTCCGCATAAATCACAAGCGTGTGATTCCATGACGAAGGCCCCGGTCGAGCGACCGGGGCCCTCGTCGTATCAGCGGAGGATCACGCCTCGCTCATGGCCTGCTTGACCTGCTGGCCCTTGGCGGCGTAGTACGCGGCGCGCGCCGCGTCCTTGCGCGCCTGCTCGGCGTAGCCGAACTCCAGCACGTCCTGCGGGACCTCGACGTTCGGGACGTCGTCGGTGCCGTGGTACTTCTCGATGTAGGCGTCGAGCTCGGGGCCCGAGGTCCACGACGTGATCAGGCAGTAGCGCGGGTCGGTGCCGTTGTGGGTGGCGGCATGCCACAGGCGCTGTGTGTCCACGATCAGCTGCGCGCCGGCCGGCAGTGCGATGCGGTACTCGATGCTCGGGTCGGTGCGGTTCTCGCGCAGGACGAAGTAGCTGTCCTTGTCGTCGGTGAGGTTGAAGAAGCCGCGGACGACCCAGCCGGTCCCGTCCGGGTTCAGGCGGTTGTTGTCGTCCTGGTGCAGGTTGTACAGGCAGTCGCCGTACGGGGTGGGCTGCAGCTCGATGATGCGGCACCGACCGACGTTGGCGCCCGGCTCCTGCGCGCGACGCGTCAGGTTCGGTGCCTTCGCGACCTGGGAGTCGATCCAGACGCCGTCCTTATCGGTGCGCGGCGGCTTGTGGTTCCAGAAGCCGTTGCACTCGATGTCGCCGAAGGCGCTGGCGAGGGGCGCGAACCGGGTGTCGCCCGAGGACTTCCAGTCGTTGTACTCGACGTCCAGCCACTCCTTGGGGTCGGCCTCCTGGTCGTAGCTGTCGAGGACGACGAAGCCCTTCTCCTCCAGCGCTGCGGACTTGATGTATCCCATGATCGAGTCATGTTCCTTTCATCGGGGGCCAGCACGTTTTAACAGGCCCTGATAAGGCAAGCCTAACAGCGGGGCTCGCCGCCTCCCCGGAGGGCGGCCGTGCATAACCCGAATAGACTGGGCGGGGCGTCGAGCGCGTTCTCGGCGCCCGTCGCAACGGGAGGATCAGACACCAGCATGAGCACCGCGACCAACGTCGAGGCGACAGCAGTCAACACGATCGAATGGCTCGCGGCGGGACGCACGACCATCGTCGTCCCCGTGTATCAGCGGCAGTACCGGTGGGACATCGGCGGCTGCGAACGGCTCCTGTCCGACGTCCGCGCGGTCGCGGCGGAAGACGACGCCCACCGTCACTTCCTCGGCTCGATCCTCTCCGCGCAGGACGGCAGCGGTGAGGACGCCGACCTCATCCTGATCGACGGACAGCAGCGGATCACCACGCTCATGCTCCTCGTCGCCGCCCTGCATCACGCGGTCCGCGACACCGATCCGGCCCTCGCCGCCGAGCTCTCCCGCGTGCTCGTCCTGGCGGACGCTCCCGGACGCACCAAGCTCCGACCCCACGACGCATGGGCCGAGCTGTACGAGTCCGTCGTCCTCGACCGCCGCGACGACCTCGACCGCGAGTCGCGGTTCGACGACAACTACGCGTTCTTCCGCAGCCAGATCCACGTCGACGAAGTGCCGCTGATCTGGCGGGGGCTGCAGCGCCTGGAGCACGTGTCGATCACGCTGGGCCCCCGTGCCAACGCGCAGCAGATCTTCGAGAGCCTCAACTCCACCGGTGAGCCGCTGCGCGACCACGAGCTCATCCACAACTACATCCTGATGGGCCTGAGCCACGCCGAACAGCTCGACGTCGAGTCGCGCTTCTGGCTGCCCATCGAACAGCACACCGGCGAGGCGATCGGCGCGTTCTGGCGCCACTACCTCGTCATGGTCACCGGCCGAGAGGTCGCGGCGAACGGCGAGCACGGCGTGTACAGCGCGTTCCGCCAGTCGTTCCCGCGCGTCGACGTCGCGCACCTCCAGGCCGATGCCGCGAACTGGCGGCACTTCGCGGAGCTCTACGGCATCCTGCTCGACCCGTCACGGGAGCCCGACCTCGAGATCGCGCGGCAGCTGCGGGCCGTCAACACGTTCGGACGCTCGTCGTATCCGCTGGTGCTCAACGCCTACAGCGACCACGTCCGCGGACGCATCGACCGAGCCGAGTTCCTGCAGACGCTCGAGTGGCTGCAGGCCATGTACCTCCGCCGCGTGCTGGTGAATCTGCCGACCGAGCGCCTGATCGCGCGGCTCTGCCGGGCGCGCGCGAACGGTCAGGAAGCGCTTGCCCGTGCGATCGCCCGCATCACGCCGTCGGACGAGCGTGTGAGCGCCGTCCTGAAGTACAGCGAGCTGCCTTACCCCGCCTATGTGCTCGGGCGACTCGAAGGCGTCGACGAGGTCGAGGGCTTCGATGTCGAGCACATCGTCCCGGCCGTCCCCGGTGACGCGTGGTCGGGCGACGGCGTGCGTCCGTGGAGCGAGTACAGCGAGGACGAGCAGAACAGCCACCGCGCGCTCGCTCCCACGCTGGGCAACCTCACGCTGCTCGAGCAGGGGCTGACCGAGCGCGTGTTCGGAGCATCGTTCCCGGTCAAGCGCGACGTGGCCTACGCGCGCAGCACCGTGCCGGCCACGCGAGAGCTGACCGCCGCTGCGGCCTGGGGCACCGCCGCCATCACGGCCCGCACGGTCGCGCTGACGACCGAGCTGCTGCGGATCTGGGCCCGCCCTGCCCTGCCGGAGATCGACGACGACGGCCTCACCCCGATCCTCGACGCCGTCCGCCGGCGCGGCTGGCCGGCCGGCTGGGAGCGCGAGTTCGACTACGTCGAGTACCGCGGAGAGCGCTGGGAGGTCTACGACGTCAAGCACCTCTTCAACCGCGTGTTCCGGCGTGCGTGGACCGACACCCGTGAGGCGGCCGTCGCGTACTGCGCCGCGCACGGCGGCCCCGTCTACGACGCCCAGGCGTGGAAGGGCCAGTGGGACCGGCTCGACGACGAGCACTCGCTGTACATGGGGTGGGACTCGAACTACATGATGACCGCGGTGCAGGGCGTGCTGGAGGAGTCCGGGCTCGCCTCCGAGGTCTTCGTCAAGTACTCCTACATCGGGAACGTGATGTGACATGACCACCACCGTCCGCCGCCGCCTGCTCGACCTGACGATCGACGAGCACACCCTGACCGTGCCGCTCGTGTGGGACGACCCCGCCGACGCGCGCACCATCGACGTGTTCGCCGCGGTGGTCGCACGCGAGGGCGGAGAGCAGCTGCCGTACCTGGTCTTCCTGCAGGGCGGCCCTGGGCACGAGGCGCCGCGGCCGTTCCACTCCTCCACCGCCCCGGCGTGGCTCGACCAGGCGCTCGCGCACTACCGGGTCGTGCTGCTCGACCAGCGGGGCACCGGTCGTTCCACCCCCGTCGGCGACGACGACCTCGCTCAAGGAGCCGACGCGGCGGCCGAGCACCTGACCCACCTGCGCGCCGATGCGATCGTGCGCGACGCCGAGGCGATGCGCGAGCACCTCGGTGCCACCACCTGGAGCGTGCTGGGTCAGTCGTTCGGCGGGTTCACCACGCTCGCCTACCTGTCGACCGATGCCGGGTCGCTGCGCGACGTGTTCATCACCGGCGGCCTCAGCACCGTCGAGCGGCACCCCGACGAGGTCTACGCGCTGTGCTACGACAAGATGCGCATGGCCTCCGAGCGCTACTACCGCCGGTTCCCCGAGCACCGCGACACCATGCGCCGACTGATCGACCTCGCCGACGAGGGCCGCATCGTCCTGCCGGACGGCGAGGTCGTCTCGCGCTCGCGCCTGCGCTCGGTCGGCTCCGCGCTCGGCACCGACGACGGATGGCAGACGGTGTGGTCGCTCCTGGAGCGCGACCCCTCGTCTAACGCCTTCCGGTACGACCTGATGCACGCCATGCCCTTCGGCGGCCGCAATCCGCTGTACTACGTGTTCCATGAGTCGAGCTACGCGAGCGGCCATGCGACCCGGTGGTCGGCCGAGCGCGTCGAACCCGCCGACTTCCAGGACGATCCCACGCTGTTCACGGGCGAGCACATCCGCCGCGAGTGGACCGACACGGTTCCAGCGCTGCGGCCGTGGCGCGAGGTCACTCTGGCCCTGGCCGAGCATGCCTGGCCGCAGATCTACGACCCCGCGGCGATCACCGCCTCGGGTGCGACGGGAGCCGCCGCCGTGTACGTGGATGACGTGTACGTGCCACTCGAGTTCTCACTCGAGACCGCGCGACTGCTCCCCGGGGTATCCCTGTGGGTGACCAGCGAACACGAGCACAACGGCTTGCGGACGGGCCAGGTGCTCTCCCGCCTGATCGACCTCGCCGCGGGTCGACGCCTGCGCTGACGCCCCACGGCGACACTGCAGCCGCCTATCCTGGGGGCATGCGAGACGTCATGGCGTGGGCGACGGTCGCGCTGGTCCTGGTCACGGGTCCCGCGCTGCTGATCGCCGGGATGCGGCACACGTTCTCGCGCAAGCCCGTCGAGGAGAAGTACGAGCACGCGACCGGCGGCGGGCTCGTCGGCGCATTCGACAGCGTGTGGTCCCCCTCTGCTCACGAAGCCGGCCAGGAGCGCGATCGGCAGACACGGCGCACCGCCCCCGCCCCCTCCCCGGGCGACCCGCCCGACCGCATCCGCGGCACCAGGATCATCATCGACCTGTGACGGGCGCCGGGAATGACGAAGGCCCCGCGTTCCGAGGAACGCGGGGCCTTCGTCGGGGGCCCTTACTTGGAGGAGCCGCCGAAGCCCTTGAAGCGCTGGTTGAACTTCTCGACGCGACCGGCCGAGTCCATGATGCGCTGCTTGCCCGTGTAGAAGGGGTGCGAAGCCGAGGAGATCTCGACGTCGATCACCGGGTACTCCACGCCGTCCAGCTCGATGGTCTTGTCGCTGGTGACGGTGGAACGGGTGAGGAAGGTCTCGCCCGAGCCGAGGTCGCGGAACACGACGGCCTGGTAGTCGGGGTGAATGTCAGTCTTCATGGGATTCCTTAGTTGCTGCCCTGGATTGTGCCAGGGACGAGGGAAGTCTGCGGTGCAGAGAGCACCAAGGGTCGATTCTATCAGATGCCGCGTCAGGACGCGGCGCGGGCGGCGTAGCGGCCACCCTCCTGAGACAGCGTGATCGGCATCCCGAACGCGGCCGTCAGCGACTCGCTCGTGAGCGACTCCTCGATCGGCCCCGCCGCGACGACGACGCCGTCACGCAGCAGCAGCACGTGCGTGAAACCGACCGGGATCTCCTCCACGTGGTGCGTCACCATCAGCATCGCGGGCGTCGACGGCGCCGAGGCGTACCCGCCGAGCAGGGCGAGCAGCTCCTCGCGCGAGCCGAGGTCGAGCGAGGCCGTCGGCTCGTCGAGCAGCAGCAGCTCCGGGTCGGTCATGACGGCGCGCGCGATCTGGACACGCTTCTGCTCGCCGTCGCTGAGCGTGCCGAACGTGCGGTCGGCGAGGTGATCCAGACGCCAATCGCGCAACACGCGGAGGGCGCGGCGCTCATCGATGTCCTCATAGCTCTCGTTCCACCGGCCGAGCACCGAGTACGCGGCCGTGAGCACCGTGTTGAGCACGGTCTCGTCACGCGGAACCCGCTTGGCCATCGCGGAGGAGGCGAACCCGATCCGGGGGCGGATCTCGAACACGTCGGTGCGACCGAGCGTCTCGCCCAGCACGGTGACCGTGCCGGCCGTCGGGTGCATGAGCGTGTCGGCCAGCTGCAGCAGCGTGGTCTTGCCCGCGCCGTTCGGCCCGAGGATCACCCATCGCTGATCGTCGGCGACCTGCCAGGTCACGTGATCGATGATGTTGCGCCCCTCTCGGCGCACGACGACGTCAGCGAAATCCAGAGCGATCGGCATGCGGCCAGCCTATCGGCTCAACGGATCAGCTCCGCGTAGAGCGCGCGGGTCGCTTCCGCGATCGCGGTCCAGCTGAACTGGGTCCGCGCCCGCTCCCGTCCGGCTTCACCGTATGCGCGGGCGCGCTCCGGATCCGTCGCGACCTCGGTCAGCACGGCGGCCAGGTCGGCGACGAAGCGCTCCGGGTCGATCGGGGTGCCCGTGCCGTCCTGCACCTGCTCGATCGGCACCAGGCGGCCGGTCACGCCGTCGTCGACCACCTCCGGGATCCCACCCGTGGCCGTGCCGACAACCGCGGCGCCGCACGCCATCGCCTCCAGGTTCACGATGCCCAGCGGCTCGTACACCGAGGGGCACACGAACGTGGTCGCTGCGGCGAGGATGGCCGACAGCTCGTCGCGGGGGAGCATGCGCTCGATCCAGATGACGCCCTCGCGAGTCTGCTGCAAAAGCCGCACCCCCTCCTGCACCTCGGCCATGATCTCCGGGGTGTCCGGGGCGCCGGCGCACAGCACCAGCTGCACCTCCGGCGGCAGGAGCCGGGCCGCCTGGAGCAGGTACGGCAGTCCCTTCTGCCGGGTGATCCGCCCGACGAACACCACGGACGGGCGAGCGGGGTCCATGCCGATCGACTCCAGGAACGCGGCGTCCTCGACCGGCCGCCAGCGCTCCACATCGATGCCGTTGTGGATCACCCGGACACGCGCGGGGTCCACCCCGGGATAGCTGCGCAGGATGTCGGCGCGCATCCCCGCGCTCACCGCGACGACGGCGGCCGCGTTCTCGTACGCCAGCTTCTCGATCCCGCTCGACACCGCGTAGCCGCCGCCGAGCTGCTCCGCCTTCCACGGTCGCAGCGGCTCCAGGCTGTGCGCGGTCAGCACGTGCGGGATGCCGTGCAGCTGCGACGCGAGATGACCGGCGAAGTTCGCGTACCAGGTGTGGCTGTGCACGAGGTCGGCCCCGCCGATCGCGGCGACGATCTCGAGGTCGGTGCCCAGCGTCTGCAGCGCCGGGTTCGCGCCGGCCAGTCCGGTCGGCGTGCGGTACGCGAACGTGCCCTCCTCCTCGCGCGGCGCACCGAAGGCGCGGACCGTCACATCGATGCTCTCGCGCAGGGCGGCGACCAGCTCAGCCACGTGCACTCCGGCGCCGCCGTAGATCTCCGGTGGGTACTCCTTGCTGATCATCTCGACTCGCATGCCTAGACGCTAGCGACCGGCTTGTCCAGACGCTAGTTTCCCCGGCGCGGCGGCATCTATGGTGGAGCCATGTCCGCTCCAAAGAAGGTCTTCGGGATCATCCTCGCCGGCGGCGAGGGCAAGCGACTCATGCCGCTGACAGGGGATCGTGCGAAGCCTGCCGTGCCGTTCGGCGGCCAGTACCGCCTGATCGATTTCGCCATCTCCAACCTGATCAACTCGGGCCTGCGTCAGATCGTGGTGCTCACCCAGTACAAGTCCCATAGCCTGGACCGGCACATCTCGCAGACCTGGCGGATGTCGGCACTGCTCGACTCGTACGTCGCCTCCGTCCCCGCGCAGCAGCGACTGGGCAAGCGCTGGTTCTCCGGCTCGGCCGACGCGATCCTGCAGAGCATGAACCTGATCAACGACGAGAAGCCGGACATCGTCGTGGTTATCGGCGCCGACCACGTCTACCGCATGGACTTCCGCCAGATGCTCGAGGCGCACATCGAGTCGGGCGCCAAGGCCACCGTGGCCGGCATCCGGCAGCCGCTCGCCCTCGCCTCGCAGTTCGGCGTGATCGACGCGGACCCGGAGTCCGGACGCATCCGGCAGTTCCTCGAGAAGCCGACCGACGCCACCGGTCTCGCGGACTCCCCCCACGAGGTCCTGGCCTCGATGGGCAACTACATCTTCGACGCGGACGCCCTGATCGCCGCCGTCGAGGCGGACGGCGAGTCCCCGACGTCGAGCCACGACATGGGTGGCGACATCGTGCCGTACTTCGTCGACCGCGGCGAGGCCGGCTACTACGACATGAAGCAGAACGACGTCCCCGGCTCGTCGCCGCGCGACCGCTCCTACTGGCGGGATGTGGGGACGATCGACTCGTTCTTCGACGCGCACCGTGATCTGATCTCGACACTGCCCGTGTTCAACCTCTACAACATGGAGTGGCCGATCCACTCGCAGGCGGTGAACTCGCCGCCTGCGAAGTTCGTGCGCGATTCCGTCGGCCGCATCGGCAACGCGATCGACTCGATCGTGTCCCTCGGCTCCGTCCTGTCCGGCACGCACCTCGAGCGGAGCGTGGTGGGACCGTGGACCCTGGCCGGTGGCGGTTCGACCATCACCGACTCCGTCGTGTTCGATCATGTGCACGTCGGGCAGGGCGCTCGCGTGCACCGGGCGATCCTCGACAAGAACGTCGTCCTCGCGGACGGCGCGACGGTCGGTGTGGACCGTGAGCGAGACCTCGCGCGCGGCTTCACCGTGACGGAGTCGGGCATCACCGTGGTCGGCAAGGGCGTCTTCATCGAGCGCTGAGCCGTCACGCCGTCCGGGCCCGTGCGCCCGCATCGCTAGGCTCGGAGGGTGACCTCCGCGCGCTTCCTCGTCGTCCTCGATGCCGATTCCACGCTCATCCGCAACGAGGTGATCGAACTCCTCGCCGACGAGGCCGGCCGCCGCGCGGAGGTGCAGGCCGCCACCGAGGCCGCGATGCGGGGCGAGATCGACTTCGCATCCAGCCTCCGCTCCCGCGTCGCCGCGCTGGAGGGGGTGCCGGTGTCGGCGTTCGAGCGCGTCCGCGCCCGCATCGAGCCGACCCCGGGCGTCCGCGAGCTCACCGCCGCCGTGCACGCGCGCGGTGGCGTGGTGGGCGTCGTGTCCGGCGGGTTCCACGAGATCCTCGACCACATCGCTCCCGAGCTCGGCGTCGACCGGTGGCGTGCCAACGGCCTCGAGGTCGCGGACGGCAGGCTGACCGGTCATGTCGACGGCGAGATCGTCGACGGCAAGGCCAAGGCGTCCTGGCTGCGGACCTGGGCGGACGACCTCGGGGTGCCGGCGCACGCCACCATCGCCATCGGTGACGGGGCGAACGATCTGCCCATGATGGCCGTCGCCGGACTCGGACTCGCGTTCAACGCGAAGCCGGCCGTCCGGGAGGCCGCGAGCCTCGTCGTCGCCACGCAGGATCTCGCCGAGGTCATCCCTCTCCTGCCGTGAGGGCGGTGGTGGATGTCGGCGGCCAGCGCTAGCGTCGCCGCATGGACATCATCCTCATCCCCGGACTCTGGCTCGACGCGCGCAGCTGGGACGACGTGATACCGGCGCTGGAGCAGGCAGGACACCGCACCCATCCGCTCACCCTTCCCGGTCTCGGGGCGTCCGGTCCGGCCGCCTCCGACATCGGCATGGCGGAGTGGGTGGCCGCGGGCGTCGCCGCCGTCGATGAGGTCGAGGGCGAGGTGGTCGTCGTCGGTCACAGCGGAGGCGGCAATGTGGCCTGGGGAGTCGCCGACGCGAGGCCCGAGCGCGTGCGGCGCGTGATCTTCGTCGACACGGTGCCGCCGCCGCCCGGTTCGGGCATCAATGAGTTCGAGGTCGTCGACGGTGCCGTCCCGTTCCCCGGGTGGGACTTCTTCCCCGACGAGGATGTGCACGACCTCGACGACGCGACACGGGCCCGCACGGTCGGGCTGACGCAGAGCGTGCCGGGACGCGTGCCCGCGGACGAGATCCAGCTCGAGAACCCCGCGCGCCACTCCGTGCCGGTGACGCTGCTCATGGGCGGGCTCGACGAGGAGGCGTTCGAGGCGACGATCGCACAGTGGGGTGCATACGCGGAGGAATTCCACGCCATCGCCGACGCCGAGGTCGTGCGCATCGGGTCCGGCCACTGGCCGCAGTTCTCGGTTCCGCAGCGCCTGGGTGAGCTGCTGGTCGCCGCCGTCGACCGGTGAGTCCGACGCGCGGAACGGGCCGGAGCCCGGGCCTCTCAGCGCGTCAGTGGCCCATCCCGAGGCCGCCGTCGACGGGAATGACGGCACCCGAGATGTAGGCGGCATCATCGCTCGCGAGCCAGGTGACCACACCCGCGACCTCATCCGCCGTCGCGAACCTTCCGGCGGGAATGCTGGCCTGGTACTGCTTCTGCGTCTCCTCCGGGAGCTCCGCGGTCATGTCGGTCTCGATGAACCCGGGCGCGACGACGTTGGCGGTGATGCCGCGGGCCCCGAGCTCACGCGTGATCGACCGGGCGAAGCCGACCAGGGCGCTCTTCGACGCCGCGTAGTTGACCTGACCGGCGGAGCCGTAGAGCCCGACGACGCTGGAGATGAGGATGATGCGTCCGAACCGTGCGCGCAGCATGCCCTTCGAAGCACGCTTGACGACGCGGAAGGTGCCGCCGAGGTTGGTGGCGACCACGCTGTCGAAGTCGTCCTCGCTCATGCGCAGCAGGAGGGTGTCCTTCGTGATCCCGGCGTTGGCCACCACGACCTCGACCGGGCCGAGCTGCTGCTCGACCTCGGTGAACGCGGCATCGAGGGACGCGGCATCGGTGACATCGGCGCGCACCGTGAGCGTGCCCTCCGGACCCTCGCCGCTGCGGGCGGTGACGGCCACGCGGTACCCCTCTCGCACAAAGCGCTCGGCGATGGCGCGGCCGATGCCGCGGTTGCCTCCGGTGACGAGGACGACGCGGTCAGCACTCATGGGGGCACTCCTGCTCTGGTCGGGGGTCGGGTTTCCGAGCCGTGAACGATCCTAGCGACTGCAGCGAGCGTGCCCCGGGCGGAATCGGGGCGCCGCCGAGCCCGCACCGGCGTAGGCTGGAAGCATCGTGAAGAACGCACGTCGAGTCCCGGCCGTCACCTCTCTCCCCCAGTCTCCCGGGGACGAGAGCGACCACCGCGTGCGCCGCTACGCGCTCACGATGACGATCCGCATCGTGTGCTTCGGCCTGATGTTCTTCGTGCAGCCGTTCGGGTGGTACACATGGGTGTTCGCCCTGGCCGCCGCTGTGCTGCCCTACATCGCCGTGGTGTTCGCCAATGCGGGAAGCGACAGCACGGAGACCTCCGCCGAGTCGCCGTTGCAGGAGCTCGATGCGGCTCCCGGTCCTCCGCCTGTGCAGGAGGCGAACCCCGGCGTCTTCACGATCCGCGAAGGCCGCGCGGAGCAATGACCGATCTGATCTGCTCGCGCGCCGGATGCCGGAGCGCGGCGACCAGCCAGGTCGTGTGGCGCAATCCCCGCATCCACGCCCCCGACCGCGAGAAGATCTGGCTGGCGTGCCCCGAGCACGTGGACTTCCTCCGCGACTATCTGGCCGCCCGTGACTTCCCCGTGACCGTGAGAGACGGTGTGCCCTCGTGAACAACCGCCTGACCCGCTGGGGCGTCTACACCCTGATCGCGATCGGGTTCGCGATCGCCTGCGCCTTCCTGTCGCACTGGCAGTTCGAGCGCAACGAATCGCGGGCCGAGCAGATCGCGCTGGTCGAGCAGAACTACGACGCCCCCGCGGTGCCCCTCACCGAGGTGCTGGGCGACGACGACGTGCTCGATCCCGACGACGAGTGGCGGCCGGTCACCCTGCAGGGCGAGTACCTCGCCGACGAACAGCTGCTCGTGCGCAACCGCCCGCACGGGGGCACGAGCGCCTTCGAGGTGCTGGTGCCGTTCCGCGATGTCGACGGACGCGTGCTGATCGTCGACCGGGGGTGGGTTCCGCCGGGCGAGGGTGACGTGCCGGACGCCATCCCCGCCCCACCGTCCGGCGAGGTCACGGTCACGGTGCGCCTTCGACCCGGCGAGCCGCTTCCCGCCTCCGGTCGCGGCGCGCCGGAAGGCCAGGTGCCCACGATCCATCTGCCGTCGATCTCCGAGACCATCGACGGTGGCGCCCTCACCGGCGCATACGGGCGACTGGTGTCGGAGGACCCGGCCGGCTCGGGAACCCTCGGCGGCTTCGAGTCGCCCACCGACGATCCCGGTCCGCACCTGTCGTACGCGATCCAGTGGATCCTGTTCGCGATCATGGGGTTCATCTTCATCGGCTACATCATCCGCACCGAGATCGTGAAGCACCGCGAGGAGCTCGAGGGGAAGCCGGCACCCGTGAAGGCGCCGCGCCGGCGCGACCGCGACGCCGACGTCGAGGACGAGCTGCTCGACGCCCGCTGAGCCCGAGTGCCGCGCGCTCAGGTGCCGGTCGTACCGCTCGCGTGCCGTCCCCAGCCGCCCGGTGCCACCTCGTACACGATCCGAGTGTGCCGTCGATCGGTCGCCCCCTGCCAGAACTCCACCCGCGAGGGCTGCAGGCGCCACAGCACCCAGTCCCCGGCGGCGACCCCGTCCCGCGCGGCCGGAGACCGTGCGGCCAGGTCGGCCGCGCTCTCCGCGGGCGTCGCCTCCCGCACCGGCCCGCGGAGCCGCACCGCCCGGGCGAGCGGCTGCCACCAGAAGTTCAGTGCCGCCACGGCGTGCACGGCGAGCTGGATGCCCTTGCCCGACGAACGAGGCCCCGCGAACGCCCATCCGCGGGCGTCCGCATCCTTGAGGAGGAGCGTGCGCGCATCCGGCATGCCGTCGCGATCGACCGTCGCCAGGGTGGCGGCGTGCGGCTCCGGCACCCCCTGATCGGCAGCGAGCCGGATCCACGAGAGGAACAGCGGCAGGGGCTCCGCCGGGAGCGCGGCGACGTCGACCGGTCGCCCGCGACCGGTGAGCGCCGGCAGGCTCCGCAGCCATGCGCGCATGTCGGACGGATGGTTCGGCGCGGGCGTGCTCATGCTCCCGATGATGTCACGCCGTCGCTCGGGCCGCGCCGGGTCAGGCGAGCTCGATGAGCTCCTGGTACTCCTGGTTCCAGATGTCCTCGACGCCGTCCGGGAGGATGAGCACCCGCTCCGGGTTGAGCGACTGCACCGCTCCGGGGTCGTGCGACACGAGCACCACGGCGCCCTCGTAGTGCGCGAGCGCCCCGAGGATCTCCTCGCGCGATGCCGGGTCGAGGTTGTTGGTCGGCTCGTCGAGCAGCAGCAGGTTGGCCGACGAGACCACGAGCGTGGCGAGCGAGAGGCGGGTCTTCTCCCCACCGGAAAGCACCCCGGCGGGCTTCAGGACGTCGTCGCCGGTGAACAGGAACGAGCCGAGCACCTTGCGCGCCTCCGTCTCGGTGATGTGCGGAGCGGCGGAGACCATGTTCTCCAGCACCGAGCGGGAGACGTCGAGGTTCTCGTGCTCCTGCGCGTAGTAGCCCACCTTGAGGCCGTGCCCCGGCTCGAGCTGGCCCGTGTCGGGCTGGTCGACCCCGGCGAGCATCCGCAGCAGCGTCGTCTTCCCTGCGCCGTTGAGTCCGAGGACGACCACCTTCGAGCCGCGGTCGATCGCGAGGTCGACATCGGTGAAGATCTCCAGCGAGCCGTAGGACTTCGACAGCCCGGACGCCATGAGCGGGGTCTTGCCGCAGGGGGCAGGCTTCGGGAACCGCAGCTTCGCGACCCGGTCCTCCTGCCGCACCTCGTCGAGTCCGGCGAGCAGCTTCTCGGCGCGCGCGATCATCTGGTGCGCGGCCGCGGCCTTCGACGCCTTGGCGCCGAAGCGCGCGGCCTGCTGCTGCAGCGTCGTCGCTTTCTTCTCCGCGTTCGCGCGCTCCTTCTTCCGGCGCTCCTCGTCGGCGGCGCGCTGGCGCAGGTAGTTCTTCCAGTTCATGTTGTAGATGTCGATGACCTGGCGGTTCGCGTCGAGATAGAACACGCGGTTCACGGTCTCCCCCACGAGCTCGACGTCGTGGCTGATGACGATCAGGCCGCCCTTGTAGTTCTTCAGGAACTCACGAAGCCACACGACGCTGTCGGCGTCGAGGTGGTTGGTCGGCTCGTCGAGGATCATCGTGTCGGCGTCGGAGAACAGGATGCGCGCCAGCTCGATGCGCCGACGCTGACCGCCCGACAGCGTCGAGAGCGGCTGGTCGAGGATGCGGTCCGGCAGCGAGAGGTTGTGCGCGATCGACGCGGCCTCCGCCTCCGCGGCGTACCCGCCCTGCGCCTCGAACCGCTCCGTGAGCGTGGCGTAGCGCTTCATGGCCTTCGCCGCGACCGCCGGGTCGTCCGAGCCCATCGCGAGCGATGCCTCCGTCATGCCGAGGTTAAGCTGACCGAGGCCGCGCGCGTCGAGGATGCGCGTGCGCGCGAGGTCTTCGGGGTTCCCGGAACGCGGGTCCTGCGGCAGGTAGCCGAGCTCACCCGATCGGGTGACCGAGCCTCCGGAGGGCAGCACATCCCCCGCGAGCACCTTGGTGAGAGTGGTCTTGCCGGCGCCGTTGCGCCCGACCAGTCCGATCTTGTCTCCGTCGCCCACGCGGAACGACACGTTCTCCATCAGCAGGCGCGCGCCAACGCGGATCTCGAGGTCGTGCACGGCAAGCACAGCGGACGTCCGTTCCTTCGGGGTGGGTGAGCGGCCGATCGGCCAGCCTCCCAGTATATGCCGCCCGGAGAGCCTCACCGCCCGGCAAGATCCCTCCCGAGAGTGAGAGCCGGAATACCGCAGAGGGATGCCCGCTGCGCGACCGCCCGCCTACCGTGCAGGAGTGGACATCCTCAACGAGCTCATCATGCAGGCGATCGCCTCCCCCTGGCTGTACCTGGTGCTGTTCGCCGTCACGGTGATCGACGGGTTCTTCCCGCCCGTGCCGAGCGAGACCGTGCTCGTCGCCGCGGCCGCCGTCGCCGCATCCACCGGCGACGGAAACCTGCTTCTCCTGGGGCTCGTCGCGGCGGTCGGCGCCGCCATCGGCGACAACCTCGCCTTCCTGATCGGACGCCGGCTGGGCACCTCACGGTTCGCCTGGATGCGGCGGCCGAGGGTGGTCACGGCCTTCACATACGCCCAGCGCGCGCTCGATCGACGCAGCGCCACGCTCATCCTCGGCGCGCGGTACATCCCCGTCGGTCGCGTCGCGGTGAACATGTCCGCGGGTGCGCTGGGCTTCCCCTGGCGCCGGTTCCTGCCTCTGAGCCTCATCGCGGGCGCGAGCTGGAGCATCTTCAGCCTCGCGATCGGGCTGCTCGCCGGTGCATGGATCAAGGACCAGCCCCTGCTCAGCGCTCTGCTCGGCATCGGCGTGGCCCTGGTGATCGGTGTCGTGATCGACCGGATCGCCGCCGCCCGTCGTCGCCGTGCGCCCGTGGCCCACCTGGCAGGATGAGAGTCATGGCACGCCGCCGAGCCCGACCCCCGCGCGCGCCGCGGATGAACCGCCGCACCACCGCCCTCGCGGCGCTGTATGCGGCGGTCGTCGTGCTGTACGCGCTGCTCGTGCCCCTGCAGACCGTACTCTCCGGCACCCCCCTGCCGCTGACGTTCCTCGTCGGCGCGGCGCTGTGCGGAGCGCCGCTCGTCGCCCTTGCCCGACCGCGCACGGCCATCGCGCTGTTCACCGCCGCGACCTTCACCCTGCCGCTCCTCGTGGTCCCCGCGCAGGCCATCCAGTCGCCGTGGCCCTGGTCGGTGCCGGCACTGCTCACCTTCGTCCTGTTCGTGGGGGTCGTGACCTTCGTGCACGGCCCCCGCCTCGGAGCCGTCGCCCTCGTGCTCGGGGCCCTCACGTCGCTCACCGCTCCGCTGCTGCGTGCCGACATGGTCGCCAGCGACGCGTCCGCCGGGAGTGCGACCGCCGACCTCATCGTGACGTCGTCGCTCGCCGCGGCCATGTACCTCATCGCCGTGCTCGTCGCCGGACGCGTCCGCGTGGCCCAGGAGCTCACGCGCGAGCGGGAGCACAGCGCGCTGGAGGAGTCGCGCCGCGCCCTCGTCGAGGAGCGCACACGGATCGCGCGCGAGCTGCACGACGTGGTGGCGCACAGCATGTCGGTCATCCAGGTGCAGGCGTCCACCGCGCGATACCGGATCCCCGGTCTCGACGACACCGCGACGGCCGAGTTCGAGGACATCGCCGCGACCGCCCGCACCTCGCTCACCGAGATGCGGCGCATGCTGGGGGTGCTGCGCACGGAGGACCAGCACGCCGAGCTCGCCCCGCAGCAGGGCCTGGACGACATCCCCGCGCTCGTCGACAGCATCCGCCGCGCCGGCGTCGAGGTGGGGCTCGTGATGGAGGGCACGGATGCCGCGTCTGGCGCGGAGCCCACCGTGCAGATCGCCGCGTTCCGCATCGTGCAGGAGGCGCTGAGCAACGCCGTCCGTCACGCGCCGGGGGCCCGTGTCACGGTGCGCGTGCACGCGGACTCGGCGGCGCTGCGGCTCGTCGTGCAGAACGCCGCGCCGCCGCGACCGCCGGAAGCCCACCCCGGGGGCTACGGGCTGCGGGGAATGCGCGAGCGCGCGGAGATCCTCGGCGGCAGCCTCTCCGCCGGCCCCACGGACGACGGCGGGTGGCGCGTCGAGGCGACCCTCCCCCTGGCCAACGGCTCGACCCCGACCACCGCCGACCACGGCATGACGGCAGCCCCGCCGGCCGCAGCAGACGAGGAGACCCCGTGACGATCAGCGTGCTCATCGCCGACGACCAGGCGATGGTCCGTGCGGGTTTCGCCGCCCTTCTCGACGCCCACGACGGGATCCGCGTGGCCGGACAGGCCGCGAACGGCGCCGAGGCCGTGGCGCTGTCCGCCCGGCTCGATCCGGACGTGATCCTGATGGACGTGCGGATGCCGGAGCTCGACGGCATCGAGGCCACGCGCCGCATCCTCGGCACGTCGTATCCCGCCGCTCACGTGCCGCGCATCCTGATGCTCACGACGTTCGACATCGACGACTACGTCTACGACGCACTGGAGGCGGGCGCGAGCGGCTTCCTGCTCAAGGACGCCCTGCCCGAGGAGCTCGTGCACGCGGTGCGGGTGGTCGCGGGCGGCGACGCCCTGCTGGCTCCGAGCGTCACCCGCCGCATGATCGAGCAGTTCGCCGGACGACGCCCGCGCGCCCCCCGCTCCGCGACCGTGCTGGCGGAGCTGACCGATCGCGAGCGCGAGGTGCTGGTGCTGATCGGTCGCGGCCGGTCGAACTCCGAGATCGCCACGGACCTCTTCATCGCGGAGCAGACCGTGAAGACGCACGTGGGCAAGGTGCTGTCCAAGCTCGGCCTGCGCGACCGCGTCCACGCGGTGATCCTCGCTTACGACACCGGGCTGGTCGAGCCCTCGTCCTGACTCCCCCCACGGTAGGGGTCTGATCGACACCGCAGGGTGATGCCGCCGCGGACACCCCGTCCCTAGCCTCCGAGGACACCGTTCCGAGGAGGACTCATGGCCATCGTCCAGGCGCTGCCCGCCGCCGCTCCCCCGCCCGCGCCGTCCGCACGACGCGACACCGGCATCGACTTCATCCGCGCGCTCTGCGTGCTCGGCGTGGTGGTGCTGCACGCCATCATGGTGGGCGTCACGGTGGCCGACGGCGCCCCGGTGTTCGAGAACGCGAGCGACGGCACGGGATGGATCGCACCGCTCAGCTGGGTGCTGCAGGTCATGCCGCTGTTCTTCGTGATCGGAGGGTTCTCCGGGCTGCTCGCCTCCCGTCGGCTGCGGGCGAGGGGCGCGAGCACCCTCGACTTCCTGACCGCACGGGTACACCGGCTGCTGCGTCCCGCAGTCATCACGGTCGCCGCGGTCGGCGTGGCACTGGCCGTCCTGACGCTCCTCGGCGTGCCGGCCGAGCTGATCGCGGTCGCGGGCTTCCGCTACGGGCAGCCCCTGTGGTTCCTCGGGGTCTTCCTGCTGTGCCAGCTGCTGCTGCCCGCCCTGGCGGCCCTCCACGAGCGTGCTCCGCTGCGCACGATCGGAGCGCTCGCGGCCGCCTCGGTCGCGGTGGATGCGCTACGCGGCGTGACCGGCGCGGCAGGACTGGGGTTCCTCAACCTCGCCTTCGTCTGGCTCACGCTGCAGCAGCTCGGATTCTTCCTCGCCGACGGGCGCATCGACGCCCTCGCCCGCCGCACCCGGGCCGCCGTCACCGCGGGCGCCGGAGTGCTCCTCACCGTGCTCTTCGTCGCCGGCGTGTACTCCCCCGACCTCATCGCCAACATCAACCCGCCCACCGCCGCGCTCCTGCTGGTCGGCGTCGTCCACACGGGCCTGCTGTCCCTGCACCGCGAGCGGATCGCCCGGGCGAGCAGCACCGTCGCGGCGGCGGCGTTCACGCGATTCGTCACCCGCCGCACGATGACGATCTACCTGTGGCACATGCCCGTGCTGCTGGCGATGGCCGGCTTGACCGCAGTCGTCGCCCTCGGCACCGGTGCCGCTCTCCCGGCGCTCGACGGCCCGGAGTGGTGGCTGACACGCCCGCTGTGGCTGCTGTCGGCGCTGGCCCTGACCGCAGGGGTGGCCGTCGCCGTCGACCGCTTCGAACGACAGCCGGCGCCGACGGGCACCCGATCGTCCGGGCGGCTGGTCTCGGCCGGGCTGCTCGGGCTCGGCGGCGTGGTGCTGCTGCTGGTCGTGGGCACGTCCGTCACGACCGCGGTCGTGGCCGTGGCCCTGCTCATGGCCGCGCTGCGCCTCGCCAGGGCGGCCGAACCGGTGCCAGCGCTCGCGATCGGGTGAGGCTCAGGCCACCCCGCGCGGCGAGGGCGTCGCCCACCCGGTCGGCGTGCCGGAGGGTGAGCACGAGGAGCGGCACCGCCGCGCGCGGCCCCAGGCGCACCCCTCGAGCGCGCTCGGCCTCACGGAGCCGGTGGACGAACGCCGCGACCACCGGCACCATCGTGAGCGTGAGCGACAGCGTCAGCGCGACGACCTCCGGATCGACACCCCAGCGACGCAGCGGCCGCAGCACCGTCTGCAGCACATCGAGCAGGTCGGACATCCGCGTGGTCATCGTCACCAGTGCGGCGACGAGCAGCAGCGCCGCGACCCGACCGGCACCGACCCACGCGGCGATCGGCGAGACGAACACCGCCAGCATCACCCCCAGCACGAGGAGGATCCATCGCAACCGCCACAGTTCGACGAGCAGCGTGCGCGGACTCTGCCCTCCGAGCGGATAGAGCACGACCGTGGCGGCGAGGGCCACGCTCACGACGACGGGCTGCGGCGGAAGCAGGGTCAGGCCGAGGGCGCAGAGCACGAGCCCCGCGAGCTTCATCCCCGCGGGGAGGCGATGCAGCACGCTCGTGCCGGGGCGGTAGAGCGAGATCACGCGGACACCCGGCAGTACTCGTCGATCACCGCATCCGGGTGGCCCACGGCCACGGCTCGCCCGCCCTCGAACAGCACGGCCAGGTCGCAGCGCGCGGCCAGGTCGAGGTCGTGCGTGGCCACCACGACCTGCGCCTCCTGCGCCATCAGCAGCTCCGCGATGCGCCGGGCGTTGCGGCGGTCGAGGAGCGTGGTCGGCTCGTCGGCCACGAGCAGCCGCGGCTCGGTCACGAGCACGGCCGCCAGCGCGAGCAGCTGCTTCTGCCCGCCGGACAGCGACGACGCCGGCACGTCCGCGTGCGCCTCGAGTCCGTGCACCGCAAGGGTCTCGCGCACGCGTCGGTCGACCTCCGCGCGCGGGAGGCCCCGCAGCGACAGGGCGAGATCTTCCGCGGGCGTCGGCATGAGGATCTGCGCGTCGGGATCCGTGAACACGAAGCCGACGCGGCGTCGGAGCTCCCGCGTGTCGCGCACCACGTCGAGCCCGTGCACGACCGCGGTGCCCGCCGTCGGCACGATCAGGCCGTCCAGCACACGCGCGAACGTCGACTTTCCCGAGCCGTTCGCCCCGATCACGGCGATGCGTCGTGCCGCGAGGTCGAGGCTCACGTCATCGAGGATCGCCCGGCCGTCGACCTCCACCCGCACGTGCTCCAGCACGATCGATGCGGCGGCTTCCTCGGCCCGACGCTGCTCGCGCACTCCCACCTCCTGAACACCGTTCACCTGAACGCCGTTCACTATAGTGGGGTCATGACTCCCGAGCCCAATCCGGCCCGACACGACCGCGACAGCGTCGCCCGCAGCGCTCTCGCCCTGCTCGACGAGGTCGGTCTGGCCGACCTCTCGATGCGGCGCATCGCCGCGCGGCTCGACGTGCAGCCCAGTGCTCTCTACTGGCACTTCGCGAGCAAGCAGGAGCTGCTCGCCGATCTCGCCGACCGCATCACCGCGAGCCTCCCCCGCGGAACCACCGGCGTCCTCGCCACCGCCCGCGGCCTGCGGGATGCTCTGTTCGCCCACCGCGACGGCGCCGAGATCGTGCTGAGCACCTACGCGCTCCAGCTCGGCTCGGCGCACGCGCTCGACGCGCTCATCGCCGCGCTGCGGAGCGACGGCGCCGACGACCCCGAAACCCGCGCGACCGCGATCCTTCACTTCGTCCTCGGCCACGCGACGCTCGTGCAGCAGCGCATGCACGCCGACAGCCACGGCGCCCTGCCACCCTCGGACGAGATCGACGTCACGGCGGGTCTCGACCGCGCGTTCGACCTGGGCGTGCGGGCGCTCGCAGGCGAGGTCAGCGCACCGCGGGCTCCGCGGCGTGCCCGAGCCTGAGACCCGGCACGAGCGCCAGCAGCACGAGACCGAGACCGAACGCGAACACCACGCCGAAGGCGCCAGGACCGCCGCCGAGGGTGGCCACGGCGAGCCCCGCGACCGCGATCGCGACCGCGGACCCCGTCGCGTCGGAGATCGACAGCGCCGAGGAGTTGAACCCCTGGTTCGATTCGTCCGAGTAGGCCAGCGTGAGCACCGTCAGGCGCGGATACAGCAGCCCCATGCCGCCACCCGCGAACGCCCACCCGAGGATCACCACGACGGGCGACACCGGGAACACGGCCGCCGCGAGCACCGCCAGCATCGCCACCAGGAGGGCTCCGAGGCTCAGCAGCGTGATGCGGCGGTTGCCTAGCCGCTCGCCGTAGCGCCCCTGCAGCGCCGAGGCTCCAGCCCACGCGAACGCCGCGAGCATGAGCGCCACCCCCGCCCACGTGGCGGTGAAGTCGTACTTCCGGATGAGCAGGTAGGGGATGTAGGCCTCCGCCGCGAAGAACGCGCCGGCGGCCACGCCGCGCATCAGCACGACGCTGGGCAACCCGGCTCCCGCGCGGAGGGTACGGGCGGGGAGCAGCGGCAGCACCGCGACGCCGATCCCGAGGATCGCGGCCACGGCGACCGGCCAGCGCACCCCGTCGTCGAGCTCGGCCGAGACGCCGATCACCACCGCCAACGCCGCCACCACGACGGCGAGCAGCAGGCGGAGGCGCAGCGCACGCCGGTCCTGGGGTTCGCCGCCGCCCAGGTCGACACCACGCAGCCGGACCGCGATCATCAGGAAGGCGATCGCGGTGAGCACCGCGACGCCCAGGAACGCCCAGCGCCAGTGCAGGTACTCCGCGACCGCTCCCGCGAGGAACGGCCCCACCATCGACGGGACGACCCAGGCGGCCGCGAACGCCGCGAACACGCGCCCGTGCAGCTCCGGCGGGTAGAGCCGCGCGACCACGACGTACAGCGCGACCGTCTGACCGCCGGTGCCGAGCCCCTGCACGAGCCGACCGATCAGGAACTGCGGCATCGAGGTCGCGAAGCCCGAGATCAGCAGGCCGACGATGAACAGCGCCACCGCCACGTACAGCGCGCCGCGCGGCCCGCGCGCGTCGGACCAGGCACCGGTCGCGACCATCCCGATCACGCTCGTCGCAAGGGTGCCGGCGAACGCGACGGCGAACAGCGCCTCGCCGTCGAGCGCCGCACTCACGATCGGCATGACCGTGGTGACCGCGAGCGCCTCGATCGCGGCGAGGAAGATGAGCGCGACCGCGCCCACCGTCACCCAGATTCGGCCGCGATCCCAGATCGATGCGACGGGCTGCGGCGCGGTCATCGCTCCACGAGCGCGGCGATCCGCTCGACGGCCTCCGTCAGGATCTCCGGGCTCGTCCCGAAGTTCAGTCGCACGTGGCCCGCTCCCTCGGTGCCGAACGCCGGGCCGAAGTGCAGGGCGACCTTCGCATCCCGCAGGATCCGCCGCGCGGGGTTGTCGCCCCAGCCCAGAGCCGACAGGTCGATCCAGGCCAGGTAGCCCGCGTCCGGGATCCGGTAGCGGGCACCGGGAAGATGCCGCGCCAGCAGGTCCTCCAGGAGCACGCGGTTCTGGTCGAGCGTGTCGAGCAGCCCGTCCAGCCACGCATCGCTCTCCTCCGCGAACGCTGCGACCGAGGCGAGCAGACCGAACTGACCGGTGCGCCACTCGACCTCCACGGGGAGCCCGCGCACCACGGCGCTGGTGTCGTCGTCGGCCGTGACCATCAGCGCACACTTCAGGCCGGCGAGGTTGAACGCCTTGCTGGCGCTCACGACCGCATAGCCGACGCGTGCGGCCGTCTCGCTCGCCGCGAGGAAGGGCGTGAACCCGGTCCCCGGCTGGGCGAGCGGCGCGTGGATCTCGTCGGACACGACGGCGGCGCCGTACTCGGCAGCGATCTCCGCCAGCGCGGCGAGGGCGTCTCGGTCGTGCACCGTGCCGGTCGGGTTGTGCGGGTTGCACAGCAGGATCGCGGTCGCACCGTCGTCGAACGCCCCGCGGATCCCGTCGAGGTCGAGCTCCCACCCCGTGCCCGTGTCGCGCAGCGGCACCCGCAGCACCTCCGCACCGGCCTCCTCCACGAGGTCGTAGAACGGCGGGTACACGGGCGGGGTGACGACGACCCGCTCCCCCGGCTGCGTCACGCGGCGCAGGATCTCCACGATGCCCATGCTCACGTCGGCCGTGCTGCGAGTGCGAGCGGGATCCACCGCCCAGTCGTAACGGCGGCGCGCGAAGCCCGCGAACGCCTCGGCCAGCGGCGTCTTCGAGGCGATGTACCCCGTGTCGCCACGCTCGACCGCACGGTGCAGGGCCGCGGTGATCGCGGGGGCGAGGGGGAAGTCGGTCTCGGCGACGAAGAGCGGAAGCACATCGGCGGGGTACTCGCGCCACTTCTCGCTGCTGCGCTCACGGAGCTCCGCCAGGGACAGCGCCTGAACATGCAACATTCGATCTCCCGAGTTCTCGTCCCCGCCTCGCCGCGGAGTCAGCGAAGCGGGCGCGTCTCCGCGCCCGCTCCGTCGTGCATCACTGTCTTCAGCGTCAGATTGCGAATCCCAGCGCGCGCATCATGTCGCGCCCGTCGTCCGTGATCCGCTCCGGACCCCACGGCGGCATCCACACCCAGTTGATGCGGAACCGGTCCACGACGTTGTCGAGAGCCTGCGCGGTCTGGTCTTCGAGGACGTCGGTCAGCGGGCAGCCCGCGCTGGTCAACGTCATGTGGATGACGAGAGCATCGTTCTCGTCATCCCAGGCGAGGTCGTAGATGAGGCCGAGGTCGACGACGTTGATCCCGAGCTCCGGGTCCATGACGTCCTTGAGCGCCTCGGTGACCGCGTCGTACTTCTCATCCGTGAGGGTCGCTGTCATACGGCTCAGCCTACGCCTCGATCGGGGCGGAAGGGTCGAGGAACCGGTCGTAGCCCTCGTTCTCCAGCCGGTCGGCGAGCTCGGGCCCGCCCTCTTCGACGATCTTGCCCGCGACGACGACGTGCACGAAGTCGGGGCGGATGTACCGCAGGATCCGGGTGTAGTGCGTGATCAGGAGCACGCCGAGTCCCGTGGACTCCTTGGCACGGTTCACGCCCTCGGACACGATCTTCAGCGCGTCGACGTCGAGACCCGAGTCGGTCTCGTCGAGCACGGCGAACTTCGGCTTGAGCACCTCGAGCTGCAGGATCTCGTGGCGCTTCTTCTCGCCGCCGGAGAAGCCCTCGTTGACGTTGCGCTGCGCGAACTTCGGGTCCATGCGCAGGTTCGCCATGGACTCCTTGACGTCCTTGGTCCACTGGCGGATCGAGGGCGCCTCGCCGTCGAGCGCGGTCTTCGCCGTGCGCAGGAAGTTCGTCACGGTGACGCCGGGGATCTCCACCGGGTACTGCATCGCGAGGAAGAGCCCGGCGCGGGCGCGCTCGTCGACGCTCATCGCCAGCACGTCCTCCCCGTCGAACGTGATCGAGCCGGAGGTCACCGTGTACTTCGGGTGACCGGCGATCGTGTAGGCCAGGGTCGACTTGCCCGAGCCGTTGGGGCCCATGATGGCGTGGGTCTCACCGGTGTTCATGGTGAGGGTGATTCCGTTGAGGATCGGGGTGGTCCCCGCCTCGGTCTCGACCGTCACGTGCAGGTCGCGGATCTCGAGAACAGACATTCTTCAGACTTCCTTCGTCACAGCAGGATCGATGAGCACGTCGTCGCCGTCGATCTCGACGACATAGACCGGGACGGGCTCGTAAGCGGGGAGGTTCTGGGGCTTCCCGGTGATCAGGGAGAAGGCCGAGCCGTGAGCCCAGCACTCCACCGTGTCGCCTTCCACGAAGCCCTCGGACAGCGAGATGTCGCCGTGCGTGCAGGTGTCGCCGATGGCGTGGATCACGCCAGCGCCGTCCTTGATCACCGTGATGGGCACGCCGCCCGGCTCGACGCGGAGCGGGGTGTCCTGCTCCAGGTCGGAGACCGCGCAGACGCGCTCGGCGGTCACGCGTCCACCTCGGCGAGCTCGGCCTCGATGGCGGCGAGCAGCTCCGCCTCGAGCGTCGGGATACCGAGGCGCAGCACGATGTCGGTGAGGAAGCCGAGCACGACGAGACGCCGCGCCTCCTCCTCCGGGATGCCGCGGGCCTGCAGGTAGAAGAGCTGCTCGTCGTCGAAGCGACCGGTCGCACTCGCGTGGCCCGCGCCGACGATGTCGCCCGTCTCGATCTCGAGGTTCGGGATCGAGTCGGCGCGCGCCCCCTCGGTGAGCACCAGGTTGCGGTTCGCCTCGTACGAGTCGGTGCCCGTGGCGTCGGCGCCGATCAGCACGTCGCCGATCCACACACTGTGCGCGCTCGCGCCCTGGAGGGCACCCTTGTAGAGCACGTCGCCCGTGGTGTGCGGACCCTTGTGGTGCAGGTAGACCTGGCTCTCCAGGTGCTGCCCGGCGTTCGCGTACGACAGCCCGTAGAGGTAGCCCTCGGAACCCGCGCCCGCGAGCTCCACGCTCGGGTTCACGCGCACGAGGCCGCCGCCGAAGCTCACCACGAAGTGCTTGAGCGTGGCGTCGGAGCCGACGCGGGCCTGGTGCGCGGCCGCGTGCACCGCGTCGTCCTCCCACTGCTGCACCGTGACCACGGTGAGCTTCGCGCCATCGCGGACAATGATCTCCACGTTCTGCGCGTACTGCGCGGAACCCTTGTGCTGCAGCACCACGGTCGCGACGCTGTGCTCCAGCGCCTCGATCACGATGTGGGCGTCGGCGCGGCGGTCGGCACCCGTACCCGTGACGGAGATGAAGATCGGCTCGGCGACCTCCTCCTCACGCGGGATGCGCACGTGCACCGCCTCGCTCGCACCCTGCCAGGCGACGGCGGCCGTGATGTCCTCGGGGAGGAAGACCTCGCCGCGCGGAGCGGCGCCGATGGCGAGCGGTCCTGCCACGTACTGCCCGCCGGAGCTGAAGGCGTACGCGACGCCGTCGTTCGCCTCCGCCGTCTGGAACAGCGGCGTCAGCTGCGCGACCGGCGTGTGCTTCCAGTTGACCTCACGGCCGCTGGGGGCGCCGAAGTCGTCCGGGTCGTACGAGTGCGGGCGCTCGGAGCGCGTCTGCACCGGGACGAATCCGGCGTCGGCGACCTGGGCGGCCGGGTCGATGTGCGCGTTCGTGTGCTGCGCCTCCGTGGGCGCTGTCGTCGAGGCCGCCATTTAGCCGACCGATCCTTCCATGCCCATCTCGATGAGCTTGTTCAGTTCCATCGCGTACTCCATAGGCAGCTCACGCGCGATCGGCTCGATGAAGCCGCGCACGATCATCGCCATCGCCTCGTCCTCGGGCATGCCGCGGGACTGGAGGTAGAAGAGCTGCTCCTCGCTGACCTTCGAGACCGTAGCCTCGTGGCCGAGCTGCACGTCGTCGACGCGGATGTCGATCGCCGGGTAGGTGTCGGAGCGCGACTTCGTGTCCACGAGCAGCGCGTCGCAACGGACGGTGTTCGCCGAGTGGTGGGCGTTGGCGTCGACGCGGACCTCACCGCGGTAGCCGGCGCGACCGCCGCCGCGGGCGATCGACTTCGAGACGATCGACGACTGCGTGTACGGCGCCATGTGGATCATCTTGGCGCCCGCGTCCTGGTGCTGACCGGGACCGGCGAAGGCGACCGAGAGGGTCTCGCCCTTGGCGTGCTCGCCCATCAGGTAGATCGACGGGTACTTCATCGTCACCTTGGAGCCGATGTTGCCGTCGACCCACTCCATGGTCGCACCCTCGTGTGCCACGGCGCGCTTGGTGACCAGGTTGTAGACGTTGTTCGACCAGTTCTGGATCGTCGTGTAGCGCACGCGGGCGTTCTTCTTCACGATGATCTCGACCACGGCCGAGTGCAGCGAGTCGGACTTGTAGATCGGAGCCGTGCAGCCCTCGATGTAGTGGACGTAGCTGTCCTCGTCGGCGATGATCAGGGTCCGCTCGAACTGACCCATGTTCTCGGTGTTGATGCGGAAGTACGCCTGCAGCGGGATCTCGACGTGCACGCCCTTCGGGACGTAGACGAACGAGCCGCCCGACCACACGGCCGTGTTGAGTGCGGCGAACTTGTTGTCGCCCGCCGGGATGACCGTGCCGAAGTACTCCTCGAAGAACTCGGGGTGCTCACGCAGCGCCGTGTCGGTGTCCATGAAGATGACGCCCTGGGCCTCGAGGTCCTCGCGGATCTGGTGGTACACGACCTCGGACTCGTACTGCGCGGCGACGCCGGCCACGAGGCGCTGGCGCTCTGCCTCGGGGATGCCCAGGCGCTCGTACGTCTCGCGGATCTCCTCGGGGAGGTCCTCCCAGCTCTGCGCCTGCTTCTCGGTGGAGCGGACGAAGTACTTGATGTTGTCGAAGTCGATGTCGCTGAGGTCGGCGCCCCACGTCGGCATCGGCTTGCGACCGAAGAGCTGATACCCCTTCAGACGGGTCTTCAGCATCCACTCGGGTTCGTTCTTGAGGGCAGAGATCCCGCGGACCACCTCTTCGGAGATGCCGCGTTTCGCCACGGCGCCCGCGGCGTCCTCATCGTGCCAGCCGAACTCGTACACCCCCAGACCGTCAAGCTCCGGGCGGTCGATCAGCACATCCGACATGCAACACTCTCCTCACAGGTCCCAAACGGTGTCATCCGCCCCGACACACCTGATCCCCGTCGAGTCTGCGGGAGCGGGTGCCGTTAGTGGGCCCTCATCATCGGCGCTTCCATCGCGCCTAAACTGTTGACGATGCTTCAGCGCGGTCAGCGCTCATCGCAACAATCCGATTCTACAGGTTCCGCCTGGCGGACGGGCCGCGCGCCACGTCGCCGACGAGCCGGAGGACGCATGCCCGAGACGACCATCACCACCCCTCCGACGACTCGGACGACCCCCGTTCCGCGATCCCGCGGGTGGGCGAAGGCGCTGACCGTCTTCGCGTGGCTCTCGTTCGTCAGCGAGACGATCATCATCGGCACCGGCGGCGCGGTGCGTCTGACCGGCTCCGGCCTCGGCTGTTCCGACTGGCCGCTGTGCACGCCCGAGTCGCTCGTGCCCATCCTCGAAGTGCAGGGGGTGCACGGCGTCATCGAGTTCGGCAACCGGCTGATGACGGGCGTCGTCGGCATCATCGCTCTCACCGTCGTGCTGCTCGTCCTGTACACGGTGAACGGGCGTCGCGCGGTCACGAAGGCGCTGTGGTTCGCGCTCGGCGGCATCGTCGCAGCCGGCATCGCCTTCGCGATCGCCTTCCCCTTCCACTTCCCCGCCTCGCCGATCGCGTCCGGCGTGCTGCTGCTCGCCGTCATCGCGGCCGCCGTCCACTCCGTCCGCACCACGGCCACGCGTCGCGACCTCGTGCTCCTGGCGTGGCTCGTGCTGATCGGTGTGGTGGCCCAGGCCCTCGTCGGAGGCATCACGGTCCTGACCGGGCTGAACCCCTTCATCGTGGGCTTCCACTACACCTCGTCGCTGCTTCTCGTGTGCGTCACGGCCGCGTTCCTCGTGCGCCTCAAGACCGCACCGGGGCCCCGCGAACGCGCCGTGCCGAGCTGGTTCGCGATCGTCACGCATGTGACAGGACTCGCGCTCGCGGTGACGATCCTGTTCGGCGTCCTCACCACCGGCTCCGGGCCGCACTCGGGTGATGCGGACGTGCTGCGCCACGGCTTCGACGCGACCGTCCTCGCGCACGTGCACTCCTGGCCCGGCTACGTGCTGGCCGCCCTGGTGCTGTTCCTCACGATCACCGCCTGGGCACTCCGCCTGGAGCCCCGCCGCTGGCTGCTCGTGCTCGTGCTCGTGATCCTGGTGCAGGTCGGCGTCGGGGTGTGGCAGGCGCGCGAGGGGCTGCCGCCGATCCTGGTCGGCATCCACATGGTGCTCGCCTCGCTGTCGGCCGCGACGTACACCGTGGTGGTGCTGCACCTGAAGCGCCCCGTGCGGACGGACGTCGCGGCCGAGGACCCCGCCCCGGCGCTCACCGGGCGCTGAGCCGCACAGACGATCCATAGCGTGCGCACCGGGGCCTCATCAGGGCATCGGTCAGCCTGGTCGGCATGCACAGAACACTGACCAGAAGCATCGGATTCTGGATTCTCCTCATCGTGTCCCTCGCCGCGATCGGCGTCGGCGGATGGCTCATCGCCGGCCAGATCGGCACCATGACGAGCACCCTGCTCGATGGCACGGCCACGGGGGTGGAGGTCTACGTCGGCCAGTCGCTCGTGGTGGTCGGAGCCGCGGTGCTCGGCGCCGGCCTGATCGGCCTGCTCCTCGCCCTCGGCCTCGTGGCGGCGCGGGCACTCGTCCCGGCCGTGCCCGCCGTGCCCGTCGCGCTCGACGCCGGAATGGATGAGCCGTCCCCCAACGAGGTCATCGCCGCGACCGGGTCCGCGACCGATCAGGATGCGACGGCGACCACGGACGCCGCCAGCACGCCGGCGGACGACGCGTCAGCGTCCGCGGCGTCGGAGGACGCTGCGGATCAGAACGGCAGCAGCGGGTCGACCGCGACGGCCACGAAGATCAGCGTCAAGTAGGTGATCGAGGCGTGGAAGACTCGCATCGGCCGCGCCTCGGTCCCCCGCACCGCCTGGTTGTACAAGCGGTGCGACTCGTAGATGAACCAGCCGCCGAAGACCAGCGCGGACACCGTGTAGACGAGACCCATATTCGCGATCGGCACCAGCAGCAGCGAGCACGCGACGGTCGCCCACGCGTAGAGGATCACCTGGAGGCCGACCTGCGAGGCGTTGCGCGTGACGCCGAGCATCGGGACGTCGACGTCCTCGTAGTCGTCCTTGTACTTCATCGACAGCGGCCAGTAGTGCGGCGGCGTCCACAGGAAGACCAGCAGGAACAGGATGAACGCCGGCCAGTCGAGAGAGCCCGTGACGGCCGACCAGCCGATGAGCACGGGGAAGCAGCCCGCGATGCCGCCCCAGATGATGTTCTGCTCGGTGCGGCGCTTGAGGATCATCGTGTAGATCACGACGTAGAAGAAGATGGCCGAGGCCGAGAGCACTGCGGTGAGCCAGTTGGTGGTGAACCAGAGCCAGACGGTGGACACGATCGCGAGAGTCCAGGAGAAGATCAGCGCGCCGCGCGGGCTCACCTCGCCCGTGACCAGCGGACGGTTCTCCGTGCGGTGCATGTGCGCGTCGATGTCGCGGTCGAGATACATGTTGAAGGCCCCGGCCGAGCCGGCGCTCATGGATCCGCCGATGACGGTCGCGAGGACCAGCCAGAGGTTCGGGAGACCGCCCTGGGCGAGGAACATCACCGGGACGGTCGAGACGAGGAGGAGTTCGAGGACTCGGGGCTTCGTCAGCGTCACGTAAGCGCTCACCGTGCGACCGATGGACGACTTCCGTACGGTCTGATCAGACATCGTCGAGATCTCGATCGCCTCCTCCGCGCGCGTTACGGGACAACCTCTCCAGTGTATGACACGCGATGACGCCTTCCGTGCCCCCCGGCCACCGATCGGATCCACCGTCACCGCTATGCTGAAGGCACTCGCGCGCCCGATGCTGCGCACACCCCCACCCGTCCTCGAGGCGGTGCGGAATGCGCCAGGGAAGTTGCGGATGCGCCAAGGAATACGGGCGCCCTCGAAACTGTCGGAAAGGGCATGAACGTGTCGGAATTGCAGTGGGACGAGATCGATCGACGCGCGGTGGACACCGCCCGGATCCTGGCGGCCGATGCGGTCGAGAAGGTCGGCAACGGCCACCCCGGCACGGCGATGAGCCTGGCGCCCGCGGCGTATCTGCTGTACCAGCGCGTCCTGCGGCACGACCCCGCCGACACCGACTGGCTCGGCCGCGACCGGTTCATCCTCTCCGTCGGACACTCGTCCCTCACGCAGTACGTGCAGCTCTACCTCGGCGGCTTCGGCCTGGAGCTCGATGACCTCAAGGCGCTGCGCACGTGGGGATCGAAGACCCCCGGCCACCCCGAGTACGGACACACGAAGGGCGTGGAGATCACGACGGGTCCGCTCGGGCAGGGCCTCGCCTCCGCCGTGGGCTTCGCGTACGCCGCCCGCTACGAGCGTGGGCTGTTCGATCCGGAGGCCGCGGCGGGCACGAGCCCGTTCGACCACTTCGTCTACGTGATCGCCGGTGACGGCGACCTGCAGGAGGGCGTGACCAGCGAGGCCTCGTCGCTCGCGGGCCACCAGCAGCTGGGCAACCTCATCGCGATCTACGACTCCAACCAGATCTCCATCGAGGACGACACCAACGTCGCGTTCACGGAGGATGTCGCCGCCCGCTACGCCTCCTACGGCTGGCACGTGCAGACGGTCGACTGGAAGAAGACGGGCGAGTACGTCGAAGACGTCGCCGAGCTCTACGCCGCCATCGAGGCCGCGAAGGGCGAGTCCGACAAGCCCTCGCTCATCATCCTCAAGACCATCATCGGCTGGCCCTCGCCCGGCAAGCAGAACACCGGCAAGATCCACGGCTCCGCCCTGGGTGCGGACGAGCTCGCCGCGACCAAGAAGGTCCTCGGGTTCGACCCGGAGCAGACGTTCGTGGTGGCCGACGACGTGATCGCCCACACGCGCGGCCTGGCCGAGCGCGCGGCCGAGGAGCGCGCCGCCTGGCAGAAGTCGTTCGACGCCTGGGCCGAGGCGAACCCGGAGCGCAAGGCGCTGCTCGACCGCGTCGAGGCCCGCGAGCTCCCCGCCGACATCGCCGACGCGCTGCCCGTGTTCGAGGCCGGCAAGGACGTCTCGACCCGCGCCGCGTCCGGCCAGGTCATCAACGCCCTCGCCGCACAGCTGCCCGAGCTCTGGGGCGGGTCCGCCGACCTCGCCGAGTCCAACCTCACCACGATCAAGGACGCGGCGTCGTTCATCCCCGAGGAGTGGTCGACGCACGAGTGGTCGGGCACCCCCTACGGCCGCGTGCTGCACTTCGGCATCCGCGAGCACGCGATGGGCGCGATCGTGAACGGCATCGTGCTGCACGGGCCGACGCGCGCGTTCGGCGGCACCTTCCTCATCTTCAGCGACTACATGCGCCCCTCGGTGCGTCTGGCCGCTCTGATGAACGTGCCGAGCATCTTCGTCTGGACGCACGACTCCGTCGCCCTCGGTGAGGACGGACCCACCCACCAGCCCATCGAGCAGCTCGCCACGCTGCGCGCGATCCCGAACCTCGCCGTCGTGCGCCCCGCCGACGCGAACGAGACCGCCGCCGTCTGGCTGGAGATCCTCCGCCGCCACGAGGGCCCCGCCGGCATCGCCCTGACGCGACAGAACATCCCGGTGTTCGAGCGCGGCGACGGCGAGGCCTCCGGCGACACCTTCGCCTCCGCCGCTCAGGCTGTCAAGGGCGCGTACGTGCTCGCCGAGGCCCCGAACGGCACGCCCGACGTCATCATCGTCGCCACCGGATCCGAGGTCCAGCTCGCGGTGAACGCCCGCGCGGCCCTCGCCGAGGAGGGCGTGAACGTGCGCGTCGTCTCGGCCCCGTCGCTCGAGTGGTTCGCGGAGCAGGACGAGGCGTACCGCGAGAGCGTGCTGCCGTCGTCGGTCACGGCGCGGGTGTCGGTCGAGGCCGGCTCCGTGCTCACGTGGCGCGGCATCGTCGGCGACCGCGGTCGTTCGGTCGGCATCGACCACTTCGGCGCCTCCGCCGACTACAAGACCCTCTTCGAGAAGTTCGGCATCACCACCGAGGCCGTCGTCGCGGCCGCCCGCGAGACCATCAAGGAGAACGCATGAGCACCCCCACCGCACAGCTCGCCGAGGCCGGCGTCAGCATCTGGCTCGACGACCTCTCGCGCACCCGCATCTCCTCCGGTAACCTCGCGGAGCTGATCTCGTCGCGCAACGTCGTCGGCGTCACCACGAACCCGACGATCTTCGCCAACGCGATCACCGACAAGAACGACACGTCGTACGACGCGCAGGTCACCGAGCTCGCCGCGTCCGGCGCCTCGGCGGAGGAGGCCGTGTTCGCGGCCACCACGCAGGATGTGGGTGCCGCGCTCGACATCTTCCGCCCGGTGTGGGAGCAGTCCGGTCACGTGGACGGCCGCGTGTCCATCGAGGTCTCCCCCGACCTCGCGCATGACACCGACGGCACCGTCGCGCAGGCGAAGGAGCTGTGGGCGAAGATCGACCGCCCGAACCTGCTCGTGAAGATCCCGGCGACCAAGGCCGGCCTCCCGGCGATCACCGAGGCGATCGCGCACGGCATCAGCGTCAACGTGACCCTGATCTTCAGCCTGGAGCGGTACGCCGAGGTCATCGACGCCTACCTGACGGGCCTGGAGCGCGCGAAGGACGCCGGTGTCGACCTGTCGACCGTCCACTCCGTCGCGTCGTTCTTCGTCTCCCGCGTGGACACCGAGACCGACAAGCGCCTCACCGCGATCGGGACCGACGCCGCCGAGGCCCTCAAGAGCAAGGCCGGCCTGGCCAACGCCCGCCTGGCCTACGAGCTGTTCGAGCAGAGCTTCGAGACCGACCGGGCGAAGGCCCTCCTCGCGGCGGGGGCGAACGCCCAGCGTCCGCTCTGGGCGTCGACCGGCGTGAAGGACCCTGCGCTGCCCGACACCCTCTATGTCACCGAGCTCGTCGCCCCCGGCGTCGTCAACACCATGCCGGAGAAGACCCTCGAGGCCACCTTCGACCACGGCGTCGTCACCGGCGACACCATCACCGGCGGCTACGACGAGGCCCGTCAGGTCTTCGCCGGGCTGGAAGAGGTCGGCATCGACTTCACCGACGTCACCCAGGTGCTCGAGGACGAGGGCGTCGCCAAGTTCATCGATTCGTGGCACGACCTGCTCACCCAGGTCGCCGAGGCACTGGAGGCACAGCGATGACCTTCGCGATCCACGCCTCGGGCGCCGCGCGCGCCGCGATCGAGGAGACCGTCCCGAGCCTCGTCCACGACCTGGTCGCCTCGCGCATCACGAGCGGCGACGCCACGCTGTGGGGTCCGGCGGCCGAGGCCGAGGCCTCGATCCGGCTCGGGTGGGTCGAGGCGGTCTCCGTCTCCCGGCCGCTCGTCGCCGAGATCGTCGCCCTGCGCGAGGAGCTCGCCGCGAAGGGAGTCACGCGCGTCGTGCTCGCCGGCATGGGCGGATCGTCGCTCGCGCCCGAGGTGATCGCGCAGACCTCGGGGGTCCCCCTCACGATCCTCGACTCCACGGCGCCCGGCCAGGTGCTGGCCGCGCTCGACGAGGGCCTCGCCGAGACCGTGCTCGTGGTGTCGTCGAAGTCCGGGTCCACGGTCGAGACCGACTCGCAGCGTCGCACGTTCGAGGCGGCGTTCCGCGACCTCGGCATCGACCCGACCGAGCGCATCGTCGTCGTCACCGACCCGGGCTCGCCGCTCGACGCCTCCGCGCGCGAGGCCGGGTACCGCGTGTTCAACGCCGACCCGAACGTGGGCGGCCGCTACTCCGCGCTGACCGCGTTCGGCCTGGTGCCGTCCGGCCTCGCGGGCGTCGATATCGACGAGCTGCTGAACGAGGCCGAGGCCTCGCTGCTCGAGGTCGCCGTCGACTCCGCCGAGAACCCGGCCCTGCGCCTTGGCGCGGCCATCGCCGCAACCACCCCGCGCCGCGACAAGCTGGGTCTGATCACGGACGGCACCCACATCAAGGGCCTGCCCGACTGGATCGAGCAGCTCATCGCCGAGTCCACGGGCAAGGAGGGAACCGGCATCCTCCCGGTCGTGCTGCTCCCCGTCTCCCCCGAGCTCGACCCCGTGCCCGCCGACCTGCAGATCGTGCGACTGGTCGACGACGCGAACGAGTTCCACCTGCACGAGCGCCACGAAGGTGAGATCCTCGTCAGCGGCACGCTCGGCGCGCAGTTCATCGTCTGGGAGTACGCCACCGCCATCGCCGGGCACCTGCTCGGCATCAACCCGTTCGACCAGCCCGACGTCGAGTCGGCGAAGGTGGCCGCGCGCGGCCTCCTCGACGCCCGACCCGAGCCCACCGCCCCCGCGTTCGTGGAGAACGGCGTCGAGGTGCGCGTGTCGGACCCGGCTCTCGCGGCCTCCGGCACGGTCGAGGGCGTGCTCGACGCGCTGTGGGCGCAGCTGCCCGCCGACGGCTACGTGTCGATCCAGGCGTACGTCAACCGTCTCGAGGTGCCGCAGCTGCAGGGCCTGCGCGAGCTGATCGCGGCCGACTCCGGTCGTCCGACCACGTTCGGCTGGGGCCCGCGCTTCCTCCACTCGACCGGCCAGTACCACAAGGGCGGCCCGGCGCAGGGGGTGTTCCTGCAGATCCTGGAGCGCACGGACGTCGACCTGGAGATCCCCGATCGTCCGTTCACGTTCGGTCAGCTCATCCAGGCGCAGGCCGCCGGCGACGCGGGCGTGCTCGCGGAGCACGGGCGTCCCGTCGTCTCGCTGACGATCACGGAGTCGTCCGACGACGTGCTCACCCTCTTCGAAGCCGCACAGAAGTAACAGCAGGAGAAGCCCCCACCGATGACTGTTCCCCTCTCGCGCGGGCACAACCCGCTGCGCGACCCCGACGATCGCCGGCTCAATCGGATCGCGGGGCCCAGCGCCCTCGTGATCTTCGGCGTCACGGGAGACCTGTCGCGCAAGAAACTCATGCCCGCGGTGTACGACCTCGCCAACCGCGGCCTGCTGCCCCCCGGGTTCGCTCTGGTCGGGTTCGCCCGACGCGACTGGGAGGACCAGGACTTCGCGCAGGTCGTGTACGACGCGGTGAAGGAGCACGCCAGGACGCCGTTCCGCGAGGAGACCTGGGCGCAGCTGTTGCAGGGCATCCGCTTCGTGTCCGGCGAGTTCGACAACCCGGACTCCTTCCGCAAGCTCAGGGAGACCGTCGAGCGTCTCGACGTGGAACGCGGCACGATGGGCAACCACGCGTTCTACCTGTCGATCCCGCCGAAGGACTTCCCGCTGGTGGCGAAGCAGCTCAAGGACTCCGGGCTCGTCGGGCAGGACGCCGACGACGACGAGCGGTGGCGGCGTGTGGTCATCGAGAAGCCGTTCGGGCACGACCTCGAGTCAGCCCGCGCGCTGAACGCGGCGCTGGAGGTCGCGTTCCCCGCCGACTCGATCTTCCGCATCGACCACTACCTCGGCAAGGAGACGGTCCAGAACATCCTGGCGCTGCGCTTCGCCAATGAGCTGTACGAGCCGATCTGGAACCGCAACTACGTGGACCACGTGCAGATCACGATGGCCGAGGACATCGGCGTCGGGGGACGCGCGGGGTACTACGACGGCATCGGGGCGGCCCGTGACGTGATCCAGAACCACCTCCTGCAGTTGCTGGCGCTCACCGCGATGGAGGAGCCGATCAGCCTGTCGGCGGAGCATCTGCGCGCCGAGAAGGAGAAGGTGCTCGCCGCCGTGCACGTGCCGGAGGACCTGTCGCTCGCGACGGCCCGCGGGCAGTACGCCGGTGGCTGGCAGGGCGGCGAGAAGGTGACCGGCTTCCTCGACGAGGAGGGCATGAACCCCGAGTCCACGACCGAGACCTACGCGGCCATCAAGCTGGAGATCGACACGCGACGCTGGGCGGGCGTGCCGTTCTACCTGCGCACCGGCAAGCGCCTCGGCCGTCGCGTGACCGAGATCGCCGTCGTGTTCAACCGGGCACCGCAGCACCTCTTCGGCCGGGGCAACGCCTCCGAGCTCGGACAGAACGCGCTCGTCATCCGCGTGCAGCCCGATGAGGGTGTCACGATCCGGTTCGGCTCGAAGGTCCCCGGCACAGGCTCGAACGTGCGCGACGTCACGATGGACTTCGGCTACGGCCACGCCTTCACGGAGGCGAGCCCGGAGGCGTACGAGCGGCTCATCCTGGACGTGCTGCTCGGAGACCCGCCGCTCTTCCCGCGGCACGAGGAGGTCGAGCTCTCCTGGAAGATCCTCGACCCGGTGGAGAAGTACTGGGCGGCCCAAGGCGGCCCGGTGGAGCAGTACGCTCCGGGATCGTGGGGCCCGGCGTCCGCCGACGACCTGCTGGCCCGCGACGGACGAGTCTGGAGACGCCCGTGATCATCGACCTTCCCGACACGACCGTCAGCCAGGTCGCGAAGCAGCTCGTCAAGGTGCGCGAGGAGGGCGGCGCGGTCGCCCTCGGACGCGTGCTGACGCTCGTCATCTCCGCGCGCAACGGAGTCGCGGAGGCCGCGATCGACGCGGCCAACGACGCCTCGCGTGAGCACCCGATGCGCGTGATCGTGCTCACGACCGGAGACGGCGAGTCCCGCCTGGACGCACAGATCCGTGTGGGCGGAGACGCCGGAGCCAGCGAGGTCGTGGTGCTGCACGCCTACGGCGACGCCGCCAGCAACGAGGAGAGCCTGATCACCGGGCTCCTGCTCCCCGACGCACCCGTCGTGGCGTGGTGGCCGGAGGAGGCTCCGGCGTCGCCGTCGTCCTCCCCGCTCGGCCGCATCGCGCAGCGCCGGATCACCGACGCCGCGACCTCGCCCGATGTGCGCGACCGGCTCGCGCTGCTCGGCCGCACGCACGCGCCCGGCGACACCGACCTCGCGTGGACGCGGCTCACGCACTGGCGCGAGCAGCTGGCCGCCGTGCTGGATCAGCCGCCGTACGAGACCATCACCGCCGTCGAGGTGCGCGGGGCCGCCGCCTCCCCCTCCACGGCTCTGCTCGCCGCGTGGCTGCAGATGGCGCTGGACGTGCCGGTGCGGTGGTCGTACGAGAGCCCGGAGGAGTGGCAGGAGGGCATCAAGTCCGTGCGTCTGACGCGTGAGTCCGGTGACATCCTGCTGGAGCGTCCCTCGCCCGGCATCGCCGTGCTCACGCAGCCGGACCAGCCCAACCACGACCTCCACCTGCCGCGGCGCACGCTGCGCGAGTGCCTCGCCGAGGAGCTGCGCAGATTGGATCCAGATCTCCTGTACGGTCGAGTCATCACGGATGGCTGGGAGAAGCTCGGTCCGCCCGAGACGGGAGAGTGACACCGATGTCGGAATCGTCCGCAGAGAAGCGGGTCGTGGTCGAGGCCACCCCGACAGCCCTCGCCCTCCGGGTCGCCGATCGTTTCCTCACCCGCGTCAAGGCGCGCACCAGGAACGGTCGCGTCGCCCACATCGCCCTCACCGGCGGTTCCATGGGCGGGGCCGTGCTCCGTGCGGTCGCCGACAACCCGCGCGCGGCGGACATCGACTGGTCGCTCGTGCACTTCTGGTGGGGCGACGAGCGCTTCGTTCCCCGCGACGACTCGGACCGCAACGCGCTCCAGTCCCGCAACGCCCTGCTCGACCACATCCCGGTGCCCGAGGAGAACATCCACGAGGCCGCGGCGTCCGACAGCGGTCTGAACCTCGACGAGGCCGCTGCCGCGTACGCGGCGGAACTCGCCCGGTTCGGCACGGACGACCACCCCTGGCCGTCCTTCGCGGTGTGCTTCCTGGGCGTCGGTCCCGACGGCCACATCGCCTCGCTGTTCCCGGATCGCGAGGAAGTGACGGTCACGGACGCCGCCGCGCTGCCGGTGCGCGATTCCCCCAAACCCCCGCCGGAGCGGATCACGCTCACGCGTCCGGTCCTGAACTCGTCCAAGCGGGTCTGGCTCGTGCTGACGGGAGCGGACAAGGCCTCCGCGCTGGGCCTCGCACTGGCGGGCGCGAGCTACACGAGCGTGCCGGCGGCCGGTGCCAAGGGGCGCAAGCGCACGGTGTACTTCGTCGACGAGGCCGCAGCGTCCGAGGTGTCGCCCGACCTCATCGATCAGACCTACTGAGCCGGTCCTCCGGCCGCGGTCGCGCGCCCGCTCGTCCTCGGGGACGGGCGGGCGTCTGCGTGCGTCGCGTCGAACCGAGGACGAGGCTACGGGGCGTCGGGGCGCGTGCGCGCCTCGGGGTCGTCGCCAGAGCGCGGCGCTTCAGCGGCGGACGTCTCCTCGACGGCAGACGCCGCGTCGCGCATCGGTGACGGCGGTGCGGCGGCTGCGGCATCGTCCGCGTGCGTCGGAGCCGAGCTGCCCCGGGTGATGCCGAGCTCCTGGCTGTCGCTGAGCACCTGCGGGTGGTAGCGCGCGAGGCCCACGACACCCCACACGGCGATGCCCCCGGCGATCGCGAAGATGATGAGCACCCACCACGGCGCGGCGGCCGCCTCGCCCAGCACGACCATGCCGATGAGCACCGCCACGAGCGGGTCGACGACCGTGAGTCCGGCGATCACGAGGTCGGGGGGTCCCGAGCTGTAGGCGGTCTGCACGAAGTACGCGCCCACGGCCGCGGCCGACACCAGGGCAAGCACGCAGACGGCGGTGATCCATTCGAACTGGCCCGCCTCGATGCGCTTGATGACGACCTTCGCGAGCGTCGCCACGAAGCCGTACAGGATGCCGGCTCCGATCACGTAGAACAGCGCGCGCATGCGGTGACGCAGGATCAGCCAGCACGCACCGAGCACGATGATGACGACGAGCAGGAGGGCGAGGATCACGAACAGTTCGCGGTCGGTGACGTCCTGCTCCGTCGCGAAGATCGCCGCGAAGAACACGAACAGGAAGATGCCGCCGACGCACGCCACGATCGCCGTGAGCGACTGCCTGGTCGGGGAATGCCCGGAGATCCGCGCGTTGAGGAGCGTCGTGATGACCAGGGCGATCGCGCCGAGCGGCTGCACGACGATCAGTGGCGCCTGCACGAGGGCTGCGAGCTGGCAGACGATCGCGAGGCCGAGCATCAGCGTGCCGATGATCCAGGACGGGCGCGTGAGCAGACCCTTGATTTGGGCGAACGTGAGCCCGGAGGTGCCGGTGGAGCCGCTCAGCCGCTCGACCTTCTCCACCCCGCGGTGCTGGTACTGCGCGCCGAGCGACATGAAGACGGCACCGGCCAGGGCGAGAGGGATGCCGAGAAGGATCCCCGGGTTCTGGAAGGCACCGACGAGCTGGTCGCCGACGTCTTCGGCCATCCCCATCCACACCCCTGCGCTCACACTACGACCCTACCCGGAGAGTCTCGCGGACTAGGGTTGTGACGTGGCCGTACTTCCGATTCGCATCATGGGCGATCCCGTCCTCCACTCCCCCGCATCCCCCGTCGAGCAGATCACCGAGGAGGTGCGCACGCTCGTCTCCGACATGTTCGAGACGATGGACGCCGCTCCCGGCGTCGGGCTGGCCGCCCCGCAGGTCGGGGTGCCGTTGCGTATCTACACGTACAACTACGTCGACGACGAGGACCGCCCCTGGCGAGGCGTGCTGATCAATCCCGTGCTGTGGATGACGCCCCCCGAGCCGGGCGCACCCGACCCCGATCTCGAGGCGGAGGGATGCCTGTCGTTCCCCGGCGAGCGGTTCCCGCTCCGCCGGTCCGATCGCGTGCGCGTGACGGCGATCGACCTCGACGGCGCGCCGGTGACACTCGAAGTGGATGGGTGGCGTGCTCGCATCATGCAGCACGAGTTCGACCACCTCGACGGAGTGCTCTACATCGATCGACTGTCGGACGCCGACTGGAAGACCACGCAGAAGATCGCCCGCAAGCGCGGATGGGGTCGCCCCGGTGTGAGCTGGCTGCCCGGGGTGGACGACCTCGAGGGCTGAACGCTTTCAGCCCACGCACAGCATCCGTCGAGTTGCGTCACAGACTTCGGGCACTATAGCGTGTTCGCGGCGGGGATATATCAGCATGCCCCGCACCACGCTTTGGAGGGGAAACATGATGAAGATGCGCACTCGTCGCGCGCTCGTGCTCGCAGCATCGATCGCGGCGGCCTCGCTCGCCCTGAGCGGCTGCAGCGCGATCAACAGCATCCTGGGCAGCGGCTCCGGTGACGCGAACCGCGACGAGGAGACCGGCCAGGTGACGGAGAGCGCCAACATCGACGTCTTCTCCGTGAAGCTCGGCGACTGCATGCTCGAGACCGGCTCGGGGATGCTCACCGACGCGAACGTCGTGCCGTGCACCGAGCCGCACGACGAAGAGGTCTTTCACGAGATCACGATGGACGACGGCGACTACTCGGAAGACGCCATCGGCGCCGCGTCCGAGGGGTGCATCGGCGACGCGTTCACCTCGTTCGTCGGTATCGGCTACCAGGAGTCGGCCCTCGACGTGACCACGCTCACGCCGAGCCAGGACTCGTGGGAGCAGGCGAACGACCGCGTGATCCAGTGCCTGATCGTCGACCCGGCCGGGCAGGTCGAGGGCTCCCTGGCCGGCGCCGCGCGCTGACGGTCAGTCCACCACCGCATCGGCGGCCGGGAGCGATCCGCTCCCGGCCGCCTTCTGCGTCGAGCCGCCTCCGGCGCGGTGACGGAGCATGCCGACAACACTGACGAGCACCGCGATCGCGAGCGAGATCGTGATCTGCCAGAGGGTGTCCGGCTGGAGGAACATCGCCAGGCACAGAGCGACGATCACCGCCACGACGACGTAGCTGAGCACCGGAAAGCCCCACATGCGCAGGGGCACCTGCACACCTCGGCGCATCGCCGCCCGCCGCAGCCGGATCTGCGACACGGCGATCACGAGCCAGACGAAGAGGGCGATCGCCCCCGACGAGTTCAGCAGGAACAGGAAGACCGTGTCGGGATAAAGGTAGTTCAGTCCGACCGTGATGAACCCCACGACCGTCGCGGCCAGCACGGCGTACCGGGGCGAGCCGTTCCGCGCCGTGCGGCCGAGCAGCGCGGGGGCGTCGCCCCGCCGAGCCAGCGAGTAGAGCATGCGGCTCGCCGTGTAGAGGCCCGAGTTCAGGCACGAGAGCACCGCCACCAGCACCACGACGTCCATGATCACCGCCGCCACCGGGATGCCGATCGCGTCGAGAACCGCGACGAACGGGCTCTTCGCGATCGAGGCGTCGTTCCAGGGCAGCAACAGCACGATCAGGGAGATCGACCCGACGTAGAAGACGATGATCCGCCACACCACGGAATTGACCGCCTTGCGGACGGCCACGGTGGGGTTGGTCGATTCCCCGGCGGCGATCGTCGCGATCTCCGAGCCGAAGTACGAGAACACCACGACGAGGATGCTCGAGAACGCGGCGAGCACGCCGTTCGGGAAGAACCCGCCGTGGGCCACGAGATTGTCGAGCCCCGGTGGGGGGAACCCGGGGAACGCGCCGAGCGCCGCCAGCACCCCGATCACGAGGAACGCGGCGATCGCGACGACCTTGACCCCGGCGAACCAGAACTCGAACTCGCCGTACGACGCGACGGACGCCAGGTTCGTGAGGGTGAGCACCACCATGAGCGCCAGAGCGAATCCCCACTGCGGGACTCCGGGCATCCACCGGTGGAGGATCAACGCGCCGGCGGTCGCCTCGACGCCGAGGACCACGATCCAGAACCACGCGTAGAGCCAGCCGATGCTGAAGCCCGCCCATCGACCGATCGCGCGGTCCGCGTACGTGGAGAAGGAGCCGCTGTCGGGGTTCATCACCGACATCTCCCCCAGCATGCGCATCACCAGCACGACGATCACCCCGGCGGTCGCATAGGCGATGATCGCGGCGGGTCCTGCGGCGTGGATCACCGCCCCCGAACCCACGAACAGCCCGGCGCCGATGACGCCCGTGATCGCGATCATGGACATGTGGCGCGACTTGAGCCCTGAGCGCAGTTCGCGGGGGTCGGATGTCGTCATCGATCTCTCCTTCGACCGCGAACGAGGTCAGCGGTGCGACGAGAGTAACATTTTACTGTGAACAGACCGATACTCTGCAGAGTGGTCTCGTCCGCAAGGACGCGCGTCTCGGGAGACGAGAAGAGCCCCCTCCGCAGAGGGGGCTCTTCTCGTTGGCTCCCCGGCTTGGACTCGAACCAAGAACCTGCCGGTTAACAGCCGGCTGCTCTGCCAATTGAGCTACCGAGGAATGTGCTCCGCTGTGCGGGCAACTCGACAAGCTTAGCAAACTCCGAAGGCCGTTCGTGACACCGACGGCCCTTCGGCGGACGCCGGGCGTGTCGCCATCAGCCGCGGGAATCGGTCTCCGCGTTGGGCACCCAGAGCAGGTCCTTCCCCACCCCTCTCGCCACCACGTGGCCGCCGCGCAGCATGAGCGTCTCGGCGTTGAGCTCGCGGATGAAATCGGCGTCGTTCGTCACCAGCAGCGCCGCCATGCCCTCCTCGGTGCGTCGCCGCGTGATCGCGTCGAACACCACCGGGCGCACCTCGAGGTCGAGGTTGGCCAGCACCTCGTCCGCGATCAGGACCCGCGGCTCGAGCACGAACGACCGGGCGATCGCGACGCGCTGCCGCATGCCCGCGCTCAACTCGTACGGGAACTTCGACGCCGTCCCCAGGGGCAGGTGCAGCTCGTCCAACAGCGTCGCGACACGGATCGACAGCGCCTTGGTGTTGACGCGGCGCTCGCGGATCAGGATCGGCTCGGCGATGACCTCGTTGACCGTGAGCCGCGGCGGCAGATCCGCGCCCGCACCCTGCGGCACGAATCCCGTGCGGTATGTGAGGATGCGGTGCTTGCGACCGGGACGGCGGATGTCGATGCCGCAGACCTGGGCGCTGCCGCCCACCACGCGCACGGAGGGGTCGGTGGACCCGGCGAGAGCGGCGACGAGCGTCGACTTCCCCGACCCCGTGGGTCCGGCGACGCAGATGAGCCCGCCGGGCGCCAGGGTGAAGGTGACCCCGTCCACCGCGCGGTTCGGTGTGCCGTGACCGATGCGGTCGATCACCAGATCGGAGCACTCGATCGCGGACGTGGAGACGGGCCTGCGGGACATGTCTTCCATCCTGCCCGCTGCACCGCGCCCCACCCCGTTACGACTCGGCCGAGAAGCGCTGACGCTCCACATCGATGTCACGGAGACGGACCCGCAGAGCCCGCCCGCCGTCGGAGTCCGCCGGGACGCGCTGCACCGCACCCAGGAGCTCCTGCTTTTCCCGCTCGAGCTGCCGCACCACCAGCCGCCGCGCGAGATCCGTCGCGGAGGCGACCGCCCCCGCCTCGTCGCGCGCCGGGAACGGCGTCATCAGCAGCTCGCCGCCGAGCGACCGGTACGGCTCCCGCACCGCATTGACCGCATCGGTCACCCACCCCGGCCTGCTGCGGTCCGGAGCTGCCGCGATCGCCTCGCGCACCGCGTCGAGCCCCGGTGTGCGGAACGGCTGCGACAGGGCACGGTCGAGCAGCACCGCGTCGATCTGGTGCCCGTACTGCAGCGCACCCATGAGGGCGTCGCGCTCCACGGCCACATCGGCGGTGCGGGGCAGGCTCGCCAGCGTGACCGCGGCCACCGCAGGGGCACCCGAGGTGGCGTCGGGGGTCGAGGTCTCGCGCCTCGGCGCACCGGTCGCCGCGCCCCGAGCCGCCCGCTCGACCTCGCCGTGCACCTCGGTCGGGTCCATGCCCAGACGGCGTGCCAGTACACGCTCGTATCCCGGGCGCAGCAGACGGTCCCGGATCTCCGCCACGATCGGCGCCGCGGCCCGGAGCGCGCCCACGCGGCCCTCCACGGTCGAGAGGTCGAAGCCGGCGAGCTTGCGGTCGATCGCGAACTCGAACATCGGCTGCTTGGCGTCCATGAGCCCGCGTACGGCCGCATCGCCGCGCTGCAGGCGGAGGTCGCACGGGTCGAGCCCGTCCGGAGCCACGGCCACGAAGGTCTGCGCGTTGAAGCGGTCGTCCTCCGTGAACGCCCGCAGCGCGGCCTTCTGACCGGCCTCGTCGCCGTCGAACGTGAACACGACCTCGCCGGAGGCGTTGTCGTCGCCCATGACACGGCGCAGGACCTTGATGTGCTCGGTGCCGAACGCCGTTCCACACGTCGCGATCGCGGTCGTGAGACCGGCGAGGTGACACGCCATCACGTCGGTGTAGCCCTCGACGACAACGACGCGCCGGGGGTCGCCGCGGGCGATGTCGCGCTTGGCGAGGTCGAGCCCGTACAGCACCTGCGCCTTCTTGTAGATCGGGGTCTCGGGCGTGTTCAGGTACTTGGGGCCCTGGTCGTCGTCGAAGAGCTTGCGCGCGCCGAAGCCGATGGTCTGTCCCGACACGTCGCGGATCGGCCACACCAGTCGCCCGCGGAACCGGTCGTACACGCCGCGCTGCCCGGTCGACACGAGTCCAGCGGCGCTGAGCTCGTCGCGCGTGAAGCCGTGCGCCGACAGCGCTTTGAGCATCCCGTCCCACCCGCGCGGCGCGAAGCCCACCCCGAAGTGCGCGGCCGCTCCGGCGTCGAAGCCCCGCTCGCCGAGGAACCGACGCGCGGCTTCGGCGTCGGGGGTCAGCAGCTGGGCGCGGAAGAACTCCGCCGCCGCGGTGTTCGCCGCGTACAGGCGGCTGCGGCCACTGGTCTCCGGGGCCGCTCCCCCGTCTTCGTAGTGCAGGGTGTAGCCGATGCGGCCCGCCAAGCGCTCGACCGCCTCCGTGAAGCTCACGTGGTCCATCGCCCGGAGGAACGAGTACACGTCGCCCGACTCCCCGCAGCCGAAGCAGTGGTAGTAGCCGACCTGCTGGCGGACGTGGAAGCTCGGGCTCTTCTCGTCGTGGAACGGGCACAGCCCCTTGAGGGATCCGACCCCCGCCGACTTCAGCGCCACGCGCTCGCCCACGATGTCGGCGATGTTCGTGCGGGCCTTCACCTCGTCGACGTCGGCCTGCCGGATCCGCGGCATCAGTGCGCCCCTTCGGCGACGGGACGCCGCGTGACGGGGGTGCGCGTGCCGGGTCTCGCGTGACGCGGGGTCCAGATGCCGACCTCCGCCGGGTCGATCTCCCCGACGAGCCGGTTGTGCCAGTCCACCGCGCTCTGGTCGGTCAGGCTCGCGATCTGATCTACCACGACCCTCGCCCGCTCCGCGTCGCTCTCGGCGGCGACGAAGTCGGCGGCGAACGCGGGCTCCAGCACGTCGGCACCGGCCGACCACAGCGCATCGGTCGACCACAGGGCGTCGGCGAGGCGCTTGAGCACCCGCCGCTGCTCCTTGTACACGCCCTTTCGTGCGTCGATCGTGACGATGGCCTGACCCATGATGCCCTTGAGCACGGCGATCTCGACCTCGATCACGCGCGGCACGATGACGTGCGCGTTGTAGCGGACCAGCGGTGCCGTGCCGTAGGCCTCGCGCGTCGCGGACACGGCCGCACGGGCGAAGCGCCCGATCAGGTCGCTGGTGAGGTTCTTCAGCCGTGCGAGCGACTGTCGCGAGCGGTCGAACGACGCGAGCCACATCGGCTGCGATGCCAGACGGTAGAGGGCGTCGGCGAGCTCGTCGCGCGTGAAGTCATAGCCCACCCACTGCTGGATGCGGCTGAGCAGTGCCTCATGGGCCGCGGGGTCGGCGAGCTGCGCCACGTCGACGTAGCCGTTGACGATCGCATCCTCGAAGTCGTGCACCGAGTAGGCGATGTCGTCGGAGAGATCCATGATCTCGGCTTCGATGCACCGCAGGCGGCCGGGCGCCCCCTCGCGCATCCAGCGGAACACCGCCTCGTCCTCCGGGTACACACCGAACTTGAGCCGGCCGCCCGGGTCGGGCACGGGGCTGTCCACCGTCCAGGGGTACTTACAGGTCGCGTCGAGGCTGGCCCTGGTCAGGTTCAAGCCGACCGAGTGCTCGTCCGCGTCGAGCACCTTGGCCTCGAGGCGCGTGAGGATGCGCAGCGACTGCGCATTGCCCTCGAAGCCGCCGATCGGCTCCGCCCACTCGTTCAGCGCCCGCTCGCCGTTGTGACCGAACGGCGGATGGCCGAGGTCGTGGCTCAGGCAGGCGGTGTCGACCACGTCGGCGGAGACGCCGAGCGCCGCGGCGAGCTCGCGACCCACCTGCGCCACCTCGAGCGAATGCGTCAGGCGGTTGCGCGCGAAGTCGGCCGTGCTCGCCGGGCTGAGCACCTGCGTCTTGGCGGCCAGACGGCGCAGCGCGGCCGAGTGGAGCACGCGGGCCCTGTCACGCGCGAAGTCGTCGCGCTCGGAGCGGTGCGTCTCGGCGAAGAAGCGCTCGGCGTCGCGCGGGTGGTAGCCGTCGGCGCGACCGCCGACCGAGGGGTCATCCGCCACTGTTCTCGATCTCCGCTCCACGCATCATCTCCGAGGCGCTGGAGGCCAGCTCGCGCGACTCCAGCCACTTCTCCGGCAGCGCCGTCTTCTTCGGGTGACCGGCGCGCCCGCGCTGCCCCTCGGCGTCGGCTCCAGGGTACGGTGCCGACCGGTCGAGGCGACCCAGCAGCTCGTCGATCTCGGCGAGGCTCGACGCCGTCGCCAGGCCCGTGCGGATGTCGCCGCCGACGGGGTAGCCCTTGAAGTACCACGACACGTGCTTGCGCACGTCGCGGCACCCGCGGTCCTCGTCCTCGAAGAACTCCACCAGCAGTTCGGCATGACGGCGGAACGCATCCGACACGAAGCCGAGAGTGGCGTCGACCGTCTTGCCCTTGCCACCGAACGCGTTGGCCAGCTCGCCGAACAGCCACGGCCGCCCGAGGCAGCCGCGACCGACCACCACACCGTCGCAGTCGGTCTCGGCCATCATGCGCACGGCGTCGTCGGCCGACCAGATGTCACCGTTGCCGAGCACCGGGATGCTCGTGACGGCCTGCTTGAGCTCGCCGATCGCGTTCCAGTCCGCGTGGCCGGAGTAGAACTCGCTCGCGGTGCGGGCGTGCAGCGCCACCGCGGCCGCGCCGGCGTCCTCCGCCGCGCGCCCGGCGTCGAGGAACGTGAGGTGATCGCGGTCGATGCCCTTGCGCATCTTGACCGTGAGCGGGATGTCGCCGGCGGCCTTCACGGCCTGATCCACGATGTCGGCGAACAGCTTCGACTTCCAGGGCAGAGCCGCCCCGCCGCCCTTGCGCGTGACCTTGGGCACCGGGCAGCCGAAGTTCAGGTCGATGTGGTCGGCGTGGTCCTCCGCCACGATGATGCGCACGGCTTCCGCGATCGTCTTCGGATCGACGCCGTAGAGCTGGATGGACCGCGGCGTCTCGGACTCGTGATGACGGATCAGCCGCATCGTGGTCTCGTTGCGCTCGACCAGCGCGCGCGACGTGATCATCTCGCTCACGTACAGCCCCGCGCCGTACTCCCGGCACAGTCGCCGGAAGGCCGTGTTGGTGATGCCCGCCATGGGTGCGAGCACGACCGGCACGTCGAGGTCGATCGGGCCGATGCGGAGGGGGCGGGCGGGGGCGGTGGCGACAGTCATGGCACGTCCATTCTCCCAGACCCGGAGCCCCTGCGGATGCGGCGACCTAAGCTGTGCATATGACCGATTCCGCGCTCCGTTCGATCCCGTTCACCGACGCTCAGGGTCAGGAGAAGACCCTCGACGATCTCGGTGCCGACGTGGTGATGGTGGTGAACGTGGCGTCCAAGTGCGGGCTCACCCCGCAGTACGAGCAGCTGGAGGAGCTGCAGCGCCGTTTCGGCGACCGCGGCTTCACGGTCGTCGGCTTCCCGTGCAACCAGTTCTTCGGTCAGGAGCCGGGCTCGGTCGACGAGATCCTCGAGTTCTGCTCCACCACGTACGGCGTGACCTTCCCGGTCAACGACAAGGTCAAGGTCAACGGCAGGAACGCGTCCGAGCTGTACAAGGCGCTCAAGGAGACCCCTGACGCGGGCGGCAAGGCCGGACGGGTGGAGTGGAACTTCGAGAAGTTCCTGGTGCTGCCCGACGGAGAGGTGCTGCGCTTCCGCCCGAAGCAGAAGCCGGACTCCCCCGAGATCGTCGAGGCGATCGAGGCCGCACTCTCCCGCTGACCCGGGGCCGCGCTCGTTCACCCCCGCGTCACCCGGAACGGGCTGCTCGCGGCCCTCGAACGGCCGCGGTGTTCACGCGCTCGTCAGACCCTCGCCATCCGGCGCCCCTAGTCTCCCCTGCGGCCACACCCGCCACAGATGAAGGAGACACCGCATGCCCGACCGACTGCCGATCAGCCGGCGAACCGTCCTCACCGCCGGAGCGCTCGGCGCCCTCGGCTCCGCCCTGCCCATCGGCACCACCGCCGCAGCCGCCGACACGACCGTGGTCGCCTCGACAGCGAAAGCCGCGCGTGGACTGCGGTTCCGCGCCGACGGGACCTTCACGGTCGTGCAGTTCAACGACACGCAGGACGACGAGCAGACCGACCGCCGCACCGTCGAGCTGATCGAGAAGGTGCTCGACCAGGAGCAGCCCGACCTCGTGGTGATCAACGGCGACGTGATCACGGGCGGATGCGAGACCCGTCTCGCCGTGAAGCAGGCGATCAACAACGTCGTGTGGCCGATGGAGTCCCGCGGCATCCCGTGGGCGGTGACCTACGGCAACCACGACGAGGACTCGCTCCCGCAGTCGGGCGTGGACGAGGCGGGGATGCTGAAGATCTACCGCTCGTACGAGTACAACGTGAACGCGGAGAGCACGCGCGGCGTGACCGGCACCAGCAACACGCTGCTGACCATCGGCTCGTCGGCGAAGAAGAACCGGGAGGCGTTCGCGCTCTGGCTGCTGGACTCCGGCCGCTACGCCCCGGACGCCCTCGCCGGACAGGACTTCGCCGGCTACCCGACCTGGGACTGGGTGCGCATGGACCAGGTCGCCTGGTATCGCGAGCAGTCGCAGCGGCTCGAGCAGCGCGCCGGCCGCAAGGTCCCCGCCCTCATGTTCCTCCACATCGCGCTCTGGGAGCACCGGTTCATGTGGTGGGGCGGCGTGGACACCCGCACGGAGGCCGACGCCGCCCGCGGCCGCGCGCGCCACGGCATCGTCGGAGAGCGCAACGAGGACGAGTGCCCCGGGCCCTTCAACTCGGGCATGTTCAACGCGATCGTCGAGCGCGGCGACGTGAAGGGCGTGTTCGTCGGCCACGACCACGTCAACGACTACATGGGCGACTACTACGGCGTGCTGCTCGGCTACGCGCCGGGAACCGGCTTCGGCGCGTACGGCCTCGACGGAGCGGAGCGCAACCGCCTCCGCGGCGGGCGTGTGTTCGAGCTGACCGAGAGCGGCGATCAGGTGCGCATCGCCTCGCGGGTCGTCTATGCGAAGGACCTCGGCATCGATCTCACCGCCGACGACCAGCCTATGGAACCCCTGCCGCTGGCACCTCGCCAGCAGCGCGTCTGACGCGAACGAGAGAACGGCGGGGGCCCGCGATCGGGTCCCCGCCGTTCTGATGCTCTCGGCCGGCGGCGGTCAGGCCTCGACGGCCTCGCCGCGCTGCGCCCACAGGTCGCGGAGCACGTTCTCGAACGCTGCCGGCGGCTGCGCACCGCTGATGCCGTACTGGCCGTCGACCACGAAGAACGGCACGCCCTGGATGCCGTACGCCCGGGCCTGCGCCTGATCCTGACGCACGTCGGGCAGATACTGCTCGCTCTCGAGCGCGGCGCGGGCCTTGTCGGCGTCGAGGCCGACCTCGGCCGCCAGCGCCACCAGATCGTCGATGCGACCCACGTGCTTGCCCTCGGTGAAGTACGCGGACATCAGCCGCTCCTCCATCTCGTGCTGAAGCCCCTCAGCCTTCGCGAAGTGCAGCAGCTCGTGCGCCTTCACGGTGTTGGTGTGCTGCAGCAGGTCGAAGCGGTACTCGAGCCCCGCGTCCGCGGCCACGCCGGTGACGTGCGACAGCATCTGCTCGACCTGCTCACGCGGCATGCCCTTGTGCCCGGCGAGGAAGTCGACCTCGTCGCCGTGGAAGTCGACCGGTGTGTCGGGCGAGAGCTCGAACGAGTGGAACGTGACGGTGACCCGGGGGGCGTCCTCGTCGGCGGAGACCGCCTCCAGACCCTTCTCGAGATTGCGCTTGCCGATGTAGCACCACGGGCAGGCGATGTCGGACCAGATGTCGATGGAGATGGGTTCAGTCACACCTTCATCCAACCGCATGCACTCCCGGGGTATTCCGTGCTCGGTAGGATGCTCGGATGCTCTCCGCCGACGACCCGCTCCCTCATCGGCCGGAGCGCGTGCTCGTCGCGGGCGTCACGGGCTCGGGCAAGACCACCCTCGCGCGTCGCCTCGGCGAGCTGTGGGGGCTCCGCCACGTCGAGATCGACGCGCTGTTCCACGGGCCGGGCTGGACTCCGCGCCCGGAGTTCCTCGACGACGTGCGCGCCTTCGCGGCGGAGGACCGCTGGGTGACCGAGTGGCAGTACACGAGCAAGGGCACCGACGCGTTCCTGACGCCGCGCGCCCAGCTCGCGGTCTGGCTCGACTACCCGTACCCGGTGGTGCGGGGCCGGCTGCTGCGGCGGACGCTGGCCCGCGGCATTCTGCGGAAGGAACTCTGGAACGGAAACCGCGAGAAGGGGCCGTGGAACCTGCTCAACCGCGACCCCGAGCAGAACATCCTCGCGTGGCAGACGAAGACGCTGCACACCTGGAGCGAGCGGATGCCGGGCTACGTCGAGCGCTTCCCGCACCTCACCGTCGTGCGGCTGACGCACCCGCGCGAGACGGAGCGCTGGCTGCGTGCTCAGGCCGAGGCGTCGGGGGTGTCGATCGCTCCGCCGAAGCGCCGGTCGCGCGACAGGTAGACGCCGATCGCGCGCCACAGCTCCTCGCGCGAGAAGTCGGGCCACAGCGTGTCGAGGAACACCATCTCGGCGTAGGCCGACTCCCACAGCAGGAAGTTCGACGTGCGCTGCTCGCCCGAGCTGCGCAGGAACAGGTCGACATCGGGCATGTCGGGCACGTAGAGGTGACGCCGGACGGTCTTCTCGGTGATCGCGTTCGGCTTGAGGCGCCCCGCCGCGACATCGGCGGCGATCGCCCGCATCGCGTCGACCAGCTCCACGCGGCCGCCGTAGTTCACGCACATCGTGAGCGTGAGCACGTCGTTGCCGCGGGTGAGCTGCTCGGCGTACTGCAGCTCCTTGATGACGCTGCCCCACAGGCGCGGCTTGCGCCCGGCCCACCGCACCCGCACGCCCCACTCGTTGAGCTGGTCGCGGCGGCGGTGCAGCACGTCGCGGTTGTAGCCCATCAGGAAGCGCACCTCCTCGGGCGACCGGGCCCAGTTCTCGGTGGAGAAGGCGTAGACCGAGAGGTGTTTCACCCCGGCCTGGATCGCGCCGGCGACCACGTCGAGCAGCACCTCCTCCCCCGCCTTGTGCCCCTCGATGCGGCTGAGGCCACGGCGGTTCGCCCAGCGGCCGTTGCCGTCCATCACGATCGCGACGTGCTCGGGCACCGCGGGGAACGGCGGCGGATACACCCCGGTCCAGTCGAGCGGCCGGTAGGCGACGGCGTCCTTGTGCGTGTAGGGCTTCGGGCTCACCGTGCTCCTTCTCCCGGGGTGGTGGTGACGTGCGCGAGAGAGCGGATGCCGCGCTCCAGGTGCCACTGGGCATAGGCCGCCACCAGGCCGGAGGCGGCAGCGGTGTCGGCGTGCGGGGCGGCGTCGATGAGCTCCCAGTCGCCGCGGATGAGCGCGCGCAGCAGTGCCAGGGTCTTCTCGGCGATGCGCGGACTGCCCGCGGGGGCGTCGGCGTGGCACACGAGCCCGCCCAGCTGTGCGACGAACACGGTGTGCGGACCCGGGGCACCGCAGCGGGCGCAGTCGTCGAGCGACGGCGCCCACCCCGACAGCGACATCACGCGCAGGAGGTAGGAGTCGAGGATGCTGCGTGGCACGTGCTCTCCGCGCGAGAGCGCACGCAGTCCGCCGACCAGCAGCAGGTACTGCTCCGGGGTGGCCTCCGCGTCGCTCAGCCGGTCGGCGGTCTCGACCATCGCGTTGGCCGCGGTGAAGCGGTCGTAGTGCGCCGCGATGTCGGTGCCGTACGCGCCGAGCGACTCCGCCTGCTGCACGATGTCGAGCGAGCGCCCCTCGTACAGCTGGACATCGGCGACCATGAACGGTTCGAGCCGCGAGCCGAACTTCGACGACGTGCGCCGCACGCCCTTCGCGACCGCCCGCACCTTGCCGTGCCGGCGCGACAGCATCGTGACGATGCGATCCGCCTCGCCCAGCTTGTGGGTGCGCAGGATCACCGCTTCGTCTCGGTAGGTGGGCACCTTCCGATTATCCTCCGTGCGGGACAATGGACGGGTGACCGAACCGCTCTTCACCATTCCGCTGTGGGCGGACCTCCTCGGCGTCGGGCTCGGCGGGGTGCAGGGTGCCATGTTCGCCGCCGGATTCCAGGGGCAGCGGCGGCTCGACTGGCTCGGCGTCGCGATCATCGGGATCATGATCGGCATGGGCGGCGGTCTCATCCGCGACATCTTGCTCGGGCAGACGCCCGCGACCCTGCAGAACCAGTGGTACCTGGTGACCGCTGCCGGTGCCGCGCTCCTCGGCATGCTGCTCGCGGGACTGTTCACCCGCCTCAACACCGCGATCGTGGTGCTCGACGCCGTGGTGATCGGCATGTTCGGGGCCTTCGGCACGAGCAAGGCCCTCGCGTTCGGCATCCCCGAGGTGCCCGCCGTGTTCATCGGCGTCTGCGCCGCGGTCGGCGGGAGCGTGCTGCGCGACATGCTGATGGGCCTGCCGACGGCGATCATGCACGTCGGCTCGCTGTACGCGGTCGCGGCTGCGGCAGGATGCACGTTCATCGTGATCGCGAACGCGGTCGGCATGCCGATCACGCTGGCCGCGATCGTCGGCATCGTCGTGACGGCGGTCATCCGGATCCTGGCGGTCACGTTCGACGTGTCCCTGCCGGAGCAGCGTCGCCTCTACCGCCGCAAGGTCGCCGCGGAGACCGGGGCCATCGCGATCGTCAAGCCGAAGGACTGATCAGGGCGCCGCGTCTCGGGTCTCGATCAGACCGGCGAGCCCGTCGATGACGCGCGCGAGCCCGAACTCCCAGGCCGCGTCCGCATCGGACGGGCCGCCCATGGCCTCGCCAGCGGCCCGGCCCACGGCCTGCGCCAGGGGGTAGTCGTCGCCGAGATAGCCCGCGAGCCGCGGAGCGGCGTCCGCCCAGATCGGCGCGAAGTCCTCCGCTTCCGCGGCGTCACGCAGGCGTGCGGCCGCGGACCGCGTGAACTCCCGCACGAACGTGAGGGCCGCGTCGCGCTCCACGTCGTCGAGGCCGAGCCCGTCGAAGGCGCGGAGCTCGCGGTCGTACGTCGCGATGGTGCCGGGGCCGAGAGCGGTGCGGGGGTCGTGCACGTCGAGCAGCCAGGGGTGCGCGCGGTAGAGGGCGAGGTTGTGCGCGGCGACGAGGCGGACGCGGGCTCGCCACCCGTCAGCATCGCCCGACGGTGCGCGCTGTCCGTGGACCGCGTCGGCCATCAGCACGAGCAGATCCGCCCGGCTGTTGACGTGCGTGTAGATCGACATCGGGGTGAGGCCCAATGCCTGGGCCAGAGCGCGGATGGTGACCGCGGCGAGGCCGTCGGCATCGGCCAGGTCGATCGCGCGCGTCACGACGTCGTCGGTGGAGTGGCGGGCTCGCGGTCCACGGCGCGACGAGGTCTCAGCGGCACTGTCACGCCACAGCAGATCGACCAGATTCTTCGCCATTGGGAATAGCCTAGCCGTCGGCGCACTTAATCCTGTACGTTGTACGTTGTTTAGAACAGGAGACCCATGAACATCACCCAGACCGCCCTCTCGCTCAACGTGCCAGACATCGCCGCCTCCGCAGCCTTCGCCACCACCCACTTCGGATTCACGGAGGCCATGTCCGCCGAGGGCTTCGTGTCGCTCGAGCACCCGGGTTCCCCGCCGAACCTGATCTCCTGCAGACCGGGCTCCCCACGTTCCGCCCGGAGGAGATCGCCGGATCGGCAGGCCAGGGCACGCTGCTGGTGTTCGTCGTGGACGACCTCGACGCCGCCTTCGCCCGCATCGCCGCCGCCGGCGCCCGCGTCGTCACACCGCCGGAGACCGAGCCGTGGGGCGAGCGCTACTGCCAGTTCGCCGACCCCAACGGCCTCATCTGGCAGCTGGTGCAGTGGGTCTGACCACCCGCCGGAGCACGCGGAAGCGGGGGGGGGGTTGGGGGCCGGAGGGTTTCGGTGTTTGGGATTCGAACTACCCTATATTCCTTCTGTTTTGTTTGAGGGTGACGGTTCC